>WFRI01000068.1 GCA_015486615.1 Candidatus Omnitrophota bacterium | reverse complement strand
TTCTATTTGTGTATATCCTTTCGGACTGAGGAAAGAAAGGTATTTTTAGTCTTTTAGCACTTTGTTTAGCTAACCCTATTAGTGTAGAATCTGTAGAGCTCATCCCCAATTTTACAAATTTTCTTAATAACCCTTCTTTCTCGCTTTTTCTATTTATCATCTTCATCTTTTTCTCCATAATATCTTGGGACCTTTTATCTACTTCTAAGGACCTTTAAGTCGCCTCCTAAATCTATAAAGTTACTTATGGTTTCCCCATTCTATCATCTTAGAAAAGGCTGGGATATTCTCTATTACTTTAGATTGCAGTTGCCAAACCCGGCTGAATCTTGTCTTACCTTGGCTGTAGACAAATTTTTCTTCTTTGCTATCCCACTCCCATATTTCCCAGTCCGGTTCATCGGCATAGCACCAACCTTTTTTCTCACCCAATAAAGGTATCCCTATTTTAACCTGCGCAGTGCCTTCCTTATCTACTTGGAAGAAAGCTCCGCTTGGACTTCCTGTATTCCACAAAGTCACATATTTTCTGTTCTGGTAACTTACAATTCTAAGCTCTGACCAGTGCGCCCCGCTATTTCCTTCTACCACTAAATCAAGAACACCGTCTTTATTTATATCGAAAAATCTAACGTCTTCAAACCAATCCCCCACAAAGAAAACTTTATCCGGATAAAAGCCTTCTTTTTTATGGCTGAATATAAGCACACATCCAAACGCATAAGAATATTTATCATTTGGGTTGTCAGGAAGTTGAGCTCCAATAATATATTCCTTTTCTCCGTCGCCGTTTATGTCAGCTTTAATAACTTTCTTAATTCCAATATACTTATTCTTTGGATTAGGATAACGGAAGATTTTATTTTTATATTTAAGCAAAATATTGTTGTTTTTACCTATTTCAAGAGAAACATCTTTTTTCTTTATCCACTGTGTTGAAGCCTCGGTATAATATGGCAACAAAAGCAAGCCGATAATAATAAACACAAAATTGATTCTCTTATTTATCATTCTCAATTATCTAAAGTATAAAGTAATCCTTGCTCATCCTGCTCTTTACTTGATACTCTTAAATAGCTAACAGACTTCATTCTATTATAACCTTCGTGCCCACAGGAACAAGGTTATATACTTCTTCTATGTCCTCATTTAGCATAGAAATACAGTCTTGAGTTTTACCTCGCTTACGATTTATTTTATAGCCTCCATAAATGCCATATCCTTTTATATTTAGCCCCATCCAGCGGGATCCCAAAATATTATCCGGGCTACCGGAAGGAATAATATTTCCGTCCCTAAACCATATTGTAATTTTACCTCTACACAGTTGTTATTCAAGAAAAATAATGTAGACTATGGAGTAGGGTAGAGGATTAAGCTACTGAGACTTCTTTTAACAAAATTTCAAAATCATCTTGCAATTCAAACAAGCTTGTTCTAAAATCATCTATGAAGCGACCCCAAACAAGACAGTCTTAAAAGGTCGGCTTCCTACATTGGAATTGGATCTAAAACTTGACACAGACCGCAAAATTGAGCGATTTGCTTTTTGCCCTCTGTTTGTTATAATAAATTTGTGAAGATGATAGACCGGTTAAAAGAGGATATAAATACCGCATTCAGAGAAGACCCGGCTGCGCGAAGCGTATGGGAGGTTGTTTTTTGCTATCCCGGTCTGCATGCTATTTGGGCGCATAAAATTGCCCATTGGTTCTGGCAGAAGGACATAAAATTTTTTGCCCGGTTAATTTCTCATATCAGCCGGTTTTTTACAGGGATAGAAATCCATCCCGGCGCCAAAATAGGCCGTAGGTTTTTTATTGACCATGGTATGGGGGTGGTTATCGGCGAAACTGCAGAAATCGGCAATGATGTGCTTATTTACCAAGGGGTAGTTTTAGGCGGGACTTCCCGGGAAAAAATTAAACGCCACCCTACAATAAAAAATAAAGTGGTAATCGGAGCAGGGGCCATACTTTTAGGTCCGATTACAGTGGAAGAAGGAGCAAGAATAGGCGCAGGCTCTGTGGTTATCCACGATGTCCCTAAATCCGCAACTGTAGTGGGAGTTCCCGGAAGGGCCGTTGTGTCTAAAACTCCCAGGAAAGTAAGCGGAGTAGATTTGGACCACAATAAACTGCCTGACCCTGTTATAGAAGTTTTGCACAGGCTGGAAAAAAGAATAGAAAAATTAGAGAATAAGCCTTAATACCTAATGCAAAACTCCCCTAAACTTTTTAACATAAAAGTTTCCCCTAATTCCAGCCGGCAAAAAGTAGAACAAAAAAACGGGGTAATAAAAGTTTACATTAATTCCTCGCCGGAAAAGGGCAAAGCCAATAAAGAAGTTTTGGAAGTTTTTGCCAAATATTTAGGCGTTAGAAAATCCTCTTTAAAAATTATTAAGGGGAAGGCTTCGCGGAATAAAATAGTCTCTGCAGATTTTTGAAATGGCCGGGCTTTTTCTGCAAAACAATGTTTATTTAATAAAAGGTATCCTGCCTAAAGGCATAACTGCCGGGTTTACTGACAGGAATATCAGCGGCCGGGATATTCCCCGCGCCGTTGAGACAATAAAAGCCGCGGGCGGAATTTTTTTCAATGAGTGTTTGTATTTAAACCAAGTTCACGGTTCAGATATTGTATTTGTAGGCAGGCAGACTGTTGTCCAGGAATACCTGAATGCTTCGGCAGATGGAATTGTATTAGAAAAACCCGCAGTTGCCGGAATTATTCGGACTGCTGACTGCATCCCTTTGTTTTTCGCCGGAAGATCCAGCAGTTTAGCCGGCATACTTCACATAGGCTGGAAGCCGGCAGAACAGGGAATAATAGATAAGTTGTCTGAAGTATTAAAGACAAGAGGAGTAGAGGATTTTTCCGATTTTGTCTTTATTCTAGGCCCGGGATTAAGAAAAGAATGCTTTGAAGTTAAAAGCGATTTTTTAAAGATAGAGCCTTTTCTGCCGTTTGTCCATTTGCGGCCGCAAAAGTCTGCCGCTCAGTATTCCGGCCATACGGAATTCAGCGTTGAAAAAGGCCGGCTGTTTTTTGACTTAGCCGGATTTATAAAAGTAAAACTTATGCAAAACAACGCCAATCCGCAGAATATTCTGGATTTAGGCATTTGCAGTTTTTGCTCAAATGAAAAGGTCTTTTCTTTTCGCAAAGAAAAGACCGAAGACAGAACCGTTTCTTTTATCATTAAAAAGACTGCGCCGCCGGATAATAACAATACCGCCTAAGTTATAAGTCATATGGGCATACAAAAAGATACAGGAATTGTCCTGAGAACTTTTGATCTAAGGAGAACGAGCAGAATAGCCGTAATTTATACCCGCAGGTTCGGCAAAATCTCCGGGCTGTTTAAGGGGTTTTATACCCATCCGGATTATTTCATCACTTCTTTGGACGTTTTTACTGTAAATGAATTTGTTTTTTACGAAAGGCCCAGTGAACTATGGCTGGTTTCCGCTGCTTATTTACTGAAAGATTTTTCTTTTTCCTTTTCCATCTTAAATAAATATATCCTCGCTTCAAATATGGCAGAGTTTATAGACAAAACCTTTCCTCTGCATAAGCCGGACCATGAAACTTACAATTTGCTTTACAAATCTTTGTCAGCAATAGAGGAGAAACCGGTTGACAGGGCATTCTTTGCCTTTAGGGTAAAGGTTCTGAAACAGTTAGGCATAGAGCCTGTTTTATCCCAATGCGCTGTATGCAAAAAGTCATTGGCAGGGGAATATTTTTTCAGTCTCAAATCAGGAGGGTTCGTCTGCCGGAAATGCGCTTTTTCTCAGGGAAACACGATAAGAATATCCGGGCAGGCGGCAAAAATTATTGAATTTATCCAGCATAGGCCGTTTGAAGAATGTTTAAGGCTCAACCTCGGCCCGGCTGCAAAAAAAGAAGTATTCAGTCTTCTGGATAAATTTACCGGATATCACCTTGAGGCTAAAATAATTTCCAATAAATTACTGCCTTATGCTTAAAATATCAAACTTATTTTTAAAAATAGTTTCCTAAAATGAAAATACTTGTAATATAAGTTTTTTAATGTATAATTATCGGAAATTGCGGTGTCAGAAAAATAATTGATTAACAATCCAAAAAAATCAAGGAGGGTGTAATGGTTAAAAAAACTTCCAAAACTAAAAAAATAGGCAAATACATTTACTTTTTCGGTGACGGCAAAGCCGAAGGAAATGCTAAGATGAAAAATCTTTTAGGAGGCAAAGGCGCAAATTTAGCAGAGATGACTAATTTAGGCATACCTGTGCCTTCGGGATTTACAATATCTACGGCAATCTGCACCTATTATTATGCTAATAGAAAGACCTATCCTCAGGGGTTTATGGATGAAGTAAAGAAATATGTCCATAAGATTGAGAAATCTATGGGCAAGAAATTTGGAGACAAAAGTGACCCTCTGTTAGTGTCTGTAAGAAGCGGAGCCGCAATTTCTATGCCGGGTATGATGGATACTATTCTTAACCTGGGGTTAAACGACATAGCGGTAGAGGGGCTTTCAAAACAATCCCAAAACCCGCGTTTTGCTTTTGACGCTTACCGCAGATTTATCCAGATGTTTTCCGATGTAGTTTTAGGAATAGAAAAAGACAAATTTGAACATATTATAGAAAAAATAAAAGAAAGAAAAGGAGTAAAATCAGACATTGAACTGGATGCAGAAGACTGGAAAGACGCAGTCAGACAGTTTAAAGCGTTGTTTACCAAAGAAATGGGCTATGATTTTCCGCAGGACCCCTGGAAACAGTTAAAAATGGCTATTGACGCTGTGTTTGGCTCGTGGAACAATCCCCGTGCAATTACTTACCGCAATTTGAATAAAATTCCGCATGATTTAGGCACTGCAGTAAATGTTCAGTCTATGGTATTTGGAAATATGGGTGAAGATTCCGGAACAGGAGTTGCTTTTACCAGAAATCCTTCTACTGGAGAAAAGAAGTTTTATGGAGAGTTTCTGATAAACGCCCAGGGCGAAGATGTTGTCGCAGGGATAAGAACTCCTCAGCCCATAGAATCTTTACAGAAAAAACTGCCTAAAGTTTATGCCCAATTATTCAACATACAGAAAAAACTGGAAAAGCACTATAAGGATATGCAGGATATGGAATTTACTATAGAAAAAGGCCGGCTGTTTTTTCTTCAGACACGGACAGGAAAAAGAACGGCTCCTGCGGCAGTAAAGATAGCAGTGGATATGGTGAAAGAAAAACTAATATCCAGAGAAACTGCTATACTTAGAGTTAAACCTGAGCAATTAGACCAGATTTTGCATCCAATGATATCTCCGGATTCTAAATTAGAACTTCTGGCAAAAGGCCTGCCGGCTTCTCCTGGCGCTGCAGTGGGGAAAATCGTATTTAGTGCAGAAGATGCAATAAAAAGTGCTGAGAAGAGAGAAAAAGTAGTGCTTGTAAGAAAAGAAACTTCTCCTGAAGATGTCGGTGGAATGCATGCGGCAGAAGGCATATTAACTTCTACAGGCGGGCTTACTTCCCATGCTGCGGTTGTAGGCAGAGGAATGGGTAAACCCTGCGTTGTAGGCTGTTCCGCGGCAGTGGTAGATGAAAGCAGAAAAATAGTAAAAATTAAAAATAAAGAATTGAAAGAAGGCGATGTAATCAGTATTAGCGGTTCAACCGGAGAGGTATTTGCCGGCAGTGCAGAACTTATTCAGCCAAAACTTGCCGGAGAGTTTAAAGTATTTATGCAGTGGGCTGACAAAATAAGAAAAATAGGCGTACGGACAAATGCCGATACCCCTTTTGACGCTGAAACTGCCCGCAATTTCGGCGCTGAAGGTATTGGTTTATGCCGGACAGAGCATATGTTTTTTGCTCAGGACAGGCTTCCGAAAATGCAAAAAATGATTCTTTCGGAGACTATGGAAGAGAGACAAAAAGCCTTAGATGAACTTATGCCTTTGCAAAAAGACGACTTCAAAGGAATCTTCAAAACTATGAAAAATCTGCCGGTAACTATCCGGTTGATAGACCCTCCTCTGCATGAGTTTTTGCCTAAAACTGAAGAAGAAAGAAAAGAACTTTCAGCAAAAATAGATATTCCTGAAGAAAAAATCAAAGAAGTGTCTGAATCCCTTCACGAATTCAACCCAATGTTAGGATTTAGAGGCTGCAGATTAGGCATAGTTTATCCACAGATAATAAAAATGCAGGTTAGGGCAATTTTAGAGGCAGCAGCAGAATTAAGAAAAGACAAAATAAAAGTAATCCCGGAAATAATGGTTCCTTTAGTAGGCCATATTAACGAATTGAATTTGACTAAAAAATACATAGATGAGGTAGCGCAGGAAGTTATGAAAAAACATTCGGTAAAAATAAACTATCTCGTAGGCACTATGATTGAAGTTCCCAGAGCAGCGCTGACGGCTAAAGAAATAGCCCAGACAGCAGAATTTTTTTCTTTTGGCACAAACGATTTAACGCAGATGACTTTTGGATTTTCCCGCGATGATGCGGGAAGATTTCTGAGATATTATGTAGAGAACAAAATATTAAAAACAGATCCTTTTGTAACAGTTGACCAGCAAGGTGTTGGGAAACTGATGGAAATGTCTGTTAGAGATGGCAGGAAAGCCCGTAAGAACCTAAAAATCGGAATCTGCGGAGAGCAGGGCGGAGAACCGGAAACAGTAAAATTCTGCCACAGAATAGGGCTTAATTATGTAAGTTGTTCGCCTTTTCGTGTGCCTATCGCCAGGCTTGCCGGGGCATGGGCTGTTTTGGAAAGGAAAAAGAAACAATAACTGTTGATTGTTGTTTGTCAGAAGAGCGTTAGAGAATGGATGCCATAAAGGCTTATTTAGAAAAGATAAAAGATATTCCTTTGCTTACAGACAAGCAGGAAAAGGAATTAATCAGAAAAGCGAAAAAAGGCAGCAGGCGGGCAATACGTAAAATAATCAACAGCAATTTAAAATTAGTAGTTAACATAGCAAAACATTACAGCCACTACGGCCTGCCTCTTATGGACCTAATAGAAGAAGGCAACTTAGGGCTTATAAGAGCCATTGGCAAATTTAAACCCAGCAAGGGCTATAGGTTTTCTACTTATGCAACTTGGTGGATAAAACAGGCAGTTACCCGCGCTCTTACAGAACAATCCCGGCTGATAAGAATCCCCGTATATATGGAAGAGTTTATTTCCAAATACTTAAAAGTGCGGGACGGCCTGACTCAAAAATTAGGCCGGGAGCCAACCCGGCTGGAGTTGTCTAAAAAAATGCGGATGCCGCAGAAAAGGATTGCTGAGATTGAAATGTGGATGGGCAAAAAAATATCTTTAGAAGACCACATTTCCGGCGGAGACGAAAAATCACAGATTTCAGATTTTATAGAGGAAAGAGGCAGAATAAGCAACGTCCGGCAGATAAACGGTTTTATTAAACATGAAGAAATTGAAGAGTTATTTTCCCGGCTTTCAGATAGAGAAGCCCGGATTTTGGATATGCGTTTTGGAATATCTGATAAAAAACCGGCTACTTTGGCGCAGGTATCCAGGAAATTCAAAATATCCCGGGAAAGAGTAAGGCAGATAGAGAAACAGGCACTGGCAAAATTAAAGAAAATCATTAAGGAACAAAAACTGTCATTTGCAAAAAATCAAAACATAGGAGGATAAATGGTAAAATTAGACAAGTATATAAGAGACATACCTGATTTTCCCAAAAAGGGCATTATTTTTAAAGATATAACCCCTCTTTTGCAAGACTCCAAAGTTTTCAAAACTGCTGTTAATACAATGACTAAAGTTTTAGAAGGCAAAAAGGTAGATGTCATTTTGGGAATAGAATCGCGGGGGTTTATTTTCGGGTCTGCTTTAGCCTATAAATTAAACTGCGGGTTTGTCCCTGTGCGCAAGCCGGGGAAACTGCCTTATAAAACTTACAAAGCAGAGTATTCTTTAGAATACGGCAAAGACATCTTAGAAGTTCACAGAGACGCTGTGAGACAAGACGCCGACGTTTTAATAGTTGACGACTTGCTGGCTACCGGCGGGACAGCAAAGGCAGTGGTTAATCTAGCCAAAAAACTGCGCGCTAAAATTCAGGGAGTATTATTCTTAATAGAACTTTCTTTTCTAAACGGCAGGAAAAAATTAAAAGGCATACCTGTTTATTCTTTGATAAAATATTAAAATCCTAAAGAATACGCTTTCTATATAAGAGGTAGCATACACAATAAGTCCTAAACCGTCCCCGTAGCTCAGCAGGATAGAGCGCGGCCCTCCTAAGGCTGAAATGGCCGTTCGAGTCGGCCCGGGGACATTTTATAATGGACACTTTTGCCTCTGGGAAAATACGGAAAACCCCATTCTTCTCCGGCTATTAGGTAGCGCTTGATATCGACACGTACGGACGTTATGTGTTTGATAGGAATATCCTCTCTCGAACCGCCTTAAACTATCCTTGTGCATGAAAGTAGACAGACCGCTTGTCAGTTACTGTGCCGAAGGGATTGTTTACAAACACTTATTCATTTTGTACCTCGGTTATTCTTACACCCCTTTTGTCTGCAGTGCTTTAGTCTTGCCGCCTATCTTTTTATCCCATCTTTCTAATTTGGGATAGCATTATTTATATTAGAAGTCAAGATAAATTTCTTAATGGTAATATGAGACATTATGTGCGGGCAGTAAGAATGAAGGATTAAAACGTCTATTAAAAGAGATTATTGAAGAAGTAATGCCATCATCATCTAATGCCCTTAGAGAGAATTCTTTAACGGGCTACCCTCAACAAATAAATGTGGACAAGCAGGTTAAAAAGTATATAATACAATCAAAAAGTAAAAAAAGGGGGTTTGAAATGCGGGCGAAGAGTGTTTTTACTTTAGTTGAATTAATTACTGTGGTGGTAATTATTGGTATTTTGGCTACTTTAGGTTATCCTTTATATGTTGGCACAGTGGAAGATATTAACGCTAAAGTATGCGAAAATAATCTCTTAATGCTCCAGCAGGCAGTAGAGATTTATGGGTTGAGGAATGATGTTATGCCTACATCTTTGAGCAAATTGGACAGGCAGGATATTAAACTGGCCTGGCAGAGAATATTTAAACACAAGCCGGCATGGAAAATAAAACTTGCTTATTTTTTAGTTGACCTTAATAAATATAAGGGAAATATTATCTATGCGGCCAGTTCTTTCAGAGAGCAATTTATTGGCAATAACCTGCAATATATTACCTGCCCTGCTGATAAAAGCCCGCCTAAAATTTCCGGAGGTAAAATAGTTGGCGTGTCTTATTGTTTGAATAAAAAATTAGCGGGTATGTCTTATGCTGATTATAAAAAGTTAGGTGGAAAAATTGTTGCGGTGGCTGATTGTGATAAGGCTAGCGGGTATTTTTCTAATGCAAATGATTTTGCTTTGCGGCATAAACATCCTAAAGTTTTAGGCGCGGCTAAGGATTATGCCCAGGCAATAACTAAATCCAGAGATATATTTGAAAGGAATAATAAAGGACAATGGAAGTTTAAGAAAGGAAGCCATAAGGGTATGAAACCAGAAATATCCTGGCCATAGGAAAATAATCAGCCCTGTTAGGTTTATGTTTGTTGTGGATAAGTGTTTATAGATGCCTTCTAAAAAAGTTTACTTATACTTTTGCGGATTATTTGGGGCTGTTTTTCTTTATCTGCTTGTTTTTGCCGCGTTTTTTCCCGGCGCACAGAAAAAAATAGGCGATACAGTTGATTTCTTTTCTTATCTTTATTCCAGAGACAAAATAAATGCAGATAAGTTTGTGCTTGTAGAGATTGACAATGCGTCTTTGCAAAAAATTCCCTATTCCTGGCCGTGGGAAAGGAGCCTTTACGCCAAAGTTTTAAACAATATAAACAGAGATAACCCTAAGACAGCAAGTTTTGATTTGTTATTTAGGGGCAGCCGGGTTACAGAGGAAGATTTGGCTTTTGCCCAGGCATTGAAATCTTTTTCGGGCAAGACTATTCTGGCTTATGCTTTGAGCAAAGAAGGAAAGCCTATTTACCCGTTAGATATTGTCAGCAATAACGCTTCTGCTTTGGGCATTGTAAATATGCCGTTGGATGAAGATAGCATTTGCCGCAGATTTAGGGGGTATATCAGGTTTAAGGGTTTTTTTGATTATTCTTTTATTGTCAAAATCGCTTCTTTGATAAAAGGCAGGCGTCCGGTTTTAGAGTCAGAAAATATAATTAAAATAGGCCGGGAAAAGATATTCTTAGACCGGCAGAGAACCGCTTTTATCCGGTATCTTATAAAACCCGGGGATATAAAGACAATATCTTTTTACAAAGTCCTGAATAACAATTTTCCCCCGGGGTTCTTTAAAGGCAGGTATGTGTTTATCGGCGCTGCCAGTCCGCTTATTCATGATGAGATAATAACGCCTTTTGGAATTATGCCTGGAGTTTATACAGTTATAAACGGAGTGTATCAAATAGTTTCCGGCAGGTCTGTAAGGAGTATCCCTCTATGGGCGGATATACTTTTAGGATTGATAGTGTTGTCTGCCATTGCCGGAATTGTTTATTATTTCGGGTTTTTGCGCAACTTTATTTTCTCTTTGGGGGTTTTATTGGGGCTTTTATGGCTGGCAGTCTTTTCGGAAAATTCAGGCTGGAAGTTTAATTATGGAGCAATAACCCTGAGTAGTTTGTTTTTCTGGATTACTGCCAATATCGGCAATTATATTTATTTTTTTAACTCTCTGCATAAGATAAAACAGAAAACGATAATAGACCCGATTAGCGGATTGTTTACCCCCCGGTATTTTTATTACCGGGCGAATTTCTCTTTGCAGGAGAACCGTTTTCGCAGAGACTATTTATTCCTGGAGATTATGTTCGGTAAGTTTTTTGAAAGCGGCAGTAGTATGCCGGCTGAAACAGATAGGCAGTTTTGGGAAAAACTTGCGTCTTTTTTAAGACAGAATAAAAATGCTCTTTGGGCAGGCAGGGGCCGGGAAATAGTAGTGGGTTTTGTGCCTGTAAATAAAAAACATCTTCAGGGCTGGGTTAAGAATTTAAGAGACGGCTTGCAGGAAATATTCGGGTATGAAGATGCAGCGAAGCAGGTGAGAATAGGCTGTGTTTTATTAAAGAAACCTGTATTTTTTTCAAGAATATCTGAGATACTGGAGAAGAAAACGGATGTTTCTAAAGATAATATAGTATATCTTGCTGATTCTGAAATAGCGGGTTGTTATTTAATTCCTGTTTCATCGAAATCCGGCCGGGAGGATATGTTAGAGAGTTTAAATGAGGATATAGAAGAGAGAAATATAGAGTTGTTAAAAGCGTTTTCTCAAGTTCAACAGGAGCAGGCAAGGCGGAAAAAATCCTATTTGCAGGTTATAGTTTCTTTAGTTAATGCTTTGGAGGAAAAGGATATTTATACGCGGGGGCATACTCAGAGGGTTTGCGATTATGCGGTTATTCTGGCTGAGTATTTAGGCCTGCCTAAGGAGGAAGTAGAAAATATAAAAACAGCGGCTTTACTGCATGATATCGGCAAGATTGGCATTCCTGACAGTATCCTTAATAAAAAGGGCAGGCTTACTGAGGAGGAATTTTCATTTATAAAGAAGCATCCTGTTTTGGGCGTTAAAATATTAGAGCCTATAGACGAGTTTAAGAAGTTTTCTTCTTATATACTTTATCATCATGAAAGATTTGACGGCCGGGGTTATCCCCACGGGCTTTCCGGCAATATGATACCTTTAGGTGCCCGGATTATTGCTATTGCTGATTCTTTTGACGCTATTGTCTCGGGAAGATCTTACAAAAAAGGATTTTCTTTCCCTGAGGCTGTCAATCGTCTTAAAGAAGTGAAAGGGAAACAGTTTTCTCCGGAATTAGTGGATAAATTTGAACTTGCCTTAAAGCAAAAAGGGCTTTTATAGACAGTAACCCCGTTAGAGAATTTTCTCTAACGGGGTAAAGGGTAGTTTCCAAAAAGTGCAGGAGAGGCAAAGTATGATAAAGGAAGGCGAATGGGTTTTGTTGTGGAGAAACAGCAGAAGCAATTATCTGGTAAAGGCGGGTAAAAACCGTTTTAATACTGACTGCGGGTACTTGGATTTAGAACAGTTAAAAGGCAGAGAGTTTGGCCGTGAGTTTTTTACTCATACTAAAAATAAATTCTATCTGCTTAAACCTTCTTTGGAATGTGTTGTTATGCGGGGGTTCAAAAGGAGGACGCAGATAATTTATCCTAAAGACGCCGCTTTTATCATCAGCAAGGCCGGAATATTTTCCGGGAGCAGAGTTTTGGAAACAGGGACTGGCAGCGGGGCTATGACAGCATTTTTAGCCGCGGCGGTTATGCCTGAAGGTAAAGTTTATTCTTATGAGAGAAACCCTGATTTTTATGCTAATGCCTGCAATAATCTGGCTTCGGCAGGGTTGTTAGATTATGTGGTTATTAAGAATAAAGAGGTAAAGCAAGGCTTTGACGAAGAGGCTGTTGATTTTGTGATGTTGGATATTCCTGCGCCATGGGAGCTGCTGGGCCCGGTTTGCCGGGCGTTGAAAAAAGGCCGTAAACTGGCTTCTATTCTGCCTACAGTTAATCAGGCAGAAAGGTTTGTATTGGATTTGGAGGCTAAGGGTTTTGTGAATATAGAAGTATTCGAACTTTGGGCAAGGCGTATGCTGTTTAGGCAGGGCAGAAGCCGGCCAGAGCAATTGATGCATTCGCATACAGGATATTTGATTTTTGCCGCCAAAGTTTTTGTCAGTTGAACAAACCTTTAAAAATATTCTTGAGCTGTTTTACCGGATTGGAGATGATGTTTTCTACTTTTACCCTGGGTTTATTTAATGTCCCGGTTACATTTATAGTAAGCATTCCTTTACCTAAAATATTGGAGGTAATAGACCTTAAGTAGGGAGAATTATCCAGTGCTCCTTTTATTATCCGGGGATAGAATTCAAAATTTATCTTTTGGTCAAATCCAATTGAGCCTTTTCCTTCCATAGTAAGAATATCGGATTTAAGTTGGAGACTGTTTATATTCACCTGAGAATTTTTTATGTTAAATTCTGCGGATCCGTCGGTGAAAATTATATTTTTAAAATCCGGAGTGAACAATACTTCGCCCAGTTTTTTGAAAAAATTTATCTGCCAGATTCTGCCGTTTTTTATTTCTACGGTCCCACTGCCTTCCAGTGAACTTAGGTTTTTTATCCTGGGATTTTTTAATAGTATCTCAGCAGAAAGTTCTCCGGATATGGAGTTTTTTTTGAAATTTAAGGCTTTCTGTAGTTGTCCGATATCTACTTTTTGCAGAATGAGGCTGGCGGTGCATTTTTTGTTTTGGTTGATTTCTGTCCTTAAGTCGATAAGCCCCCGGCAAAATTCTGCCTGCAAAGGGCTTATATTTAAGGTGTTGTCTGTTAATTTTGCCAAGAGCCCGGCTTTATTAAATTCCAGGCCATAGAGGGTTATTTTTTTAGATTCGGCTTTTGCTTCTAAAACTACAGTTTCAGGTTTTCGAGGGTTGATGTTTAGGGTATAAAGAATGTTAACAATTCCCTGAGGGCTGATTTTATCTAAAATCTTTTTGTTCTTTAATAGTTCTTTTATCCCGGACAAATCTAAGTCTATCTGCCCAATGCTGGTTATGAGGGGTTTGCGGGAGTTAAAACTTCCTTTAGCATAAATAGACGAGTTTAATACTTTGCCCTGTATAGTAAAAGAATGCAGGTAATCGGCACTGTCATTGGTTCCCATATTTAAAACCAGGTTAGTAT
>WFRI01000067.1 GCA_015486615.1 Candidatus Omnitrophota bacterium | reverse complement strand
CCTGCTCCGCCAATATGGGCAAAATAAGCAATCCCTGCCCCCGGGACAGACAAAGCGCCTAATAAATTTATCCCCATAAGAACCCACACCCCAATTCTAATAGGCACGGGGAAAAACATAAACAAGAAAATAATAGTATCAGGGAACATTACAGCGTAAGCAACTAACAATCCGAATATCGCTCCTGAAGCGCCAATTACCGGAGACATTGACCCCCATGAAGTTAAAAGACTGCAAAGCCCGGCTCCGATACCGGTAAAGAAATAAAAAAACACAAACCTTTTAGTGCCCCAAAAATACTCGATCTGCGGGCCGAAAAAAAACAGCATAAGCATATTTACCAGCAAATGCCAGAATTGCAGATGTACAAACATATAAGTAAACATCTGCCAAAACATAAATTTAAAAACTGTCAATTTGGGCACTAATCCGAGAACAAAAACCAATTCAAAAGCACCGAGTAAATGGATAAGGATAAAAACCCCTATGTTTATAATTAAAAAAACTTTCACCCCGCGGGTTAATTCATAACCTCTATACATATTTGGCCATCTCCTTTAATAATAGGGACAGCGACCATTTTTCTTAACGTCTAACATCCGGCCTTGGACCTTGGACTTTCGACGTTGGACATTGGACGTTCAATAGCGGCACAGGGTCCGGCTCAACGCAAGGCAATGCCGGGATTGTGTTTTGGTTATTGGTTATTTTGACCACTTGCTATTCCTGCCGGAGAAAGGAATAAAAGAAGGATTGCCTTTAAGCCATTCAATAGGAATCCAGCCGGAACTGCCTTTATCTAAACCAGTAAGAAGAATTACTTTAGCCTTACCCTGGTAGATATCCAAATCGTCAACTATGGCTTTGGTATGGTTTTTTATTGGAATAATGTTTAGGTTATAAATTAAGTCTTCTTCTACTAAATCTCTATTGCGCGAGCTAAAAGCAGCCTTTAGCATATTGTAAGAATGCTCAGTCATACCGACAGCCAAATATTCATACCCTCCAGGCCCGTTAATCTGGACCTCTTTGCCGTATAAACCGGCATAATCTTCCTGGCCAAAAATACAGAAAGAAACGCTAAAAAACATCAAGAACACACCAATTTTCTTCATTATCCCCCCTTCTTAACCCATTTAAGTTATAACATATCAGAGTTAAGAAAAAACAGGGGGGCCGTTTCAAAAAGAAACCGTTTACAAAAAGCCCTAAACCCAAACTCAGCCTTATTAATCTCAAGGCCGTTTTGCATTTAGGGCTTTTACCTAACCTAAACTATGAATCAATCCGCGCTTTCTAAACCGCCTGACTATTTTAACTGGCTGAAATCAGAAAGTCTCTTTTTAATCTCTACCGGCTGGACATATTTTTCTATTAAAGGATAGGTATTTTCTATCCTTAACTGGGAGAAAAGAAACTCTATTTCTTTTTCTAATTCCCGGGCAATTTTATTTTTAATGTCTTTAGGCAGTTTAAAAAGATCTTTCTTAAAAGGCCCTAAGGCTTTTTTGCGCGTTTTGTAAATAAACTGTTCGCGGGTATCCTTTTCTTTTTTCTCAGAAGAAAGATTTTCCCCTATCCATTTGTAGATTTTTTCTTTTACCGGAATAGGCAGGTTGTCATAAACAATATTCTGGAACTGAGTAGCCAAATGAATTTCTGCTGTCTCCACTTCCGGAAATTTATGGAAAGCATCCGAAGGCAGAGTTGAAGCACCATGCTGAACACAGCCGGCCATTCCATATTCCCTGCGGGCAATTTCAGACAGATTCTCCAAAGTGTTAAAGTCTATATTGACTTGGGCAATAGAGCCGTCCGGCAGAACAACCCCGCCGTGGGATGTGCCTGTCTGAATGCTTATTTTGGATATAGGCCGGTGCTGCGAGCCTAAACTTGCCAACAAACCGCCCATAAAAGCCCTTAAGTCTTCCGGCGTGGAATTCCTGCCGCCGACTTCGCCGATTTCTCCTCCAATAGAAACATTAATTCCTTCAGGCTGAAGCCCGCGAATAAATTTGCTTAATTCAGCACAAACTTCATAATTATACTTTTGCTGTTCGTCCAAACTCTCTTTGGATAAATCAACCAAAGTGGAAGAATCTATGTCAATGTTAAAAAATCCAGCAGATAAAGCCTCTTTCATCAATTCTTTTAATTTACCCGTTTCTTTACCAGGGTCAGCGATAAAGTCTTTTGCTTTAGCCTGAAAATGGTCGCCTTGGATAAAAACCGGGCCTTTATAACCTTCCTTCAAAGCCGCGGCTAAAATCATACTTGTATATTCAGCCGGCCTTTGCCCTGTATAGCCTATTTCTGATTTGGCTATTTCAAAAATAAACGCCCCGATATTTTTCTTTAAAGCAATTCTGAAAGCAGCCTTGGCCTGCTCATAAGTAAATGTTCTCAAATTCATTGCCGGAACTGTAAATCCGGAAAATTCGCCTTTGCCCCTGGCCGCATAAAAAGAATCAATGGAAGATGGAATAATTCCTGACTGCCGGGCGCCTTCCCAAAGAAGCCAATAACAGACATTCTTTACTTCCTGACTGTCCTGAAGAACAATTGTTTCTACTATCTCATCAATACTCTGGATAAATCTTTCCCTGTCTACTATCCGCACATCATCGCGGTCTATTTTCAAACAATCCAAATTGGCAATCAAATTATCTTTGGATAAAAACATATTCTCTCCTTCCTTTTTAAAAACTAATATCCTTTATTTTACACTCATTATTTCTGCTTTTAATATCGGAATAAGGAATGCATTATATACTAAAGCGAAATCTAAGTCAAAATCTTTATTAATTTGAGGTAAGAATCTGCTTCCAGAAGTTTTTTGTTCTTTATAGCATAATTAAAATCTATACTGACTAATTTTTGGGATTTTATGCCGGTTGTCTTCAAAGTCTGGCCTTTAAGAAGCAGTTCTACAGCAAAACTCCCGAATTTAGCGCCTAAAACCCTATCTGCATAAGTAGGCCTGCCGCCTCTTTGAATATGGCCTAATACTGTCACCCGCGTCTCTAATCCGGTTATCTTATGAATTCTATCGGCAATATCTGCAGCCTTGCCCCTGCCCTCAGCGACAATGACTATCCAGCTTATCTTACCCCGGATATTTCCTTCGGTTATACTTTCGCATACTTTATTAATGTTGAAATTTCTTTCAGGGATCAAAACCTCCTCACAGCCTCCGGCCAAAGCAACCTGCAGGGCAATATAGCCGCTGTTTCTGCCCATAACTTCAATGACAAAAATTCTTTCCATAGAAGTAGCAGTGTCGCGTATTTTGTCCACAGCATCTAAGGCAACATTAACTGCTGTATCTGAACCTAAAGTAAAATCTGTCCCGGCAATATCATTGTCTATTGTCCCGGGAATACCGATAACCGGAAAATTATATTCCCGGCCAAACTTCTCTGCCCCGCGAAAACTCCCATCTCCGCCAATAACAACCAAACCATCTATAGACAAATTCTTCAAAGTTGCATAAGCCTGCCTGCGGCCTTCTTTAGCAGCAAATCTTTTAGAACGGGCGGTTTTTAAAACTGTCCCGCCTAAATTAACTATACCGGAAACAGAGCGGCTGTCCATTCTGCGGTAGTCTGCATTAATCAAGCCCTCATACCCCCGGATAAAACCCACGACTTCTATTTTTTTGACAGTTGCTGTGCGCACAACTGCACGTATGGCTGCATTCATCCCCGCGCTGTCGCCTCCGGAAGTCAGAACTCCGATTCTTTTTATCTTTCCCATAGCATTCCTATCAGCCTTTCTTATGTTCCCGCCTGCCAGCTGTGTAAATATTCTTTTTGCCGGCGGGTTAAATTGTCTATGCGGACGCCTAAAGAAGCCAATTTTAACTTAGCAACTCTCTGGTCAATAAAATCCGGAACCTTATATACTTTTCGAGACAATTTAGCAGCCTTTTCTGCTATAAATCTGCAGCTTAAAGCCTGATTAGCAAAAGACATATCCATAACTTCCGCAGGATGTCCCTCCGCACAGGAAAGATTAACCAGCCTTCCTTCAGCCAGAAGATACACTCTTTTGTTATTTTTCAAAACAAACTGTTTTACCAATGGCTTTACCTCTTTAACAGATCTGCTTATTTCCTGCAAAGCCTCTGTCTCTATTTCCACGTTAAAATGTCCGGAATTAGCAATTACCACTTTGTCTTTCATTAAAGGAAAATGTTCTCTGCGGATAACGTTAATATCTCCGGTAGCAGTCACAATAATATCAGCCCGCTTTACCGCATCTTTTATCGGCATAACTAAAAACCCATCCATTACTGCTTCCAAGGCTTTCAGAGGATCTACCTCCGCCACAATAACATTAGCGCCTAAGCCTCTGGCTTTTTGGGCAATTCCGCGTGAACACCAGCCATAGCCGCAGGTCAAAAATACCGTCCCGGCAATAAGTTTATTCGTAGCCCTAAGTATGCCGTCAAGAGTTGACTGGCCTGTACCATAACGGTTGTCAAATAAATGCTTGGTATAAGCGTCGTTAACCGCAATTATCGGATAAAGCAGTTTGCCGCTTTTTTCCAAAGCCTTCAGTCTGATAACTCCAGTTGTAGTTTCTTCAGTGCTGGCCCAGGGCAGGCGGCTTTTGGGAAACTTGCCGGAATAAAACTGTTTATGGATTGTGCTGATTAGATCCGCTCCGTCGTCTAAAGTTATCTGCGGATTAAAACCCAGAACGCTGTAAATATGCTGGTAGTACTTTTTGTTATTTTCTCCTTTTACAGCAAAAACAGGTATCCCATAATCAAAAACCAATGAAGCCGCTGTATCGTCCTGAGTAGATAAAGGGTTAGACGCGCAGACAGCCACATTTGCTCCGGCGGATTTTAAGGTAATAGCCAAAGCCGCTGTTTCCGTAGTTACGTGCAGGCAGGCGCCTATGGTAATACCTTTTAAAGGTTTTTTCTCAGAAAAATCTTTTCTGACCAATTCCAATACCGGCATTCTTTCCAATGCCCACAAGATTCTGTCCTTGCCTGATTTCCTTAAACTTTTGTCTTTTATATCGTATTTCATTTCTTCCTTTCTTTAAAATTGCCCAAGGTTATTCAAGAAGTTTTCTCAACTCCTGCGTTTTATCTGTAGATTCCCAGGGAAAAATATCCCGGCCAAAATGCCCGAAAGAAGCGGTTTTAACATATATAGGTCTTAATAAATCTAACTCTTCTATAATACCTTTAGGAGTAAGTTTAAAAATGTCTCTTACTGCCGAAGATATTTTTCCTTCGTCAACTTTTGCCGTGCCAAAACTGTTAATATTTACCGAAACAGGCTCGGCAACGCCGATACAATAAGATAATTGAATTTCGCACTCATCACACAATCCCGCAGCCACAATATTCTTGGCTATATAACGAGCCATATACGAAGCCGAACGGTCAACTTTGGACGGATCTTTACCGGAATAACAACCCCCTCCATGCCGGGCATAGCCTCCGTAAGTATCCACAATAATCTTTCTGCCGGTAACCCCTGTATCCGCCACAGGCCCGCCGATTTCAAATCTTCCAGTAGCGTTAATAAAAATTTTTGTGCGTTTGTCCACCAATTCTTTAGGAAGGATATAATTTATCACCAGCTCCTGAATATCCCTGCGCAAGTCTTTAGTATTGACTGCCGGGCTGTGGTGAGCTCCAATTATCACCGCCTCAATTCTTTTAGGAGTATTATCTTCATATTCTACAGTAACCTGGGACTTGCCGTCCGGCCTCAGGTAATTAAGGATTTTCTTCTTCCTTACTTCAGAAAGACGCATAGCCAGTTTATGCGAAAGCATAATCGGCAAAGGCATAAGTTCCTTTGTCTGCCTGCAGGCATAACCAAACATAAGCCCCTGGTCACCTGCCCCGCCAGTATCTACACCTAAGGCGATATCCGGAGACTGCTCCTGAATAGCCGTAATTACTCCGCAGCTCTGATAATCAAACCCCATAGACGGGTCATCATAGCCTATATCCTTTACTAAATTTCTTACTATCTTAGGCACTTCCACATAACAATCTGTAGTAATTTCTCCAGCAACAAAAATAACCCCGCGGGTGGCCAAAGCCTCACAAGCAACCCTGCCCCGCCTATCTTGTGCTAAAACTGCATCTAAAACAGCATCGGAAACCTGGTCGCAAACTTTGTCAGGATGCCCTTCTGTCACCGATTCTGAAGTAAAATAATGCTTCATCTTAAACCTCCGAATTTTGAATTAGCCTCTTCTAAAGAATCCTTATGCCCGATATCCAGCCAAACCCCGCTAAAAACATAGCCAAAAGCAGATTCCTTTTTATAAACCCACTCTATAAATTTTCCGGAAGCATCTCTATCCAGATTACCCTGCATATACTTATCCAGCAAAAACATCCGGCTCTTAGGAAAATAGTAAATACAGGCAGCGATAAGACTGCTCTCCGGAAATTCCGGCTTTTCCCGCATATCAACAATTCTGCTGCTGCTGTCAATCTTTACGGTCCCAAACCGTTTTGCTAAATTTAGGTCTTTTATATCATAGGCCCCCATACAAAAAGCATTCTTATCTGAAGAGAACTTAACAAACCCTTCTAATTCCCAGTCAAAAATGTTATCACTGCCTAAAATTAAAACATCTTCCTCAATTCCCTTTTTATCAAGGATAAATTTTATATCGCCTATAGCACCCAGCCTTTCTTCCGGAGAATTAGTATTGTCATTTACCACTTCAATATTTACTCCCTGCACATTTCCTGCCCATTCTCCAATTTTAGAATAAAATTTATTATTGGTTACAACATAAACTTTAGTATTAAAAGGCCTGACTTTATCAATAATAAAATCCAATAAAACCCTCCTGCCTATAGGCAGCAAGGCTTTGGGAATATCCAGAGTTAAAGGGTATAAACGAGTTCCATACCCGCCGGCTAAAATTATAATTTTCATAACCCTGCTGTTACGATTTCTTCAAATTTATTCTTTAATTCTGCTTTAAGAATTTTTTCCAATCCTTTGCTTATTTCAGATGCGGAAGAAAGGCTTAATGCATAACGGGCAAATTCTTTAGCCCGGGAAAAATCTACTGCCCGAATAAGCCTCTTTATTCTCGGCACCATAGGGAAAGAAACGCTAAATTCGTCCAAGCCCAGGCCTAAAAGCAAAAAAGCAAACATAGGACTGGAAGCCATCTCGCCACACATCCCTATCCAGATATCATTCTTATGCGCGTTTTTTACTACCAAATTTATCAGCTTTAGTACGGCCGGATGCAGGGGTTCATAAAGATAAGCCACCTTTTCATTGCCGCGGTCCACAGCCAAAGAGTATTGAATTAAATCATTGGTGCCAATACTGAAAAAATTGACTTCTTTGGCTAAAATATCACTAGTCAAAGCCGCGGACGGCACTTCAATCATAATCCCCAGTTCTATAGTCTCATCAAAAAGCTCGCCTTTTTCTCTCAACTCCTGCTTTGTCTCTTCCAGAATTTCTTTGGCTTTTTTAATCTCATCCACTCCGGAAATCATTGGAAACATAATCTTCACGTTTCCCAGGCGCGAGGCTCTTAAAATAGCCCGCAACTGAGTCTTAAAAATATCCGGCCGGGCAAGACAAAACCTAATCGCCCGCCAGCCTAAAAAAGGATGTAAATCCGGAGGAATATCCGGGCGGGTTAGAAATTTATCCCCGCCTAAATCCAATGTCCGGATAATTACCGGAAAAGGATGAACTCTTTTCGCTGAAGAAAAATAAGTTTTATACTGCTCCTCTTCCGAAGGAAAATTATCCCGGCCTAAAAACATATATTCCGTCCTATAAAGACCTATTCCTTCCGCGCCCCACTCTATAACATTCCCAATTTCACCGGGGAACTCTACATTGCCTGCTATTGAAACCTTCCTTTTATCTTTGGTTTCTGAAGGGACTTTTTTAAGTGCAGCCAAATATCTCTTGCGTTTTATCTCTTCTCTCTGCCTCTCCAAATAATCGCGCTTAGTTTCTTCTGAAGGATTTACTATCACCACTCCCGCATACCCGTCAATAATCAAAGTATCGCCGGAAGACACAGCCTGAGTAGCAGTCTCTACCCCTACAACAGCAGGAATTCCCGAAGAGCGGGCAATAATTGCGGTATGAGAAGTAGGCCCGCCAATGTCAGTAACAAAACCTAAAATATTCTTATGATGCAAAGAAGCGGTATCTGCCGGAGATAAATCATGCGCTACAATAATAACTTTGTCCTTTAACCCCTCCAAAGAAGGCATTTCTTCTTTGAATAAACGGCTTAAAACTCTTTTGGCAACATCCTTTATATCAAAAACTCTTTCCCGCAAATACTCATCCTTCATATTCATAAAGGTATCAATATGCTTTTTAATGACTTGGTTAAAAGCATATTCAACATTAACTTTTTCTTTCTTTATCCGGGTAATCACATCTTCAACCAAAACTCTGTCTTCTAATACCAAAAGGTGGGCATCAAAAATCTGGGCATGTTTAGTCCCTAATTTTTCTTCTATATTCTTTTGCAAAGATAAAATTTCTCTGCGGGTATTGATTAAAGCATCTTCAAAACGCAGAATTTCCTTAGGAATATCGTCTAAAGAAACTTTCCTTTTGGTAACAATAAACTCCTCCCTGTTTAAAACCAGGCACTTGCCTATAGATATACCTAAGGAAGCAGATACTCCTTTTAATTTTTTACTCATCGGCCTCTAAAATTTTTCTTAATTCTCCTATTGCCCTTTCTGCATCATCGCCCTCAGCGATTAGAAGAATAGTCGTGCCGGCCTCAACGCCCAAGCTTAAAATATTCATTATAGACTTGGCATTGACAGCCTCGCCGGTTTTTTTAATATAAATGGAAGAATCAAACTTAGCCGCAGTCTGCACGAATAAAGCAGCCGGCCGGGCATGCAAGCCAAGTTTATTTGTTATTAATATTTTTTGCTCTATTTTTGCCATTTCTTACCCAATAAGAATAAGTTTCCATAATTTTTTTAACCAGTTTCACAGGATTATGCCTGATATAATCCTGCCTGCTGATTAAATCGTCTTCAACAACCCAGTAGCCCATATTCTCTATAACATCAGAATCCGGAATAACCGGAAAAGACTTTTGCTCAGCATAACGCAGCAGCCTGCTTGAATCAGAAGCAGCGGAATTTAATATACAACAGTCCAATATCTCCGGACAAGTATGTTCAACTAAAGCCTTTATATGCATAGAAGCAGTAAACCCGTCAGTCTCGCCATACTGGGTCATCACATTGCAAATATATATTTTCAAAGCATGGGAGTTTTTAATAGCCTCAGTAATATTCTCTACAAGTAGAGTAGGCAGAATACTGGTATATAAACTCCCCGGGCCCATCACTATTATATCTGCGGATTTTATCGACTGAACAGCCTCCTCATTAGCCTTTACCCCCTGTGGAGAGAGTGAAATCTTCTTTATCGGAATAACCTTTTTCGGAATAACATCTTCTCCTTCAACAGTACTTCCGTCAATATATTCAGCCTTTATCCTTATCTTTTCCAAAGTAACCGGCAAAACCTGGCCTTTAATAGCCAGTATTTTGCTGGATTCTTTAATTGCCACGTCAAAATTCCCGGTAACTTCTTTCATAGCAGTAATAAACAAATTCCCAAAACTGTGGCCTTCAAATCCTTCTCCTCTCTCAAACCGGTATTGAAAAAGCCGGCGCATCAATCCTGAGGCGTCAGCCAAAGCCACAAGACAGTTTCTGATATCCCCCGGAGGAAGGATGTCAAATTCTTTCCTTAAACGTCCGGAACTGCCGCCTTCGTCAGCCACAGTTACTATTGCAGTTATATTATGAGTATAATTTTTCAGCCCTGAAAGCAGATTAGACAAGCCTGTGCCTCCGCCTATTGCCACTACCTTATGCCCTTTTTCTAAATACCTTTTTTGAAAAACAACATTTAACAACTGGCCTTTTTTTCTGGGCGCAAAAACTTCTATTATGCTTCGTATAAAAAGGACTATCCCGAAAATTAAGACAAAAACCCCAAGAATGAAAACCGCGCTCCAAATTAAGTTAAAACTTTTATCAACGAAGAATTTAACTCCTGCGTAAATAGATAAAAAACCTCCAATAATACACAAAAATATCCAGCGTTTCAGCCTTAATCCCGGAAACAGCCATTTAAACCTAAATATCATATTTTCTTCTCCTGAAATTCTATAGCCCTTTTCATATCTTTAGGAGTTTTTATGGATTTTAACTTTGCCAAAAAAAACTTATCTCTTAAAAGACGGCTTATATTAGCCAAAACCTTAAGATGAAGGCCTTCTGATTTCTCCGGAGAAATTATAAAAAAAACTAAAAAAACTCTCCCGCCGTCCAATGCCCCTAAATCAACCCCATCCTCAAAAACTGCCACGGAAATTATCGGCTTTCTGACAAAATCCACCCGGACATGAGGAATAGCAACACCCTGGCCGATAGCAGTAGAACCTAATTTCTCTCTGTTTAAAACCTTCTTGATTATTTTTTTAATTCTGTCCGGCGGGAACTTCCTGAGTTTAGAAACTTTATTGACTATTTGTTTTAATGTATCTGCTTTACTCCTTCCGGGTTTTATGCCGAAAAAAATACACTCTTCTGCCAAATACTCTGAAATTCTCATTCTTGTGTTTTTTTATAAAGCCATTATCTGCAGATTACAAAAGTGATAAAAGCGAGGGACGGGACTTGAACCCGCAACCCCCACGTTGGCAACGTGATGCTCTACCAATTGAGCTACCCTCGCAGAATAAAGTTAAATGAGCCGCCCGAGGCTCGAACTCGGCACCCCCGGCTTAAAAGGCCGATGCTCTACCTGATGAGCTAGCGGCTCAGAAAATTTCAGCCAAGACAACAGAATTTATACCACTCAGCAGTTTTCTAAGGCGCGGACCGGACTCGAACCGGTGTGTAGCGGTTTTGCAGACCGCTGCCTTACCACTTGGCTACCGCGCCAAAAAGACTGCTAAACCTTTAACTGGGCAGGGGAGGATTCGAACCTCCGAAGCGCAAAGCGCAACAGATTTACAGTCTGTCCCCGTTGGCCGCTTGGGTACCTACCCAAAAATAAACAACTTTATTTTCAAAGAAAACTTATTCGCCGCAATTAATTGTCACTGCCGCGGGGGAGATTTGAACTCCCACCCTCCCGGACATGGTCCTAAGCCATGCGCGTCTGCCAATTCCGCCACCGCGGCGAATGCCAAAAACTTCCTTCTTTAGAAATCAAAAAGCAAGAAACAAAATATCAGCCAAGTTAAGTCTAAAACACCAAAGAGTTCAAACCTCTTTTAACTCTTTTTCCTTATTTGCAAGAATACTGTCTATCTCTTTTATATACTTATCTGTAAGTTTCTGTATCTCTCCTTCTGCTCTATATTTATCATCCTCGCTTATTTTCTTCTCTTTCTCCAATGCCTTTACCTTTTCATTATGCTCTTTCCTTATTGTCCTTATAGAGACTCTCCCTTCTTCGGCTATTTTTTTTACTATCTTAACTAATTCTTCCCGCCTCTCTTCTGATAATTGCGGCACATTCAACCGGACAATCTTGCCGTCATTAAAAGGTGTAAGGCCCAAATTAGACTGTAAAATAGATTTTTCTATCTCCGGAATCACTGAAGCATCCCAGGGATGAATTGTAATAAGCCGCGCCTCAGGAGCACCGATAGTAGCGATTTCCTTAAGCAGCATAGGGGTTCCATAATAGCTTACTTTTATACCTTCTACCATTTTAGGATTTGCCCGGCTGGTTCTCAATTCGGCAAACTCCCTATTAACGGCTTCTACTGCTTTCTTCATTTCAGTTTCTGAATTCTTTATAATAACCTTTAATTCCATACAACCTCCTAAATATGCCCAACGTCCAACTACCACTAAAAAAGCACTGCGTGCTTTTTAACAGTAATCATCCCGTTCATTTAGAAAAGTCTGAATCTTTCTCTACTGTCTCTTTTTCTATCTCCCTAAATATCTTTAAAAGTACTGGTTTTAACTTGGGAATATCCCTCGTCACAGTATTCCAGACAAGATTATGTTTTACACCAAAATAGAAATGAATAAGCTTATCCCTCATCCCTGCCATATCTTTCCAGGGAATCTGCGGATATTTCTCTTTAATATCCCAAGATATATTCTTAACTGCCTCTCCAATAACCTCAAGTTTTCTTATCACCGCACTTACTCTCATATCATCAGCCTTAAAAATATCCAAGGTTACTCCTTCTGTAAATCTTTCAATCGCTTCAATTGCTTTCAATATATCTTTATATCTTTCAGGTAAAGTAAAATGTTTCTCATAAATAAACTGCTTCCCTTAAAACCTTTCCCTTGATTTCTTCCCTAACTGTATCAATAGGAACTATATCTGCTTTTACGTGAAGTCTTTCTTCAAGAAAGTCTGAAAGGCCGATAAAATCAAACAGAGTTGCTAATTCATCAAACCTCACCAGAATGTCTATATCACTTCCTTCCTTTTCTTCCCCCCGGACATAAGAACCAAATATTCCTATAATTTCAGCTTTATATCTCTTTTTTACTACATCCTTCAGTCCTTGAAAAATTTCTATGATTTGCACTTTCTTCATCTTCATCTCCTTTTATCCAATTTATGAATATGTCCAACGTCGTAGCCCCAATCCCGACATTGCCCTCCGTTGAGCAACACCCAGTGCCGATATTGAACGTCCAACTACCACTAAAAAAAACGCTAGCGCGTTTTTTGGACACCTCGGGGGTGGAAAGAGTTCCACCCCCGAGGTGGATGCCGGTAAGAAATCTGCAACCTTCAACATACAACATTTGACAACCAGCGTTTTTTTAACGGCGGCAATTGCTAATTGATTACAGTGCCGATAGCCCGGCCCATAATCGCTTTCTTAAGATTACCTTTTTTAAATGCGTCAAAAACCACCACTGGTATTTTATTATCCATACATAAACTGACAGCAGTAGAATCCATAATTTTCAGGCCTTTGTCTAAAACTTCTAAATAAGAAATAGTTTTGTATTTTTTAGCCTTCTTATCCTTTAAAGGGTCAGCGTTGTAAACTCCGTCAACTTTTGTCCCTTTAAAAATAACATCTGCTTTAATTTCAACTGCCCGCAGTACTGCCGCAGTATCAGTAGTAAAATAAGGATTGCCTGTGCCAGCTACAAAAATCACTATGCGGCCTTTCTCTAAATGCCTTATTGCCCGGCGCCGGATGTAAGACTCGGCTATTTGATGCATTTGAATAGCTGTTAAAACCCGTGTCGGCATTTTTTGCTTCTCCAAAGCATCCTGCAACGCCAAGCCATTCAGAACCGTCGCCAGCATCCCCATATAATCGGCAACTGACCTATCCATTTCAAAATCTTTAGATTCCTTAAATCCACGGAAAATATTGCCCCCGCCTACTACCACAGCAACACTTACGTCCAACTCTCTAATCGCTCTAATCTCTCTGGCAAACCAAACGCATAGTTCGGGAGATATTGCCTGGCCGCCTTGTTTAAAAGCCTCTCCGCTGAGTTTAAACAGAATCCTTTTGTATTTAGTCTTTTTCATCACCTAAAGAAAAACGGGCAAACCTTTTTATTACCACTTTCTCGCCGGTTTTGGCAATTATAGAATTTAAGTAATCTTTTATTTTCAGAGAGTTATCTTTAACAAAAACCTGTTCCATAAGGCAATTGTCTTTTATAAAATCTTCCTTATTTTTAACATTCTCCAAATCTTCTTTATTTATGTCTTCAACAGCAATATACTTAGGCTTCATCGCTGCTATGTGCATTGCTATGTCTTTAGCAAACTTTTTAAAATCTTCGGTCTTGGCTACGAAATCCGTTTGACAGTTTACCTCTACCAATGCTCCCACACTGCGGGAAAAATGCACATAAGACTCTATTACACCCTGATTAGCTGATTTGCCGGCTTTTTTCTCCATAATCGCCACGCCTCTTTGCTTAAGCAGACTCATAGCCTTGTCCATATCACCTTCTGCCTCAACCAGGGCTTTTTTGCAGTCAGTAATTCCTAAACCTGTAACCGCCCTTAATTCTTTAATTTTATCCAGCATAAAAAATCCCCTCCCAATAGTTTATTCTCTATTTATTTCCTCTGCTTCTTCCTTACCTGCGGAATCTTCCTGTTGGCCAAGTTTTCCGGCCGGCTCAGCAGAAATATCTTGAGCAATAACCTTCTTCTGCTTTACAGAAGTTATACCTTCCACAATAAAAGACAAAACTGCCCTTATAGACTTTATAGCGTCATCATTGCCCGGTACGGGATAGTCAATAATATCCGGATTGCCGTCTGTATCTATAAGAGCAACTATAGGAATATTCAGTTTCCTAGCTTCCCGCACTGCCAAAATCTCCCTGCGGGGGTCAACAACAAATAAAGCCGCCGGCAGGCCTTTTAAATCCTTCAGGCCTTCTAAAGTTTTACTCATTCTGTTTAATTCCCGGTTAAACATTACAACTTCTTTCTTGATGTAATGTTCAAATCTGCCTTCATCTCTCTGTTTAAGCATATCGTTGTAACGGTCTATCCTCTTTTTTATTGTGGCAAAATTTGTCAGCAGCCCCCCTACCCAGCGTTCGTTAACATAAGGCATTCCTGTACTTATTGCCGCCTCTTTTATCACAGCCTTAGCCTGTTTTTTGGTGCCGACAAAGATAACCACTTTATTATCCAAAACCGTCCGGCTTAAAAAATCAACAGCAGCCTTAAGCATTTCTAAGGTTTTCTCAAGGTCAATTATATATATCCCTTTTCTCCTGCCGAAAATAAACTGTTTCATTTTCGGATTCCACCTTTTAGCCTGATGCCCAAAATGCACCCCTGCTTCTAATAACTTGTTAAGTTCTTCTGGTAAAGCCAAAACTTATTCCTCCTTTCCAATCTAATGTTAAAGTTACAGTCCCACCTTCGGTTTTTCTAAAAACCTTTTTTCTAAAGAAAAATAAGTATATCATATTTTCTAAGCATTTCAAATTATTTTTCATCCTTGATTTTTATACAAATTGCGGTACAACCCGCTGTTTTCTAAAAGATATTGGTGGCTGCCAGAATCTTTTATCTCGCCCTTATCTAAAACTATTATTTTATCAGCATTAACCACCGTAGAAATTCTGTGAGCAATGACAAAAGATGTCTTGCCTGCCATTATATTATCTAAGGCTTTCTGCACCAATTTCTCCGACTCTGAATCCAACTGGGAAGTGGCCTCGTCTAAAATCAAAACAGCCGGATTTTTTAATATAGCCCGGGCTATACATATTCTCTGTTTTTCTCCTCCGGAAAGTTTAAACCCTCTGTCACCCACAATCGTGTCATAGCCTTGCGGCAAAGATTGAATAAAATCATCAGCCAAAGCCATTTTAGCAGCCTGCTGGATTTCTTCAAACCCGGCATCCAGCCGTCCATAAGCAATATTAGCCCTGACAGTATCATTAAACAATACTATATCCTGAGTAACTATTCCGATTAAATCCCGCAAAGACGCCAAAGTAACATCCCTTATGTCTATCCCGTCAAAAGTTATCCGGCCGCGGCTGACTTCGTAAAAACGCGGGATAAGATTTACTAAGGTTGATTTCCCCGTCCCGCTGGGGCCGACAATCGCTGCAGTTTGCCCTATATCGACTTTAAGATTAATTCCCTTAAGCACATAATCCGCAGATTCTTTATATTTAAAATACACATTTTCAAAAACTATCTCTTTCTCAGGCCGGCAAATAGCCAAAGCAGCGGGTTTTTCCTCTATTTCCGGCTGCCTTTCAAGAATTTGATATATTCTCTGAGAAGCGGCTACTGCCTGCTGATTAAGAGAATGCACCTGAGAAAGCCTTTTAAAAGGCTTCACCATAGACATAAGCGAAGCCAGAAACAAACCAAATACGCCAAAAGAAAGCCGGCCGTTAATAACTTCCCTGCCGCCCAAAATAAAAATGGCCACTGCCGCCAGAACTCCGACGAACTCCGCTATTGGGCTTAAAAGTAAACTTCTCTTTATAGATTTCAGCATATATTTGCAGTAAGCATAATTTATTTTAGCAAACCGTTCCGATTCATAGTCTTCCCGGCAGAATCCTTTCACTACTTTTACTCCGGAAACTGTTTCAGAAATTGCAGTATTCAGATCAGCCATTCTTTCCTGAGTAGTAACAGAAAGCTTCCTGATTTTTTTGCCGACTCTCCATATTGGATAAATT
>WFRI01000066.1 GCA_015486615.1 Candidatus Omnitrophota bacterium | reverse complement strand
GCTAAACGGCGCAGGGTAAAATCTGATAATGTGCCGTAGTTTAAGATGTCTTCTCTCAATGTCCGCAGGAAATCTTTATGCGGCATAATTTCTTTAGTGTTAATCCGGCCGATAAAGGTTTTGAGATTATTAAGGGCCTTTTGTTCAAGGCTTTGCTCGGTAATAGGAACAGCACGGTATTCTCTGAATTTTTTAACATATTCATAAACATCCCAGAAATTATCGCTTAGAGAAAGTGTTTCCTCGTCTTTTTGGCAGGCAATCTTATCAAAAGCCTCTTCAAAAGTAAGCGGGTAAACTTTGGGTTTGCCTTCGCCTTTATGCTCCGCGCTGTAAACATACAGCCTGCCTTTCTTTATAAATACCAAAAGCCTGTTCTCGCTGTATTTTTTAGCCGTTTTCACGCGCGGAGGATATTCTTCTAAAAATACGCCTAATTTAGGATTTTCTTTTTTAAGTTTCAGGAATGTTTTTAAGGCTTTTGTGTAAAAACTCTCCTTTTCCTGTTCGTCGGGATTCTGCTGAATCCTGTTAAAAAGGCCGGACGGTGTCGGCTGTTCATCAGCATCAAAAATCCTAACATCCTCTCCTAAAGTATTATGAATTAAAAACATTTTATTTGAAGCGATTTCACGCGATTTCACAAGCTCAGCGCCCCTTTCAGTAGGAAAGAAATTAACAATGTAGAGTTCATCAAAAACTTTTTTGCTGATGCGGTTTATGCGGCCTACCCGCTGGATAACACGGACGGGATTCCAGGGAATATCGTAATTGACAATAAGGCCGGCGCGGTTTAAATTAAACCCTTCGGAAATTTTATCCGTTGCCAGCAGAATATCGTAATCATTATCCTGTTCAGGATAAGAGGCGTCAAAGTTTCTATTTATCAGTGACACTTTATGAGCCGATAAATCACCGCCAATAACAAGAACCCGATGGTTAAAATTATCCTCTAAAATTGGAGCAAGGTAATTAACAGTATCAAGATATTCAGAGAATATAACTATCTTTCTTTTAGGTTCGCCCTTAAGAGGCTTTTTCTTTAATTCATCCTTAAGATGCCCTAACAGGCTTTTTGCTTTGGGGTCATTTTTAACTAAATCAAGCTTTGAAAGACGCAGGAGAATCTTATCAAAGAGTTTCAGGTCGGATTCTATATGCTCAATAAATTCTTCTTTGTATTTAAATTTACCGATTTTATACCTTTTATGGCTTTTGGGATATTCTCCATTGTTTATTTTCTCAACATATTCGGTTAAGTATTTCTCAATATCCTCCAAATCCAGATTATAAATCTTCTCAAGCAATGCCCGGTCCAAAATATACTCTCCTTTATAATAATCTCCTCTGCCGGTATGCTTGATAAATTCCAGCACTTTTTCTGTAATACGTTTAAAGTTGGTTATACTCTGCTTAAATGAACCAAAAGAGCTTTCAAACCGCTTTACCATCAGGCGCCGCATAAAATCATATAAGTTCCTTTGCTGTATAAACTGGCGGTTGTCATCTTTAGAAAGTTTCTCGGAGGCGACTGCCTCTTTTTCAACTTCATATTCAAAAGGCCTGTAAATAGCGCCTTTAAACAGGCCTCCTTCGTCAGGGTCGCCAAAATACCGGCTGATAACCTCATCGTAAAACAGAGATTGTTCTTTTGTCAATTCAAAAAACCATTCCTTAGGGCTTTTAACCTTTGAAAGTTTTTTAATTTCGTTCTTATAATAAGGGTTGCCCTGAAGATCAAGGCGGTTGCGGCGGATAGTTACCGGCTCAATAACATCTCTTATCTGTTTAGACAGATAATGAGTCCTTTGAGCTACTTTCTTCAAATCGATATCTTTAGCGCCAAAGAAAGATTCGTAATATGTTTCCGCTTTCTTTCGTTTGGCAGGATTTGATGATTCATAATATTTCTTGATATATCCCAGCCGTTCAAACATACCTTTAAATATTTTAAACTTATCTGCAAGATTATCTTCCAATGTAATCGACGATTTTTTAGGAATAATAAATAACTTTAGCAGGGATAAAATATCTCCCGGTTTATTGTTGAAAGGTGTGGCGGTAAGCAAAATAACTATTTTGCTGCGGCAGATGTTTCTTAAATATTCGTAAGCCTTAGTATCTTGATTCCTGAAACGATGTGCTTCATCAACGATGACAACTTCAATATCTTTATGATTATTGATAAACTCAAGAGTTTTTTCTAAATCTCCTGACGAACGAATTTCCCAATCATAAAGTTTGAAATCCTCCGCATATTTTCTCCATCCTGATTTCTTATTCTTATCGCCTATAATTCCCGGAGGGCATATAATAACGCCTCGTTTCCTGAGCTTAAAAGCGACCAAACAAGCCACAACTGTCTTACCTAACCCCACGACATCCGCAATAATTACACCGTTATTGTTCTCTATAATCGCCAATGCCTGCCCTACCGCGTCCAACTGATATTGGTAAGAGGTATAGCCATTTTCTGATAGAATTCTGGTTAACGACTGTCCAACTTCCCGCGGCCTGAACGAATTGAGATATGTTTTTAACGCAATAACAAACGCTTCGAACGGCGTAATTTCTTTTACTAAAGTGTCATCTTCTACTGTTTTAATCAGTTTCTCCTTAAAATCTTCATATTCGGTTATTTTTACCGCATCATTCCACAAACTATCGAAGTATTCTTCGGCATCTTCAAATCCATAATCGCTTATTTCAACATTAAATTCTTCCTGCGTGGTTAGTCCGGCTTTAGTTAAATTGCTGCTCCCGGTGATAAATAAATTCTTTCTGCCAACCTGTCCTTCTTCTAATTTAAATATGTATAGTTTCGCATGATTAGGGCTAAAAGTCTTACGAATAATCAGTTTATCATCCCGTATTAACTGAATGAAAAACCTTACCTGCTCATAAAACTCCTCTGTATCAAAAGTCTCGGTATTTAAAGATTTCTTTATTGATTGGAAGAATTTATAGGCCTTTTCCTCGTCTGAGATTTTCTCACCTGTATCGGCAAATTCAACTATTCCATAATTAGCAACATCAACATTAAGCCCGACTAAAACCTTAATTGTCTGATTCGAGTTTTCTTTTACTCCTTTATATAATTCCCTGATTCCGGAGAAATAAAAGAAACCAACTAAAAATTTAAGCTCACTGCTTTTTTTGACAAGTTCAACAAGCCGCTTTTTTAAACTTTTTGCTTTGTCATTAGTGATAAAATTACTCATCTATTACTCCTCGACTTTGCGGAGACATACAAGTCTTTAGGGTTAATCCGCCGTTTTTTTATCTTAACAGCTTTTAGTTGTTTGTTCGGGATAAAGCCGCAAGCCTAATTCTTAGTAACACCCAATATTTTGTCCGTTTTTTTAACTGTGAAGTATATATTTGCTTAAATCAATCATAGCTTAAAAATTCTATAAAAAGACAGGAAAAATCTTTAACTGAGATTGCCGATGCTTGCTGTCAATTACTATTGTATATACTTTACGATATAGCGTCAAACAAATTTCGATGTGTTTATCATTACCTCAGTCTCCTCTATTTAAAAAACAAAGACAGAGAATATATTACAGTGTTGGTTAAATTATTAAGGCCGGTAAGTATAGGTGAATTGAGGCTGTGCCTGTTAAGTAATCTTTGCTCAGGACATATTGTCAAATGTCCTTCATAAATTCCTTATACCATTCTTTCTTTTTCTTCCCGCTATCTTTCAATTTATCAAATTCTTCTTTGAACATAGCATAATAATCTTTTCTCATTCCATTGTATAGCAATTTTAACTCCTTTAAGCTAAGCTGAGATTTTTTCCTATCAAATTCTAAAGATTTTCCGTTCCAATTAAGGTGAGAACATCCCATCAGTAATGGTTAAAGAATAACCAACCAACTCTGCCCTTGTTTTTAGTATATCGTGGCCATTGAGATAAATAGGTATCTCAATAGTTTTAATCTTCTTATAGTCATATTTGTAGTCTTTG
>WFRI01000065.1 GCA_015486615.1 Candidatus Omnitrophota bacterium | reverse complement strand
TGCCTAAAACTTTTCACTAAACCGGAAATCTTAACAATATTCATAACGCCTGTTTTTTACTCCGATGATAATCCGGCTGAATCTTCAGGTGAAATCTTATCGTATCCGCTCATAGTCAGGTAAACAACCAGAATCAGAATAATTGAAAGAAAAAGCCCGCTAGTCACAGTTGTGCCTAAACCAACACCTCCTTCAGAAGCAGGCTTTGACAATAAGTCGCCGATAGACGCCCCCAAAGGACGGGTTAAAATAAAAGCAAGCCAAAACGCCAAAGTTTCATTCATTTTGAAAACAAAAAATCCAAGGGCAATAATGGCTATTGTTCCGCCAAATATCAATGATGCAACGCCATAGCCAAGTGCGAGTTTCTCCGATATCAAGTCGCCGCCGGCAGTCCCTAAAGCAAAGGCTAATAAAATAATAAGCCAGTAGAATTTTTCCCTTTTATCGGTATTTATGGTATGTATTGAAAGTGTTTTTTCGTTCATATACCAAATTGCGAAACCTGCCAGCATTGTAATGGTGAAGACTACCGAAGTTGTTACTAAGCTGATACCCATATCATCAACCAATTTATCCGTTATCAATGTGCCAACGATACTCATTAAAACCACAACCGTCCAATAACTTGCCGGCACATACCGTTTTAGCCTAAGCTGGACTAAAAGCGCAGCTGCCAACAGCACTCCCATAATGCAAGAAGTAACGCTTAATCCTAAATTCATCGTCTGTGATAAAAAATCAGCCGCGGACTCTCCCACAGTAGTTGATAAAATTTTTATAATCCAGAAAAAAATCGTAATCTCAGGCACCCTGCTTAACAATTTTTTCATCACTGCCTCCTTTCTTTTTTGCTAATTAACCTGCGCAGGTTAAAACACAGATATAACTTTCGTGACTTTGCTATAGATTATACAGGAGAAATCTTAAATAAAGATTAACTGCGGGTTAAAAAACTTTAATGTTTTTACCGGCTTTCTATGAGGCATTTTTTCTTGCGAATGACGCATTTCGTATCAGGACAAACTATGTTTTCCACTATGTTTTTCTTAGAAAGTATTTTCTCCAGTCCTCTAAAACACAGTAAATCGCGGGAAGGATATTGAGCGTAAGGAAAGAACTCACAAGCAGGCCTCCGATTACTACTATTGCTAAAGGTTTATGAACTCCTGAGCTAAGCGCTACGGGAAGCAAACCGAAGACAGTAGTGATTGTTGTAAGAAATATTGGGCGCACTCTTACATTAGCGCTTTCTTCCAGGGCTGATTGCCTTTCCATTCCGGCCCTTCTCATCCTATTGGCATAATCAATCAAAATTATCCCGTTATTCACAGATATGCCTATCAATGTTAAAAACCCAATTAAAGAGGACAGGTTTATCGGCTGGCGGGTAATTATTAGGGCAAAGCATCCTCCGATAAAAGACAGGGGAAGCTCAAAAAGTATTGCTAAGGGCTGCAAGGCAGAATTGAACTGAATTGTCATAATCAAATAGACAATTATGATTGCAATAACCGCTGAGAAAATGAGCCCCTTAACTGCTTTCACTAAAGATTTATATTGCCCGGTGAATTCGATAAAATACCCCGGAGGCATATGGAGATTGGGAAGATTTTTCTTAAACCAATTTACCACTCTGCCGATGCCGCCTTCAATCTCTAAGTTCAGAGTAATTTCCCTCTTCATATCTATATGATTAAGCTGGTTTATGGTATAGGCATCTTTTATATAAGCAATATCTGAAAGGTTGACAACTCCTCCTCCCGGAATCTTAAGGGGGATGTTTTTTAAATCATTGACGTTCTTCTTAGAAGGGGGAAACTTGCCTGAGGTTAAAAATATAGGGATGCTTCTTTCTCCCTTTACAGTCTCGGACACTATCTTTCCCTTCATAGCAATGGCTAACTCTTTCAGCACATTTTCAGGGTTTAATCCTAAAGAATTCATTTTATCTTTTCTGAGCTTAATCTGGGTTTCCGGAATCTTTATCACTGCATTATTAACTACATTTTCTATTAAGGGGCATCTCTTTGCAGTCTTTTCTATTTTAGATGAATATTTTGACAATTTATTATAATCATCGCCATAAATGGTAAGGGCAAATACTGCCGGCAGGCCGGAGAAACTCTCATCAATTTTTTCCATCGTAGGCTGATGGAAAAATGTCTCCACCCCCTTAAATTTCTCAATCTTTGTTTTCATTTGCCGGATAATTTCTTTAATTGTCCTTTTTCTTTTTGCTCCCTCAGCAAGCTTTGCAAGGATTTCTCCTCTATTTACTCCTTCAACCTGGTAGCTCTCTTCCGCGGACCCTACTCTTAAATAAGTTGTTGTAACATCAGGGACTTTAGAAATTGTTTTCTCAAGTTCTGCCCCAATTTTTTTGCTTTCTTTGAACGATGTGCCGGGAGGCAGAATATATTCACAGAGTATTGCCCCTTCGTCCACCTGAGGCATAAATCCAAGCGGAGAAAATGAAAGCGAAAGAACTAAAATAATTAAAAAAAGGATAGTTATAGCAATGCTTGTTTTAGGGCGTTTTAAAACCCTCCTCAGTATTTTTTTATTTATATCGCGCAAAAAACTGAAAAATTTGTCTCCGGAATTTATCTTTCCCTTTTTAATCTTTTTTCTTGCTCCCATCAGAACAGGAATAAAAGTCAATGAGAAGATTAAAGAACAGATAAGAACAACTGAAACAGTAAAGCCAAAGGGGAAAAAGAGCTTTCCCCCAATGCCCGAAAGCAATAAGAGAGGTAAAAATACTGCTACTGTCGTTAAAACTCCTGAGATATCAGGCCCCATAATTTCTTTTGTGCCCTCAACAGCGGCAGATATTCTATCTTTGCCCATTTGGCGGCGGCGGTAAATATTTTCTAAAACAATTATTGAGCCGTCCACAAGCATACCAACGGCTACGGCAAAACCTCCCAGAGTTATCACGTTTAATGAAAAACCAAATAAGTATAGAAAAAGAAGGGAAGCCGAAACAATCAAAGGAATGGTAAAAGCGATAATTAATCCTCCGAGGAAGTCATTTAAAAGAACCATTAAAACGCCGACTACTAAAAATGCTCCTAAAATAATACTGAAAGTTAGATTGTGAGCTTGGTGCTCAATCAATTCTGATTGGTCATAATACGGTTTTATTTCTATTGTGCCCGGCAGGTTTTTTCTTATCTTAGCCAACTGCCTTTTAATCTCTTTGGCAACTTGGATAGTGCTGGCATTGGGCTGTTTATAAACAGAAAAGACAACGCCCGGCACATTGTCAGTATAAACGGCATACCTTTGGGGGAGAGAACCTTTGAAAATTCTTGCTAATTTAGCCAAAATTAAAGGAGGGTGGGGAGGGTTATACCTGATAAGCACATTTTTTAAGTCATCTGTGCCGTTTATTTTGCAAATTCCTCTTAGGGGGAAATCCTGATGGTATTTATCTAAGAAACCAACGTGAACCTGAAGATTAGAGCTTTTTATCTTATTGGCAATTTCAGAAAGCCCGATATTGTAACTGCCTAGAGAATAAGGGCTGGCATCTACGATGTATGCTTCTTTTTCTCCCCCATAGACATCAATTTCACTTACCCCTTCTACTGCCCTCAGCAAAGGGGCAATATTATACTGCGCTAAATTTCTTAATTTTCTGCGGTTAACTTTCCTGCTTTCAACAACATAACCCATAATTTCCTGAAGGCTGGAACCGATATTTTCAATTACCGGCTCTGCGCCCTTAGGAAGGCTGGTTTTAACTTTCGCCAAAGAAGAAATAATCTCCTGCTGTGCCTGAGAGACATTCAACCCCCAGGTAAATTCTACTGTTACTTTAGAAAACCCTTGGGCTGAAATAGATGAAATTCTTCTGACATTTTTTAGACTCCGCACAGCGCTTTCAATAGGGCGGGTAACCAGAATTTCTATATCGGAAGGAGAGGCCCCCGGATAATGGGTAATAATATTAACAAGCGGATAATTTAAGTTAGGGAGAATGTCAACATTTAAACGATGGTAAACAAAAAATCCGGAAAGGGAAAGAAGCAAGAGAGACAGGATTACCGGCAAGGGGCGTTTGATAAGAGACTCTGCTATGCTGGGTTTTTGGCTTTTAATCTCCAACTTTATATTCCTTCTTTATGTCCTGATGAAAAATTTCATAAGACCCTTTTGTTACAATTTCCTCTCCCAATTTTAATCCGGAAATTACTTCTGTAAAATTATTGTCATTTAGCCCGGTTTTGATATGCTTTTTAGTAAACCCCGTTAGAGAACTATGCCCTTCTGCCCCGTTAGAAACAGATTTTCTAAAGGGATGAGCTTTTTCTAACTGGGCAAATCCGGCATCTTCCTTTATAATCACAAATTTTTTCCCTTCCTTATCTACAATCGCACTATTAGGCACTGCCAGGCTTTTATAAACTTTTAAGACGACAACTCCTTTAGCAAATTGAAAAACCGGCAGGGGATTTTTTTTAACAGGGAGAATATCGCAGTAAGTTATATTCTCTTTACAATAAACAGAGCCGACATAGGCAGGGATTTCTTTATTCCCCAGAATAATCCTTGCCGGCATATTAGAAGACAGGCCAGCGGCCCGTCTGTAAATTTTTATTTTCAATCCCGCCTTGCCTTCCCCCAAAGGCGTAATATACCCCCAGCCGGACAGGGTTTGCTGAAAGTTGTGATAAACAACCTTTGCTGTTTTGATATCCTGCGCATGGGCAGGACTGGAAATAAAGATAAAAAAAATAAGAATAAGGCAATTTCTCATCATTTCAATTCAACACCGCTTATTTCTTCTAACTTCGCTGAAGTTACTGCCAGTTTATACAAAATTTGATAATATTTATCTTTGGTATTTAAGTATTCTTTATTTGAATCAAGAAAGCTAAATAAGCCGATTTTTGCCTGCTTATAGAGCAGTTCTGACAAATAGAAGGTTTTTTCTGTCTGTTTAAGCAGCTGCTGATATAGTTTTTTCTCTCTTATAAGTATTTTATTCTCTCTATACAATCTCTTTAAAGATTCTATTAGCTCGTTTTCATAAGCCTTCTTTTCCAATTTTGCTTTTTTTCTCAAAGAAACTGCTCTTGATATTTGGGCTGAATTGTTATTCCACAAAGGCAGAGGGAAAGATATTCCTAAACCAATTGTTTTTTTGTCAATTTCGCGGCTGAAAAAACCGCCGATTGACAAATCGGGAAAACGCCCGGCCTTTTCTAACTTAATATTTATATCTCTAAGCATCAATTCTTCCGCTTCTTTTAAAAAGAGAGGATTTTTAGTTTTTGCCTGTTTAAGGAAAGAATTCAAGGTTTTATTTTGGGAAAAGAATTTAAACTCTCCCTTTAGTTTGAAACTATTCTCTAATGT
>WFRI01000064.1 GCA_015486615.1 Candidatus Omnitrophota bacterium | reverse complement strand
GAATATTATAGAAGTGTTTTTAAGGTAAAAAAAACGGCCTTGCTTTTTAAAGTGGAAAAAGTAGCAAAACTTATAGTTTTAAGAGTATTAATATTGTCTTGAATAATATCCCGGCTTATATACGGACAGTTTTTATACTGCTCAAGGCAGACAATAACATACAAAGTATCTTCAGATTTAAACGCCGCCTGGTAAGAGTGGTGGTTCCAGTCGCTTCCGATAAAAACAAAAACCTTCTTGTCAGAAAATTCTTCTGTCATTAGAGAAGATATTTTTTCAACAAAGCCCTGCCCGGGAGAAAAATATAAAATTATTTCTATAAATTTCTTAGAAGAAAAACCCGGATTTTCTTTTATTATTCCGGGGATATCCTGCAAAAAAACAGGCGGTTTATTCTCTGAATAAGCCTGCTGGCTGCGCATGGCTTTTTTATAAACTTCCACATAAGGCTGGTTTACAAACACAATATTGTTGAAATAAGCATAAAAAGCAGTAAAGCACTGAAAAAAATACATATTAGCCATAATATAAACTAAAGGGTTTTCTATTTCCTTATCTAGTCTTAAAGAGAAAAAACCTTTCTCATCGCCGTTTAACCCGGATACAAGAGTTTTTACTGCTAAGCCTTGTTTTTTAGAGCCTAAACTTTCATTAAGAAGTTGAACCAGCCAGCCTCGCAGGTTATTTTTGAAATCTTCTTTTACCTGAGGGTTAAAATAAGCCTTATCTGCTTCTCTGTATTTATCCGCCAAATCATAAGCGCCTTTCAGCAAAAATTCCTGCAGGGATAAATACTCATCCCAGATATTTTTTAACCTTCCTGTGTCTCTTCCTACAATTATGAATAAAGGCAAAAGAAAGATTAAGGTATGAGGGCTGGAAAACCTGCCGCCAATATCCCCACGGCCGTCAGGCTGAATAGGAAAAATATTTGCATCTTTCCAGCCAAAAGACAAAAGTCTTTCTTTATTTTCTAAGTCTATAAGCCAGACAAAATTTTCTTCGCTTATTACCTGTTTTAAAGATTTGGCTATAAGCTGAGTTTCTTTAGTTGTAGAAGATTTGCTGACAGCCACAACTAAAGTTTTATCCGGCTCTATGCTGTTTAATACTTCTGAAAGCGCGGACGGGTCTAAACTATCAAGGGTATAAACCGCCTTTTCCGGAGAAAAAGAAGCAATGGATTTTATCCCGTTAATAGAACCGCCCATACCCACAAATACAAAAAATTTCTTTCCCTCAAGCAAAGGCAGGATTCTGCGGACTTCCTCAGAAATAAGGGAAAAATCCGGAGGATTTACCCAGCCTAACCGCGCATTATTTTCGTCAAACCCTATATTTATAAAAGGGTTATCCGATGCAACATCTTTTTTATCTCTGCCGGCGGCAGACAATAAGTAATTTATGGCTTCCATAGAAAATGATTATACCTCTATTCAGGAGTTTGGCAACAGGGGAAACTCTAAAAAATCAACAACGGGAATAACCGCAGGAAGAGCAGATAACACATCCTTCCTCATGCCTTAAGGCTGAACCGCATTCAGGACAGACTCCAATAACATTAACTGAGCTTTTACGCCCGGAAAAGATTTTTTCCATTGATTCTTCTGTATCTTTACCTGCTACTTCCTTTTGATCCTGTTTTTTTTTCGAACCCATTATATTTTGCTGGTCAAGGCCGCGTTTTTCTAAAACCCAGGCAATAGCATCAGCGCAGGAGAAAATCCTTTTTCCATTGCTCCCCCAGGAAGGCGAAGGACAGCGGATGCCTTTTAACTGCTCAGCAATAGACTTAGGCTCAATGCCGCTTCTTAAAGCCAGAGAAACAAGCCTGCCTATTGCCTCTAACTGAGATGCTGCACATCCGCCGGCTTTGCCCATTTGGGTAAAAACTTCAAAAAACCTGCCATTTTCATCCTGATTAATAGTAACATACAAATTGCCGCATCCGGTAGAAACCTTAGTAGTGGTACCTATAATAACTTCCGGCCTGGGCCGCGGGACTATTTCCCTGCTTTGATGCTTATCTGTCTGTTTTTTTCCCGGATTTGAACCAGTATTAAGAACCTGCTCCTGCCGGGATTTATCCCGGTAAACTGTAATTCCTTTACAGCCTAATTTATAAGCCAATAAGTAAGACTGCCTGACATCTTCCAAAGAAGCGGAATTGGGAAGATTTATCGTTTTGGACACAGCGTTGTCAGTATATTTCTGAAACGCCGCCTGCATTTTTATATGCCAGGCCGGGTCAATCTCCAGAGAAGTGGCAAAAATCCGCTTTATATCTTCCGGCACCTCCCTGATACCTTTCAAAGTTCCATTATTCCCAGCAATCTTATCCAGCAAATCCTGGGAATAAAAACCCATCTGCTTAGCTACTTCTTCAAAAGAAGGGTCAATCTCCATAAGTTTTTCCCCATCTAAAACCTTACGGTAATAAACCAAGGCGAAAATAGGCTCAATTCCCGAAGAACAAGGCCCGGCTATTATACTAATAGTCCCTGTAGGCGCAATTGTAGTAAGAGTGGAATTTCTCACAGGGACACCATTGGTATGCCAGACACTTAAATTAAAAGCCGGGAAAACACCCTTTTTCTCCGCTAAAGCAGAAGACTGCTTTACAGCCTCTTGCCGTATAAACCGCATAACTCTTTCTGCCGTTTCTAACGCATCTAAAGAAGCATAAGGAATACCTAAATATCCCAGCATAGTTGCCCATCCCATAATACCTAAGCCTATCTTTCGTGTCCTGCGGGTATTATCGGCAATTTCCTGCAAAGGAAACTTGTTAATGTCAATAACGTTGTCTAAAAACTGCACGCTCAGATGCACTGTGCGGCTCAACTTGTCCCAATCTATTTTATACCCCCCTTTTTCTTTAACAAGCATCTTAGAAAGATTGATAGAACCCAAATTGCAGGACTCATAAGGAAGAAGAACTTGTTCGCCGCAGGGATTGGTGCTTTCAAATCTTCCCAAACGCGGGGTGGGATTAAATTGATTCATCCTGTCTATAAAAATAACCCCCGGCTCGCCGTTCTTATGAGCATGGGCAATTATTAAGTCAAAAACTTCCTTCGTATTTAAACTCCTGACTTTAGTATTAGTATGCGGGTCTATTAAATCATAATCTTCTTCTTTCCTCAATTTCTCCATAAATTCGTCGGTAACTGCGACTGAGATGTTAAAATTGCTGATTTGCCCTTCTTCTTCTTTACATTTGATAAATTCCAAAATATCCGGATGGTCAACTCTCAGAATACCCATATTAGCCCCGCGGCGCGTGCCTCCCTGCTTGACTGCCTGGGTAGCAGAGTCAAAAACTTTCATAAAAGAAACCGGGCCTGAAGCCACACCGCCGGTGCTTTTCACCATACTGTTTTTAGCCCGTAGATTTGAAAAACTAAACCCTGTCCCGCCTCCGCTTTTATGAATTAATGCCGCGGCTTTCAGAGTCTCAAAGATAGACTCCATGCTGTCTTTAATTGGTAAAACAAAACAGGCCGATAACTGGCCTAATTCCCTGCCCGCATTCATCAGAGTAGGCGAGTTAGGCATAAATTCTAAGTTAGCCATAAGGTTATAAAAAGACAAAGATAAATCCTCTACTTCTTCTTTGCCGGCACCGTAAGAAAATTCTGCTGACGCAACAGCATTAGATACTCTTAATAATAATTCCGAAGGGGTTTCTGCAACTTTCCCGTTTTTGTCCTTTTTTAAATATCTTTTCTCTAAAACAGTCAAAGCATTGGCAGAAAACTTAGGTTTCATAAAACACCCCTTTCTTTTATATAAAAATACCCCGAAAAATTACTGCTGCTTTTTTATTCCCGGTCAAAAGCACTTCACATCTTACAAAACGCTAAAGCACACAAGCCCGCTATATTATAATACGCCGGGGATAAATCTTGTCAAGAGTTTTATACAATATCTTGTATTAGCACTGCCTATCAAACCTAAATATAGAGTTACCGGCAGGTATTCACCAGCCTAAACATCAAGAGCAGGGGTTAAACCGGGCTATAATACGTTGAGTCTTTTACGATTATTTCTGCAGGAAGGATTTTCTTAACAACCTTACGGGGTCTATCGGCAAAATAATTTTTTAAGATTTTAACTGCTTCCAAAACCATATTTTTTAAAGGCTGGTAAACTGTAGTGATGCTGACAGGAGCATATAAATATTCCGGATTGTCGTCAAATCCTACCAGAGACAAATCCTTAGGGACATTAATTCCTTTCTCTATTGCCAGCCTCAACACTTCGTCAGCCATATCGTCAGAAGCGCAGAAAATAGCAGTGGGGGGATTTTTAAGGTTCAACATTTTCTCTGCGCATTTACGCGCCAAAACCCGGGAGAAATTGCCTATCTGGACAAAACCTGAAGGCAGACTAAGCCCTAATCCTTTCAGTGCATCCTTAAACCCCTTCAATCTGTCCTGAGCACAGCAGGCGCGCAAATCTCCGGCAATATGGCCAATCCTGCGATGGCCTAAACCATAAAGGTAATTTACTACTTCCCTGGCTGCTTTCTTATTGTCAATGGAAACCGAATTTACCTTAATATCCTTAGCAGGATTATTCAGAACTACGCAAAACAACCCTGAGTTTACGATACGTTTAACCTGTTCCTGATTGCCTGTCATATCGGCAAAAATAACAGCATCTACCTTGCCTATATCAAAAATATCCCTTCCCCGGAAGATATGAATATAAAGATCTTTTTTTAAGAACTCTATTTCTATACCTAAATATTTAATAATTTCCAAAGCATAAAAGGAAGTAAAAATCCCTTCATAGCCCGGGATAATAAGGCCAATGGTATTAGTGCGTCCCCCGGCAAGTTTTCGGGCAGAAAAATCAGGCTTAAAACCTAAATCCTGAATTGCTTTTTGAACCTTTTTCCTTTTCTCAAAGGAGACTTTTTGAGGATTGTTTAAGACCCGCGAAACAGTAGCAACAGAAACTCCGGATTTCTTAGCAACGTCTTTAATTGTCACTGTAGCGCAAAGATGATAACAGGGAAACTATATCGCCTTCTTTTATACTCTCTCCCGGGATAACATCTTCTATATCGCAGACCGAAACATGCTCTTGAGTTTTTACAACCGACAAATCGGCTATCTTCTTATTATTCCTCAATACAACCAGTTTGTCCCCGGACTTCAAACCATTCGCTGTTCCCAAATCAATACCCACTAACATCCCTGCATTATTAACTATCATAACCTTGCCCTGCAACGACGTAGAAGTTCTGGAAATATACGGCTTGGTATCGGGTTTTACTACAATCGGAGGCAGTTCTACTGCCTTGGCTTTTTGGGAAATTTCGCCTTTAGAAGTTTTCTTCACAGTGGAAGATATTTGTTTATAAATATCCTCCATTCCCTGAGATTGTTCCTGCAAAACATCTTCAATATCTTTAACTTTCTTCTCCAATAACATTTTATCTTCATAGGTTTGTTTTAATTTATCTTCCATCTGCTGTTTCATACTAAGAGTTCTATTATAATCGCTTCTCAGGGATATATTCTCCCTCTTTAATTCGCGCAAACGGTCCTCTGCCTGCCTGCGGGCAATCCTTTCTTTCAATAAATCTTCAGAGAGGGAATCTATCGTCCTCTGGTTAAACACAAGTTTATTTTTTAATTCCGAAATATCGGCCTGCGCACGACTCCATTTGTCTTGAATATCTTTATTTTCCTGCTGGACTTTATTCAGTTTAGCCGCAACATCCCTAAATTTATTCAAAGTATCGTCAAGCCGGCTTTCCAATTCTGCTTTTTCTACCAATACATCCTTCCAATATTTATCAGAATAAGCAGAAGGAGAGGATGCAGCGGAGGATGAGAACGAAGGCATATTTTGATCTTTAGATGCCTGGCCTTTAGATATTTCTTCTTTTAATTTCTTTATTTCTGATAAAAGGTTTTCGCGCTCGTCTGAAAGTTTATTATACTGGGTGTAATACTTATCCCGCTCAGTTTGTGTTTGAGTTAATACTTTGTTTATTTCATCAATTTTATTTTTCAAAGAAACATTTTCCCTTTTCTTCCGCTGTAAATTTCTGCCTAAAACAGAATTTTCTTGTTCTAAAGATTGTTTTGCTTTTTGCAATTTAGCATTTTCATCTAACAATTCCTGCGCCCGGGAGTAAAACAAAAAAGCGAAAACAGCACTAACTACAAAAAGGATTCCTAATATAATAAGAAGGAATTTTCCTTTATCCATTATTCACCTATTCACTATCCCCCTTCATATGTTCAATTCTACCACCGCTCTAAATTATAACAAAATTTAAATATATGTAAACATATTTTTTAGAACCAAACTTCCTGCGCCCCGGGCAACTGCTTCATCGCCTAAAGACGACGGAACAATCCGTAAATCTTTAGTCATCTCGTCAAAAGCATATTTGCGCACAAAGTAATTTATCTTCTCAATAAGTTCAAAACCGGCTTTCTCAAGGCCTCCGCCGATTACAACCACCTCTGGATTAAGCAAATTTACCAGAAACGCTACTTTAACTGAGAATGCCTCCACGGCTTTATTTACCAGAGTTTTAACCTGAAGATTAATCCGTGCCAGAACAAACACATCATCCAGAGTATTGACGCGCCCTTCCGGGAAAACAGAACGGACCTTTTCTACCAAAGAAAAATCTTTATCCCAATTTTTCAAAAAAGATACATTGCCCAAAAGGTAATTGTCTTTTACTCCGTCAACATTGACAAATATTTCCCCGGCGCAGCCGTTAACCCCGGTATATATATCGCCGTTTAGAATAAAACCCACGCCTACTCCGGAAAACATATAAATAACATTTTTAATACTGGTGTCTAAAGATACCCAGTATTCAGCAAAACAGGCAAGCGTAGAATCATTGTCTATAAACACCGGCAGGGAAAACTTGTCTTCTAAGAATTTTTTCAAAGGCATAGATATATAAGAATAATTATATCTGCCTTCCACCTTTTGGGGCCAGCGGATAATGCCTTTCTTTTTATCAACTATGCCGCCGATGCCAATACCTATGCCTTTTATTTTATTTTTCCTTCGGGGGTTGTTTTCAATCAAACTGGTTATTATAGCGATAACTGTTTCCAATATTTCATTTACCGAAGAAACCCCGCCTTCTTTTTTATAACGGAAAACAACATTGCCCTCTAAATCCACTAAAACCCCCACGGCATTTGAGAGGTTTATTCCTACACCTATAGCATAGCCTGCTTGAGAATTTATGTCTAAAAGCATCGGTCTTCTTCCGCCGGTAGAAGCGCTGAATTCTTTTTCGTAAATAAGGTCCTGGGACATTAAATGGTCTATATAGTTAGAAATTGTCACCGGGTTAACCCCTATGTTTTTGGATATATCCATTCTGCTCAAAGGGCCTTTCTTCCGGATAACATCCAATATGGAAAGAATCCGGCGGTTTCTATCGCTTATTTCTTCTTCCGGAAAAAATTCTTTTTCTCTTTCAGCCATAAACTTCAAAATCTCCTGCGGTAATACATCCGTAAAATATGCTGGGTATCCAAAGTAGCCAAGGACCCGCCAAAAGGGCTGTAAGTGGCAATACCTACAGGTGTTACACCGCCCACGCCGTATTGGGCAACTAACTCGCTGTCTTTATCAATTCTATACCTTAACTCGCCAAAGAAATTATGGTGGGAATTTTTTTCTACAACCCCACTGCTGTTCAGCTCTGAATAATCGTTCATAATAGAATAAGTATAACGAAAATAAAGCCCAAGTTTATCCATAGGCATATAACTAACCTCCAGCCCTATATGATTGACGTTGTCGTCTATTGCCTGGGCCCACTCATATTCATTCCTTGTCCAATCAAGGTATATATCTAAATCATCACGGGGCTTTATTCTTACCCCTGCCCGGAATATATCAAAATAAGGATAAGGCGGAAGCGGAAAATACTGGCCGTAATATAGACCTGTTATCATCTTTCTGTAAAGAACACCTTCTTCAATATAATTAGTCCACCAGGTACTTGCGAGAATTCCCCGCGGGAAATTATCATAAGCCAAAGTAACATCATTCGTCCGTTCCCAGATTAAATTAGCACTTAACCATTTAAAAAACTGGTATTCTGCCCCTAACGAGGCTGTTTTTAATGAAGGGTCTTTCCCCCCTTCTATAGCCGCATTTGGCAGATAATCTCCTGTATCAGCATTAATAGCAAACGGGTCATAGCCAGCCTTGGTTTTAGGCATCTTCTGATATATGCCTAAAACTTTGGCAGTGAGTTTAGGAGTTATTCTGTATTCCGACTCTAAATGGGTTACAGACTCAATAAATTTGCCGGTTGTTGAACGGACATAGCGAAAATCAAAAATACTGTCTAAGTTCCCTTCTAAAAAATTGTTAAACTCATAACGCAAATCTATAACATCCCTTCCGTAATCAATGCCGTCGCCAATGGCATAAGGCTTTATATCATACCAACTAAGCCCCCTGCCATGTAAGCCTGTCCAGTAATAATCAAACGGCCGGCGGAAATGCAGATGCCTGGCCCAATAACTGTCATCGCGCGTCTCGCGGTAATTAGAAAGCCCTGCTTCAAACCCTCTATCCATATGGGTAAAAGACAGACGGCCTTTGTAGAAAGGTTCTTTTGCCTTAGGGTCAGGATTAATATTATGATAATTCTTGCCTAAAATTTCTTCCTGAGAAGAACTAATAACAGATATTGCAAAAGAGTTCCCCCGTTTGTCTGTCTGGTAACTGCTGGTTTTATCTTGGACGCTTTTAGAAGTAGAAGCCTCCAACAAAACCTGGGTTCCGCTAAGCGGCTCATAAGCCAAATCAAAACCTATTACCTGATTTGTAGCATCTCTTCTAAAATCTTTATACCCTAATTTTGCTGTGTATATCCCGCCTATTCTCAAATTATCAAAAAGCAAGTGTTTGATTCTAAATACAGAATCAATTGTATCTACATCTTCGTAATCCTGCCAAAGAGTTTTGGGAGATGCTATGGTTAAATCCACATCTGTATAATCATAATTCAAATTCAAAGAAAAACCTCTTAAATTCGTAAGCCGAATTCCATTGCTGTCGCGGGTTACAAAACTTAAGGAATCATCCCAATAGCCTTTAAAAAAATCACCCGCGTTTGTATTAAAATGACCGGCTGCCCAGGAATCCAGCCAAGGACTTTCTTCCCAATAAATTTTGTGGTTAGAAAGACCTAACAGATCATCGGATGTATAAGCCTGGTCCTCTAAGCCTGCGGGGAAAAACCTGAAGTTCAGGTTGTCGCTGTTATAATCAAACCATAACTCTCGTAAAGGCCAAAACACATTATGCAGTTCTGTCTCCGGCAAAGAAAAAGTATCCCAACTGGAATTAATAGAAGAAGGCAAAACTCTGCCGTTATACACCTTAAGCTCCGGTATATTAAAAGAATCACCGTTTTTCTGAGTATAAACAGTCTGCGGAACAAGATAACCTGAAGGAAACCAGGATTTAAGTTCAACTTCCGCTGTATCCCCGCCCGCTCCGGTAAGAGTAAACTTGCTGGATTTCCCGGCCCAGCTCCAGGGGCTTATATCAATATTGCCGTGAAACCCAAATCCCTGGTCTGACTTTTTATCCACGTTAACCTGCATCCTGCTGAATATCCCGGGGTCATAAGTATTCTCAAAATTATTGTTGGCACTATCCTGAAGAGTCCGCCAGTTCTTCTCGTTCTGGTCGAAATTAGCCTTATTCCATAAAATATCATTATTGTCAAAATCAGCGCCAATGCTGACCTGATAATCACCGGTAATAGAAATACCTGACTGCAGATTATTAGAAGACGCCGGCTCCTGCCCGCCCAAAACTTTGGCCTGAGCAGTATTATTTTCTGAAGGGGCAGCCGGCTGCTCTTGAATATTTTGCGGCCCGGCTGCCGAATTTTCCTGAGAAAAATACTGAAGGCCCTGTTTGCCGGCTGCTACACCCAAAGCCGGCTCCGGTTTTGTTTTTTCCCTCTGCTCTGGTTTATTCTTCCGGATACTTTCATAACGGCTCTTTAATTGAGCCATCATTTTGTCCACTTCCCGGGAATTCCCTGCAGGGCCGGTTACCCGGCCTAATTTTTTCTTAGTTATAGCCGCGTATTCCTGAGCCACCCAATCATTGGGGTCTGCTAATAACGCTTTATTAAATTCGTGCAGAGCATGGGAAAAATCCCCCTGGAAGTAATAGCCTTTGCCTATTTCCACAAGATACCTCGAAGAAGAAGTGGCAAAAACATAAGATAATGGAATAAATAAAAAAACACCTATAAAAAAAAACCACCTTGTCATTTTAAAACAGTCCTCTGTCATATTTGTTCAATTCATTTGTTCTAATTCTACCAAATTATACAAAAATTTCAACGAAAAAACCCCGGGTGATTTACATTCTATCTTTGCTTATTTTGAAACTATACGGAAAGAAAATGTCTTCTCTAAAATCTTCTTCTGCAGGAAATTCACGCTAAGCCTGCCTGAATATTTTCCCGGCTGGTCAAAATAATAAACAAAAGTTTTGCCTCTGTAGTTAATTTTTTCCGGGCCTTCTATCTGCCAGGAAAAACTAAGCATAGATTCCGGCAAAGGCGGATAGATATCAATATCAAATAAAACTTCAGCCTGAGCAGGAAACTCTTTGCCCGCAGCAGTAACTACTGCTTTATGGATATTGATTAAAAGCGAATCCATACCTTCTGGTTTTGACGCAATCAATCCCAGTACCTGGACTATCTTTAACCCCGGGCTGCTAAATGAACTTTTTATCTGCGGAGAGTTAGTGCTGATGTTAATATCGCCTAAATCCCCGCTCCATAAGTATAAAACATCAGGCATAAGGCAGCCTGTGCCTAACCCGGCAAGAGACACTTTCATCACCACCGGCCGGCCGGCAAAATTACGGGTTTGGGCTTTTATATTTAATTTGCCCAAAAGAGTATTATTTTTGGCAAACAAATTTTCCAGATAAGTTTTCTGGTTATAGCCAAGATTGGAAAAATCCCTGTAAGAAACATAAGAAATCTGGCTGGATGCGGACATCCTTAATTGAGGATATCGAGACTTCTCAAGTCTGCTAAAATACTCCCTGGCTTTGTCAAAATCCAAAAGGTGATACATATATATGTATCCCAGCCGGAAAACAACTTCGTCTTTCAATTTGCTTTGCGGATATTTGCTCAGAAATTCTTCATAAAAACCCGCAGCCTTTTTATATTCATACCCCTGCTCCCAGTTATACCCGCGCAAGTAAAGGACATCGCGGCTAATAGGTATTACTCCTATATCAGAATAAAGTTTAAGGAACTCGTCAGCATAGTAAGGTTCGCAATAACCGCCAAAGCCAAAACAGCCAAAAGAAGATACAGCCTTGTCTAACACAGCCTGCTTTTGTTGAAGGTTTAAGGCCAGGCTTAAGGCCCGTTTATATAAAACATAAGCGCTGTCAAAATCTCCATTCTGGGCAAAATTCCCGGCCTGCCTGACAATAAAATCAAAATCATTTGTTTTTGAAAGCAAGTCAACGTATTTTTTGGATAATACCAGTCTGGCAGAACGGTCTTCAATCTTAGATAAGGCGGCTATCATATCTTTTAGAATTTTAGCAGTTTGCAAATCCGCAGTTTTAATGCCTTTGACCGCTTTCAGAAAATCCTTACGCGCAGAATCTTTGTCTTTATCCTTCAATAAATACAACAGTTCCCATTGTAAAAACTTAGCCTTCAACGAATAAGGCAGAGGCCATAAACCGCTGCCGGACAACAGTTTCTCTATTTTACGTTTATACTCTGACCTATGCCCAAAAAATTTCGGCCAATTCTTTCGTTCCTGCCATAAGTTCAATTTACCGTATAAAGATAAAGCCGAAAAATAATTTTTCTTAAAAAGAGGCAAATCCGGAATTTTATTCAAGGTTTTCAGAAAACCGTCAAAATCGCCTTTTTGTTCAAATTCCCGGTATTGTTTTAAAATATTATCCTTCGCAACCGCCAAAGACGTTTGTGAATAAACTAACCCCGCCGCTAAAGCAGAAAATAAAAAAACATACCAAACTGCTGCAGGCTTATTTCTGACTGACATATTCTGAAGGGTTGGCAAAAAAATCTTTAAGTACATAATACACTTTCTTAGGCACTCTTTGAAACCCATTGGGGCCCTTCTTCCAGGAAACTATTCCAAACCATTCCTCGTTCATATTCATATTTCTGGGAGCCTTAATATCAAAATAATAAGAGCCGTTTGACCAGCCGCCTAAAACATCATGGTAATTCCAACGCGCAGGGTCAGAAGGATTATGTTTCCACCATTCGTCCACCCATTCAAAAATGACTCCGCCTAAACACCGGCCATGAAGGTTTCCGGAAATAACCGAATTCTTATAAATTTCTTCCCATTGAGAAAGTATAAACTCAGCCTGAATATCCTGGTCCTCTGCATTGCGAAAGGCATTATAGGAATCACAGCCCATTTCCGCCATAAGAATAGGTTTGTCAAAAACCAGTTTTATGGAATTAAAAATATTTCCAAAACTTTTCCCCCGGTAAAAAATCAAGGCTAACGCATCTATACTGGGTGCATATTTAGAGGCTGTATCTAAAGCAGTTTTCTCTCCATTCCCCATAGCCACAGGATGATTAGGGTCTATTTTTTTAATTTCCCGGGTTATCTCTTCTATTAAAGAATAATAAATTTCTGCTTTTTTGTCTAATTTCTTTACCGGGTCCTTAATCTTCTCTACTTCCGGACAGGTCCAGGAATTTATTTTGCCGGAAAAAGAATAATTGTTTTCGTTGCCCAGAACCCACATAAGAATACCAGGCTCATCTTTTAATGCTTTAACCATATCTAAAACTTCAGATTTTACCTTTGCCCGAAATTTTTTGTCCCCATAAAACGGACAGGGATAATCCCAAAAACCCAGCCAATTACCCATAATTGTGTAAATGCCGTATTTTTCGTAAAGAATATGGACTACCCTGCGGGTTTCTTCTAAGGAGTTCCCCGGCGCATAAAACCTAACCGTATTAAAACCTGCGTCCTTAAGTAGTTGGCCGTCTTTTTCAATAGAATCCAAATCCGCCCAAAAATCATACCCGTAATTTTTGCCCGGGGGAATAGGATTATATACTACTCCTTTTACTAAAAAAGGCTTGTTGTTTACCAGCAATTGATACCCGCCCTGAGAAATCTTTATAATCCGAACTTCTGCGGAATAAGTTAAGGCACAAATGCAAAAAATACCTGCAAAAAATGCGCAAAAAAATTTCTTTGCCATAAATAAAATAGTCCAAAATTCAACGGCCAATGTCCGACGTCAAAGACTACCGCTTAAAAAAGCACTGGCTACCACTAAAAAGCGCTACGCGTGCCGGTAAGAAAGACCCAATCCCGACGTTGCCTTGCGTTGAGCCGGACCCTGTGCCGCTATTGCTTGAAGGTCCAACGTCGGAAGCCGAACGTCCAACCGATAAACCTGCAGAATTATTTCTCGTATCTAATCTCGTCTAAGTAAAAAACAGCGCCTCCAGGATTAACATCAATGTTAGTTGACCAGGCAAAACCTCCAATAATGTAGCCTAAATCTTTCCCTCTTAAATCAATAGTATATTTCTTCCATTCTTTTGTAAGGACCACCGGGCCGATACTGGCAGTATCCGAGTCTGAATACTTACCCATTATTCCGCCTACTTTAAATTCTTCAATGCGTTCCCCGCCTTTTTCGCCTCTTGCCCAAAAAGTAAGTTTAGTGGCTCCGGTAAGGTCGAAACCGCCGTCTCTTTCTCCCCAATTGTTAGCAGGGTTTTGCCAATAAATGCCTGCCCAGCGGGTTCCGGAATTATTCTTATATTCTACGCGGATACAGGTTTTCCCGGAATAAGGATTGTCCTTAGAGTAAATGTTCATCCGCACATCCTTAACAGCAGTTGCCGGCATCCAGCCGGAAGGGATGAAATGATTATCTAAAGAACCTGCGTCAGAATAAACATAAAAAGGGAAATTTGCGGTCTTGCTCTCTGGCTGAAGATCTGGGTCAAAAGTAAAATATATATCGTCAATATAAACTGTAGCACCCTGAGGATTTTGGTCAGCATTAAAAATAAGCCCAAACCCTCCGCTGATATAAGATAAATCAACGCCAACCAAATTAACACTGTATTCTTTCCACTCATTAGTAAGCTGTATCGGACCGGTTTCTTTTTCTCCAGAATCCGGATAGGGAACATCCCTGCCAATTCCTATCCCGCCGACTTTAACCCTGGTAATAACTTCGCCGCCTTTTGCGCCTCTTGCTTTGAATACCAATTTATTAAAGCCAGTCAAGTCAAAACCTCCCTTACGATTTCCCCAATTGTTAGGCGGAGACTGCCAGTAAATTCCTGCCCATCCCTGATTCTGGCTTTTTTTGGCAGAGTAAACTATCTTTATACACGTAGCCCCGGAAAATGGGTTTTCCATATTTTGGTCGTCCAGGCCTAAATCTCCGGTATCGCCCATCCAGCCGGATGGTGCATAATGGTTATTAGGCGAAGATTTGTCTGTGTAGATATCGAATTTTTTTGCCTCTGACCCCGCTTCTTGTGAATACCCAAAGTTCGCTAAACCTATAATTGCCAGCGTTAACATTGAACATATAATTTTTCTCATATCCCTACCTCCTTTTGAAACAGTTATTCCCCTCCAAATTTATTAAAGTATATCACCCCCTTCTAACCTACTTCTTATTTCCCTTCAATCTGTTCTTATTCCAAAGAGACTTATATACAAAATAGCTTTTTCTTAACTGTCTTAAAAAAGGCGAATGTTTCCCGTCTCCCTGGGAACACAAACCCAGCCACTCTTCGTGCATAAAACCGTCTAAAAACGGCCCGGTAAATAAGCCTTTTTTGTCGTGATAACCCGGCTCATAAGCCTTCCACCATTCATCAAGCCACTCAAAAGCAATACCGCCTAAAGCATTTCCCGCCCCCCTGCCGCAGGAATTATTCTCTATATCCAGCCACGCGTTTCTGTGATATTCAGCCTGAAAATCCTCTGCTTCTTTTAATGTATAACCTTGCGCATAAGCCGGAGCGCCATATTCAGTAATCATAGCAGCCTTACCTGTTACATCTTTAACATTCTGCCAGAACAAACCAAATCCATATTTGCCTCTATAAACATTAGCCCCAAAAACATCTATATCCGGACAATATTTGCCGAATTTGTCTAAGAACAGGGTATCTCCTGAAGCAATCGCCACCGGCCTGGAAGGGTCAATTTTTTTAATCATTTTAGCAACCTTGTCGGCAAATTTAAAAAAACTGTCCGGGTCCTTATCGGCATTGCAGGCTAAACCGTAAACGTTCTCATTGCCTAAAAGCCACATAAGAATATAAGGCTCGTCTTTATACCTCATAACCATACTCCGCACACTTTCCATCATCCTTTCCTGCTGTTGAGGATTAGAATAATCTGTGCCCTGCTCCCAGTCAGCACCGCTGCCAATAGCGTATTTTCCCAAGAAATCTCCCATAATCACCATTATACCACGTTTATAAAAACTTTCAAAAAGTTTTTTATCAGGTTCTAAAGGCTGGTGATAAACCCTAATGGTGTTAACTCCCATATCCTGCAAAAGTTTCAAATCTCCAATTACCGGCTCGTCAGTATCCTGAATGTTATTTTTGTTTTTATCTACCCAGGAATCAAACGGCCCGTCAATCTTTCCGTTATGGTTTATGTCCTGACGGGTCCAGTCAGTCAATGTTCCTTCATCCGGACTTTCTCCTACCCGGGTAGGCGCGTAAGTTATGCCTTTTATAATAAAAGGCTTGCCGTTAACAAACAACTGCCAATCCCCGCTTTCATACTGAACGAGTTTAACTTTCGTGCCTGTTTCTTTAACTATCTTTCCTAAAGGCCTTTTTTTCAATCGGGCAAAATGGCCACGGCTTACCTTAATTATCCTGCCGGGGTTAATTATAAATTTGTCATTGGCTATGTTATGGTCAAATCCGTTAATAATCTTAAATTCGGCACCAACTAAATCTGCGCCAAACTCCGGGTGGCTTCTTAAAAGCGATTTTATTCTGGAAAGCGCGGCTTCAGCCAAATACCACGGAGTATGCCAATAAGTCCAGCCGTAAGTTTTAGGGAAAAATACTAATATGCTGTAGTAGGCTTTTATAGCCTGTTTTATCAGCCCGCTTTTTTCTAATATTTCCGCAATATAGAATTGTCTTATACCTGCAGGTTCCGGACATATATTCCAAACATAAAACGCTTTTTCCAAATCCCGGCTTTGCAGGACTTTCCAGTGGTTTACTTTCAAATACCCTTTATTTTTCATTTGCACAAATTTAGGGTCATACCTAAGAGAAGTAGTGTTAGGATATACGCCTTCCCCCGAGGCCCGGGCCAGACCCTCAGGGTCTCTTACTACATAATGATAATTTTCTGTCCCGGGATTTTTAAACACTCCATACTTTTCGTAATCAACGGGAAACTCCAAACCAGGGTCGCTCAACACCACTTTAGTAACGGCCCCTATAGGCTCTTCTTCTTCTTTTAATCCCCGGCCGGTTAATTTCTTAACCGTAATCTCTGCTTTCTCTTTCAGGGACCAGAACCAACCCCGGGGATCCCATGCCTGGGCATAAGGATACTTTTTAATAATCTGTCTGAAAACTTTAACAGCCTTATCTGTCTTACCCTGACGCATTAATGCTTCTCCCCGAATAAAATAACAGGTCGCCACATCATTCATTACCTTATATATATGCTCTTTCCCCTTGGCAGGAAATTTTGACAGCCCGGCAGAGAGCCTGTCTGCTTTCCGGGAGAACTTAGATATGCATTCGCCGGTAATTTCATACACTTTTTTAAAATCTTTGTTTGCAGCAGACTTCCTGGCGTTCTTTATATAATCAGACGGCTGTTGAGCCAAAACGCAGTCAGCAGACAACAGCCCAGAAGCAGCAAAATATAATATTCCGGCAAACAACCGAAGACCAAACTTTCTACTCCCCAGGTTATAATCTGTTTTCTTCATATTACAAAACAAAATCTCTACTCATTTCCCTGCCGGCGTTCTCTTCTGCGGCGATCCTCTTCTACCCGTATCTGCTCCCTGCGCCTTTCTTCCCGGCGCCGTTCTATTTTAACACGGACCTCCCGGGCTTTTGCTTCTGAAGTTTTAAACGTCATAATAATAAAAATTGCAATTATTGAAGTAACAATGGGAATTCCGACATCCAGTATTCTCATCCACAATAAAGTGCTGGCAGCCTGAGCAATGCCTAGTTCCTGCCTGAACCCTGTCCAGCTCAACATAGCCCCGCCTAAAAGGCCTGAGACAGCCAGACCTAATTTAACCATCCACCAATAAACTGCACTGAATACCCCCTCCCTGCGCTGGCCGGTCTCAAGCTCGTCAACATCGCAAACATCAGCCACCATAGAAAGAATAATCGTAAACAAAGACCCTAAACCGAAAACAATAAAAGGCGCACATGCAAGCAATAAATAGTGCTCCCGGGCTATAATTAAACAAGCTTTTATAAAACTGCCAAAGCCTGTGCCGCTTAATACGGCCCATAACTGGCTTTTAGCAGGATGTATTTGGTTATATCCTATCCACTTCATAGAGAATCCTATAATTGATAAGGGGATAGTAACAAAAAAAGCATTCTTCTTGCCTAATTTTCTGGAAAGCCAGGGGATAATAGATACTACAAAAACTGTGCATATGGCACTGAATGTGCCGAATATCCCAAGCAGTTTTCCACCGGCACTATAAGCCAATTCATTTGAAGGGGCGTTTTTAAAAACATAGAAGAAAATGACCCAAAGAATAAAAGTAGAACTCAGCATAAATCCGTTAAAAATCAAAAATGTCACCGCGCAAATCTTTACGAATGTTTTAATCTTAAAAGTAAGAGCGATGTTATCAAACATTTTCTTAATTACAGGGATAGCGTATAGAAAAATAAAAATTCCGGTAAGCAAAATACCGCCTAAGACAACGGCAACAATCCTTACAGGCAGAGAATACCACGGGTATTGTGCCCAGTTAACATAAAAGGAAAAACCAAAAGATATAGTGCAAAATACCGCAAAAGATTTAGCGATGAATTTTGGCTTGTTTGCTTTCAGGTGTTTTATGAATTCCCCGGTAATCTTCTTCGGTTTTGGCAAATTGGCAAAATGTTCTTTAATAAAGATTGCGGGCAGAACTCCTGCGAATACGATTACAGCGCCAATAATAATAGCAACAACTCTCGCTCCAAGAACAGGGTCTGCAGCCCCTGTTTTGGGATCGGAAAACCAGCTTTTGTTATAAAGGATTGCCCAGCACCAGGGAGCAATTAACCAAGGCACCTGCGCAAAAGCCCTGGCCCAGCTTTGCAGACTTGTCCGTTCATGGTAGTCAGGAGTCATTTCATAACCTAAGGCTATCCAGGGAATTGAATAGCAGGTAAAAGCACCAAAAAATATAATCTGCAATATAAGAAAATACCAGCCGTTAAACGTATTGCTGTGTCCCCTGTAAAGCTGGAACATAAGCGCATACAAAATCCCCGCGGTTATAGCGCCCCAAAAAATAAACGGCCTGCGCCGGCCATATTTGGTGCGGGCATTGTCTGAAGTATATCCTATGATAGGATCTAAAACAGCGTCAAAAATACGGGGGACAAAACCTATTAAACCAACCAAATAGGGCTTTATGCCTAACCCAAGTATTAAAATAGCAACCATCTGGCCCAGCCAGGCTGCCTGGCTGTCATTGGCTAAAGCACCCATTCCGTAAACAAATTTCTGCAAAACAGGTATTCTGTCTTCCGGAGATATAACATTACGTTTCGCCTTAACTGCAGATTGTTCCATTAATTGCCATGCCTCCTCTCAGTTAAAATAGTAAGTTGGACAAACTGGCATAAATATTGTATTATAACAAATATCCCTTAATAAGCAACAACGAATCCCAGCGCCAATTTTAAAGTTTTACGCCAAAACTTTTTTACCCAAACAATATCCCGCTTACTCCTCTGACTATATATTTCTGCATTATGAGGTAAATTATAATTATCGGCACAGCCGTTATAGTAAGGCCGGCCATTAAAAGCGGGTAATCAGTCACATGCTCGCCCCGGAACATCATTAAAGCCCTCTGTAAAGGCATAAGGTTTTTGCTGTCAAATATTACCAAAGCCAGGACATATTCGTTCCAAACATTTAAAGCGTTGAGAATAACCACCACCGCAAGCATAGGCTTTGATAAAGGCAGAGCAATATTCCACCATATTCTCAATTTTGAACAGCCGTCAATACGCGCGGCATCCTCAAGATCTTTTGATAACGTATCAAAAAACGTTTTTAACAAAAATATGCTTGTAGGCAGGCCGACATTAATCATACAGAGTATATAGCCTAAAGGCGTATCGCGCAGGCGCAGTTTATTTAACAAAACATACAAAGGGACAAAACTGCCCGGGACAGGAATCATCATTGCCGCAATAAAAACAAGGAAAATAATATTTCTTCCAGGGAAACGCAGGCGTGAGAATGCATATGCCGACAGAGAAGAAATAATCACCACCGCTGATACCACGCTCACAGTATAGAAGATGCTGTTTAGAAAATAACGGCTGAAATTGCCTTTTGTGAATGCGAAGTAATAATTCTCAAAATGGAATTTTCGGGGAATAAGCGAAGTATTGCTGAAAATAGTTTCCTGAGTTTTAAAACTTGCAGCCACCATCCAAATAAGAGGGTAAATACAGGTTATCGCCACTGTTAACAGAAATAAGTGGGTAAGAGTGTTGATAGTTGTTTTCTTTGCCTTATAGTATAAGTTCATAGTCAGCCCAGATAATTGCGCGCCTTTCTGGAAAAACTATACTGGATAAAAGATACAGCCATCAAAATAATCCCTAAATTAATTCCTAAAGCACAGGCATAGCCAAAATGTGAAGAATCGCGCATAACAGTTAATATCCTCAAAACCGGCACTGATGTATAACCGGCAAGTTCTCCGCCCACAAGCCCAAGAATTAAAACAAATGACTGCATTGTCCCTAAAATTGTCAAAATCGCTACCAGAACAACAACCGGCGTTAACAAAGGCATTGTTATGTTTTTAAACAATTGCCAGGAATTGGCTCCATCTAAACGCGCTGCTTCATAAAACTCGCGGGGAATGGTTTGCAGGCCCGCCAAAAATATTAAAAAGGCCCAGCCAAATCCTTTCCAACAATGAATTATCGCTATTGTATTTAGGGCTGTGTGCGGGTCAGAAAGCCAGTTATGGACAAATCGGCCCAGGCCTATATTAACTAAAAAATTATTGACTATATTCGCTCCGTCAACATCGTTAATGATAAAACGCCAGACCATACCTACAACAATCTCTGAAAGGACAGGCGGAATAAAGAATACAGCCCTATAAAAATTCCTGAACTTTACTGCCCTGTCGCAGGCAGCCGCCAATAAAAAAGCCAAAACATTCTGGAATGTAAGGGCGATTAATGTAATCCAGCCGGCATTGCGTATTGACTGCCACCAGTTAGAATCATGCAAAAATATTTCCTTAAAATTATCAAAGCCTACAAAAGCGGCAGAGTTTAAATTGCCAATTCCGTCCCAATCAAAAAAACTAACCCTCAGGATAAATAAAAAAGGGATAATGTAAAATACTGTAAAAATAACTACTGCCGGCAGAATAAACACATAGTTGCTTAATGTAGGCTTTAATTTCACCTAATCACCTCTTTCTTCTTTTTGCCATTTCCCGTTCCTTTATCTTCTGGACCTCTAAAGCCGCCTGTTCGGGAGTTTTTTCGCCAAGAATTATAGACTGGATACCTCTGCCCAGAGCCTCATTGACAATTGGAAATTCTGAAATTCCCCAAGTATTAGGATGAGTTGAATAATCTACAGCTTTTGAAAAACCTTTCAAAATTTTCGGCATCTTATACCGGCATTGTTTATTAGCCGGCAGGTTATTGGTCGCCCTGGCTAAATATGCCTGTTGAGCAGGCTCAGTAAGCCATTTTAAAAATTTTACGGCCTCTTCTTTATTTTTAGAATGGGCATTAACAACAAAAGACGAACCAGCCCCTCCCCATACAGCCATAGGGAATTTATCCGAAGCTTTAGGCGGCAGAATAGCTCCATAATCCAGATTAGGGTTCATACCTTTATATACATTAACACACCATGAGCCGTTAAAGGCAAAAACTGCTTTGCCGCTGGCAAAAATCTGCTCAGCAGTTTTATTAATCATACTTACTACGCGGTTAGAAATAATCCCTGCCTCTTTCATCCGTTTGAATAAAGCAAAGACCTTAATCCAATCAGGATCAGTATAAGGAACTTCTCCGCGTAGAGTTGCCAGAACTTTATCTCTGCCCATAATATTAAACGCATAGTTGCTGGCAAAGCAGTTAACCAGCCAAAGTTCAACCCATCCGGAAACCAGCCCCTGCAAGTTCGCCGCTTTTATCTTTTTTCCTAAAGCAAGAAATTCCGTAAAAGTCTGCGGCGGGCGCTCAGGGTCAAGACCTAATCGTTTCAACAAAGTTTTGTTATAGAGCATCATTATAGCAACCATATCTATAGGCACACCGTAAACCCCGGGTTTTACACCATAACTATTGCCTTCTTTAAACTCATCCACTGCCAGGGCCCTGGTAAAAAACTCATTGCGCCAGGCAGAATTATTTTCATCCATATAAGGAGTAAGGTCTAAAACATATCCTGCTTTAATAAAAGAAGCAAAGTCTTTTTTTTCACTTAAAACCCCGAAAATATCCGGAAGGTTTCGGCCCTGGGCCGCGGCGCGGACTTTCTGGGAATAAGAATCAGAAGGCGCAAAAAGTTCAAAATCAATTTTTACTCCGGACAGCCTTTCATAACGCCGGGCCAAGTCTTGAAAAACAGAATCCCTGTCAGTCATCCAATGCCAAATGGTTATTTTAGGTTTATTTACGGCAGGCCTGCTGGAAAAACACCCGGCAAGAAGTATCAGCGGACAAACGCTTGTAATCAATATTTTTCCTATTTTAATATCCAAACCAAACCCCCAAGAAACCTGCAGTCTTGTAAATCCTGTTAGAGAATTCTTTCTAATGGGATAAATCAATTATACCATAATAAAATACCTCTTCAATCAGAAATGCCCTGGAGTCTCCCCAAAATTCCCAAGAAGCCTGCTCTGATAAATCCCGGCAGGAAATTTCGGGCTTGAATAAGCAGTCCTGTATGGAGGGATAATCGGAGGAATAAACGGGATATACCTTATCTTCTCTGACCAGAAAGGATCTTGTAATACCTTTTCGCTGTCAGGGAAAAATGGCTGCTTTTCTATATCCACAATAACCATACCGCTAAACACAGGCCCTAGCACAGACTCTTGGTTGGCAATCTTATGGGCAGCATAAGTTAAGGCTTTAGTAATTTTTCCTCCTCCAAAGAATATATCCTTAAAAAGTTCATAAAGCCGATTATCGCCATAACGCTTTACTATCTCTTCTGCTGTAGGTATTCTCTGCTGTTTATACAGTTTTACGCAAGGGCATTCTTCTCTAATTCTTTCTTCAGCAGCCCGCATCATAAAAGGCACCAAAATATGAAAAGTAACTTTATCTAAATTAAAATTATCTGAGAGACAACCTTTAAATTTTCTAATCATATCAACAATCCGCTCTCCCGTAAAAGCAATATCATCAATAACCAGTATATCATTAATCTCCGCTGCCCCTTCGTTTATGAACTGTTCAGGCTTTTTAGCATTAACAATTCCCGCCGCATTCACACCAAGCATTCCTTTTTCCACGAGCAGGTCCCGCACCCAAATATCACTTTTCTTATATAGAGAAGTGCTTCCCTGAAGAATAGCATAAGGCCTGTTTTTTATCTTCCGATTAAACTGCCTTGCCGATGCTTCTAAATTAAGTTCAAACTCGTTTTGGTCAATATACCTTATATGCTCTATAAGAAATTTCGCTAACCCCCTGAATTCTTCAGGCTGAGCCTTTACCCACTCTTCTGCTTTCTCTTTATCTATAAAAGTATCTGTCAATGGCCTGGGGACAATGCTGTCAGGAGATACTGCTCTTTTATTATTGAGGTAAGTCCTAATAATAGCAAGCCTGCTCGCCTCAGACATTCGTTCAATTCCGGCTCTTTTTTCTATTACCTTTATCGCTTTTAGCACTTCCTGCACTCTTCTTGTTTCTCTCTTCTTTAAATTTATAAAATACTCGTTAATTCTTTTCTCTATATCCTCTTCCTGCGCTTCGGATGCTATAGCCGAACTGGCTGCGGCCTGCTCTGTCTCCACTACTTCATTTATCATCTCTTCACCAAACACACTAAACATCTCTAAAGTAAGGCTGCGGCCCGATAATATTCTCGAAAAGGCCTGGTATTTTCGTAAATAATTTTTCAATTCTTCCAATGTCCCCTTTCTTAAAGAACGCGCCGCGGTAAATATAATATTTATTTTTTGCGGGTTAAAGCCAGTGCTGTCCATCTTTAACATAACATCGCCTTCCGAAAGCCTTATGTCTTCCAAAAGCAGTCCTTTTTCTATCTGCAGTTTGATTAAAACTCTTAAAATACTCTTTAATATTCTCTTTACTTCATTCTCGTCAAGAATAGTACTCCTATTCTCCCTGCCCGGTGACAATAATTGTATATAAAGCCTATTAGCAAGCCGTCCGAAATAAACCGTTCTATATGACGAAGGCTCAAGATACTCTGCCGTATATATAGGAATGGCTGCTCTTTCTCCCTGATAAAATGCCCTTCCTATGCCTTTGGCATAAACTTTAACAAAAAACTCCGGATAACAAGAATTAAGTCTCTTAAGATTATCGAATTCCTGGCCGCTAAAAGCAAACGTTTTCCCGCCGGTATTTTCTTCAAGAGTATGATTATCTGCTATCATAATAAAACGGGAATTCTTCTGATTTGAGCCAATACCCTCAAAAAGAAATACGGATTGCGAACCTATTCTGCCCAAGGCAGCCTCGCTCGTTTCCCCGGAGAGAAGAAATCTTCCCTGCCACCGGCCGCAAACTAAATTTCCTCCCAAAGGGCACATTGCCTTAAGCGTCTCCTCAAGAAGGCCTTCTCTTAAAGCATCTTCTATTGCCTTTTGATAAACCTCCTGCGGCAGGCGCCTGCCAGTTTCCGAATACCAGCCGGATATATCTAAAACGATATTCACAGAAGAAGAAGCATTGCCGCCGGACTGACAGCCGGCTTTCAATTCAAAATACTCCACTTCTTCCCCTTCGCTTAGAAAAACAACTTCTCCTTTTTTGCCAATCAACCTTGCATATTCAATCTCTCCTCTGGGAAAATAAAGAGTTATTTCTTTATTGCTTTTAATCTTCGATAATATCTCCTCAATCTTTCTTATTTCCTCTTCGCCTCTGTCTCCCCTATACCAGCATATTTCAAAAATTACTCTGCTTTTATCCGACAAAGATTTTAATAAATCTTCAAAAAACTCTTCATCAAATACAATCTCCTCCTCTACCTTATAAGGAATAAATACTGCTCCGTCTCTGCCTCCGGGCCTATATCTGCTAAGCAATAGCCCGTCTCCATCAAAGTGGCCGGACAAAATAACAAGCTTCAAACTTCTCATCTTTCTTAACAACCGCTTAAAATCTTTGCGCGCAGATATTTCATAATAATCAACACTAAAATTTCTCCTCCTTAAATCATCCATAATTGGAATATAAAATATTCCTTCTTCAGATGAAATTACTACTGCCTGCGGCAATATACCCAGAGCCCTGTTCTTAATAACCTCTTTTAATATGCGCCAACGGGAAAAACGGTTAGGATGCCTGATATTAAAACCGCTGAGCTGTCTCAAGTATTCTTCAACCTCATCGATACTGCTTCCTTCCCGCAAAGCATCATCAATTAAATTCTTTATTCCCACTATTCCATCTTTAGGAAACTCTTTTATAAGAAATGTTAAAAAGTTTATACTCTTTTTAAACTCAACACCCCTTCTTCTCAGTAATCTTAACAGAGAAGTTAAGGAAAAAAGTAAATCAATGTATAAAGAGCGGTAAAATTTTTCCGCAATCGTTTTAACAGACACAATGCTTGATTTTATCCTTATCAGCCTGTTAAAATAAGGAAGGTGTTTAGTCAATGCTTTAACCGCCGAACTGGCTTTATTGCGATAATTTCGATATTCTTTTTCAATATCCCTAATAAGGCCGCAACCGCCAATAATCTCTCTTACTTCCTCCGGAGTTAATTTTCCCCCCTCTCTTAACTTAGCAATCAATTCCTCCTGCCTCTTTTTGTCCCCCGCCGATGGAATATACCGGGGCATAAACCCGCCAACCTTTATCATATAAAACCGCAGCGCCCTTCCGGGATAATCAGCATATTCATTCCGGCTTAGAAAGTTATCCGTATGCCACCTATAAAGATTAAAAACCTGCTCATAAGGAATGATAACTCTGCTGTAACCAGTTTTTATTAAGTAAAACAACAATTTGCGCATATAAGTATAAAAATGAAT
>WFRI01000063.1 GCA_015486615.1 Candidatus Omnitrophota bacterium | reverse complement strand
GTAGGAGAGGAAGAGATAAGGGGGATTCTAAAAGATGAAGGGGTTAACTACAGCCTTTATCAGGTAATAAAGGCATTAGAAAGAGTCCGCCGGGATATTGATAATACTAAGGATGAAAATGAAAAACAAAGATTAATAACTATTGAAGGCCGCCTGCAAAGTTTAGCCTGCTATTATCTTTCTTTATATAAAGTTTACCTGCTTAAAGCCCAGGCTTCATATCTGGCGTTTCTTAAAAACCATCCTAAAGACAGCAATTGGGCCGTGGCTTCTAATGTTATGGTTACAGGCATACTTTTATTGTCTAATTTAATATCCAGAGTCCTGCCGGATAAGGCAGATAAACAGAAGATAAATAAGGCTGTGGAGGATATGAAAAAGTTATTTAAGGAAATAGTGGAGATACAGGAGCAGGAGAAAAAACCCCGCAGGCTTTCGGAGGACGAGTATTATTACGGAAGAGACGGCGAGGTTTATTTTAAGGCAGTGTTTACTAAGGGAGGCAAGATTTATTATAAATATGTTACTGCTTCTGAATATTGGGAGGCGCTCAAGCAAAATATTGTTTATGATGACGGCGGGCTTATGGTCGGAATTAACTATCCTTTTGTAGACATTACTCACGGATGCCCTACGGAGAATTATAATTATTCTTATTACGCCCGATTTCTGAAGAGGCTTAGTTTAAGAGAAGCTGAAGACGGCAATGTGGATTTAGACGTTATCTACAGCCTATGGCTTAATTCTTCCCGTTTTGGAGATGAATTCAAATTTAAAAACCCTGACGAACAGAGGGTAACGATTAACTTAGGGACAAAAACAACAAGAACCCAATTAACCTATTATACCAGCAAGACAGAAGGGGACAAAGTTTTACTTACCACTACAGTCTCATCGAAAAAGGGAGATGCGGTAACTGTAGGCGTAGAGGTAGGTGGTAAAGGCGGCCTCAACATATTAGTAGGAGGGAGAAAAGTTTACTCTTTGGGGAAAGATACAAAGGGAAGTTATGCTGTATTTGCCGGGAATAAAATGGTTAGCGTTTCCTTGAACCAGCGGACCAAACAATGGGAATTAGGCCTGCGCGGGGACTATGATTTTAGAGAGCACATTATAAGAATCAGCACTGAGGTTTTAAAGCATTCTTCTGTGGGAGAACTTGCCGCAGGTTTTATTGTTACTTATGAAAGCGGCAAGGAAGATAAAAGTTTGTTTGTTGGCAGTATTATCAGAGGAAGAGGGCCTTTTGGCGTTTCTAACTTTGATGCAAGATTAGGCTGGGATGTTGAAGCCGGCGAGCCGGTGTTTGAGATAATGGCGCAGAAGACAGGAGGCCCGCTTAATCCTTATTTGAATGGGAGAGTAGAGCGTGATACTGGCGAGGTTGTTGTTGGCGGTAGGTTTAACAGGCCAGACGGGTATATTGATTTAAGCGGTATGTTTAAGAATAATCCGGAAGGCAGATTAGAGTTTGGGAATAGGGGGGTTAGTTTAGGAGTTAGTGGCGGCAGCCATCATGTTGATAGTAATATTACTATCCGCCCGTTTGAACTTTTTAGCGCGGGTAAACGCCGAAATTCTGCTGAGGCTAAAGGAAATAATAGTTTTAATCCCCGGGGCGATATTATTTTTGCTTTGCCTAATTCAAAATCAGGCAGGTTAAGAGAAACTCTTAAGGCGGCTTTGAATAAAGCCTTTTCAGGAGAGATTCAGCCTTCATGGTGGGATTCGGTTAAAGGGCTTTTTACTAAAAATATAAAGCCGGAATTGCGCGAAGAATTGAAGGAATTGGGTGTAGAAAAGGAAGAACTTCAAAAGGACTTTATTGTGGCGGCGGAGTTGTTTGATAAGAACCCGCAGGTATTCAGGAATTCAGAAGAGCTGTTCAGGTATTTAATTAAAGCAAAGAATCTCAGAATAAATTCCAATGGTTATAATCTGAGTATTGAGACTTTTCTCTATCCCGAGGATAATGGCGCCCAATTAGATATAACCAAACCGGTTGATTTCTGGGCGCTGGCGTATTTCGCTTATTTAATTAGAGAAAATGGCAGGGATGATGCCGGCAATATCCTGTCCCGCTATATAAGAATAAGAGAAGAAATAAGCGGGCTTTTAGGGAGAGAATTTAATTACGGCAATAAAAAAGATGTCCGAATTTTAAGAGCCTTTGCTTCTTTGAATTTAGGCATAGGAGAAGTGGAAGATATTTTGAGAAATATAGATTCTGATTATTTGCCGATTATAGAGAAGATTATTAAGGCGGCGGGTAAAGATAAGGATTTGGATATTACTACAGAAGAAGGACTGAATGCGGTATTTTCCTGGCTTAAAGCGATTGAGAATAATGGTTACGCTAAAGAAGACGATTTGCAGATTTTAAGGAATGCCCTGACGCTTATTAAGAGAGGATATAAAGAGACGAATGTAATTAAAGAAGCGGAAAGAATTCATTTTATGATGTTAAATAAAGGAATAAGAAAATACTCAGGATATATGCTTTCTAAAATTTTAAACATAAATCAGATAACAAAGGATTTCAGCCTGGCGGTGGATTTGAGTTCTTTGTTCAAATATAAAGTCAATGCCTCTTTATTGAAAGAAAGCATTAATGATGTAAGCCAGTATAAAGATAAACCTTACTATAAATATTTAGTCTATAAGCAATATGTCTATCGCCAGAACGGAGATGATTTTAAAAGTTTGATTCCTTATATTATCCGGATTGAGAAAATAGCCCGCTGGGCAGAGGTAGATTTAGATTTTATAACTCCAAAAGGAAGAAGAGACTTCAATACGCTTGTTGGCTGGGCAAAAGTGATAAGAGGCCTTGAGGGTATGGGTTATAAGCCGAAAGAGACAGAGGAAAGGTTAAAGAAGGCTTTCTTAAGCCGGCTGAATTTCTATTCCCGCTTAAGCAGCAATGAGTCTTTGTTGAGGTATATCTTAGGCGAAAACTCTTATGTTGAGGTTGAAGGAGAGAAAAGAGTCTTTCTGAATGGGGAATTGGAAAAGGTCAGGGAATTTTATAGAGTATCTTTGAAGAAAGCAGGTGTCCGTAATCCCGGACGGTATGTTAAAAAGATAAAGTCTTATAAATTTGTGACTTCGATTTTAGTAAAAGAGCCGGCAAATGACGGCAGAAAGACTATTCAGATACCGCAGGCGTATTTGTCAGAAAGGAATGTTTTGAAATTGGATAAAGCTTTAGTTCATGAAATCGGCGCTTTGTGGGGTTTTAAGATTGGAACGAATGACAGGATTGAAAAAGTATTTGAAATATGGGAGAAGTCAGGCAGGATTAAAGCCGGCGGGAGATTACTAAATGCTATAAAACAGAGAATAGGGAAGGAAAGCGTGGACAGGCATCAAAAGGGAGATAAGGGAGAGAATGACCCTCCACAGGATCCTCAGCCGTTCCCCGAAGGAAGTGACGGGTATAAATTATTGCATGAGGACGTTTTCTTAGAACTATTTGGCGTATCCAGTTATGATGAATGGAATTCTGTTTACGGAGAAAACCAAAAGGCAATAGACTTTGTGGGGACACAAGCCTATCTTGCGGGAGGAGATATAAACGGCTACATCACCCGTCTAAATACGGTGGAAAATTTATCTTACGCTTTAAATAACGCCTCCGGAGATGTGCAGGAATTATTTGGTGAAATTTATGGAGAGAGCGTGCGGGAATTAACCTGGCAGACTGCCGGTTATTTAAAAGTGCTTTTTGGAATAGTCGGAAGTCCTGATTGGGCAGGAACAAGCGAGTTTATCGATAGCCTTGAAGAAGTGAGCGAGTTTTATGCTGCATGGAAAACATCCCATTACAGAGATGAAATAAACGATCTTATTTTAGTCAATTTCGGTATAGATTTATCTGATGGAGTGGATATCTCAGATTTGAAAGGTTTTTACAATCCTGACTTTGGCATACTCTACGACCAAAAGGGAGCGCCCAGAGACATACCCAACTCAATAGCCTTCTATGAAAGAGTCATCCAGTTTAAAGAGAACCTGCTTGCCTCAGACTACGCCAAGAAGATAAACGACGAGATACTCGTGCCTGACTTC
>WFRI01000062.1 GCA_015486615.1 Candidatus Omnitrophota bacterium | reverse complement strand
ATGGATGATATTTAATAGTTTCTGGAATGAATAAGGTATGGGTTTTAATACCGGCTTTTAACGAAGAATCCGGTTTAAAGAATATAATTCCTAAAATTAAAGAAGAAGGCTGTAAAGTTTTAGTTATAGACGACGGCTCCTCTGACAATACTTACAGCGCAGCAGTTCAGTTAAAAGCAGATGTTGTATTAAGGAATGTTTCTAATTTGGGAAAAGGCGCTTGTTTAATTAAAGGATTTGAATATTTATTAAGCAGTAGTGTAGAATGTGAGTACATAATAATAATGGATGCTGACGGCCAGCATAACCCTTTAGATATTGGCAAATTTGTAGAAAAGCTTAAACAGGGGTATTATTTAGTGATAGGCAACAGGCTTTCCAATTCTAAAGAGATGCCTTTTATAAGGCTGGTTGTCAATAAGGTAATGTCCTGGGTTATTTTTTTGAGGACAGGAAAATTTATTCCGGATACCCAGTGCGGGTTTAAAGGATTGAAGTTAGATGTTGTCAGAGATATTCGTTTTTCAAGCCGGCGTTTTGAGATAGATTCAGAAATAATTATAAAATCGCTTAAAAAAGGCTTTAAAGCCGGGGTCGTGGATATTGAAAGTATTTACCGCAAAGAAACCAGTGCTATCCGGCCTTTTAAAGATACTTTAAGGTTTTTAAGGTTTATTATTGCTGTTAAATGAAGGCTCTTCTTTTACTAAAGAAAATCAGAAATCAAGAATTAAAATGTAAAATTATGACACATCTTAAATCCCTGGACGTCCAACGTTTATACGCCTTTTTACCGGCACCCACCTCGGGGGTGGAATTTGTTCCACCCCCGAGGTGTCCAAAAGCACGCCAGTGCTTTTTTAGCGGTAGAAAGGCAACGTCGGGATTGGGGATTTTACATTTTAATTTAATAACCAGAGGGTATAATGGCTGATTTTGAATTTGAGCGGGAAAAAATGGTTCAGAAACAATTAGCAGAAAGAGGGATAAAAGACCAGGCTGTCTTGAATGCTTTTTTAAAAATTCCCCGTCATAAATTTATTCCTGAAGACGGAAAAGATTCTGCTTATGAGGATTTCCCTTTGCCTATAGGACTGGGCCAGACTATTTCCCAGCCGTATATAGTTGCTTTGATGACCCAATATTTACAATTAAAACCCGGGGAGAAAGTTTTGGAAATAGGCACGGGTTCCGGTTATCAGGCTGCTATATTGAGAGAATTAGGTGCTGAAGTTTATACTGTAGAAAGGCTTAAGCCGTTATATCAGCAGGCAAAGGAAGTCCTTTCTAAATTGGGCTACGATATTCAAATGAAATTAGGAGACGGCACTGAAGGCTGGCCGGAATTTTCTCCTTTTGATAAAGTTATTATTACTGCCGCAGTTTATAAAGTTCCTAAGCCGGTTTCTGAGCAGGTATCTTTGGGAGGAATTATTGTTTTGCCAAGAGGCGGCTTGGTGTCACAGACTTTGACGGTATTAAAAAAGACATCCAGGGGGTTTTCGGAAGAGCAGATTTGCGGATGTGTCTTTGTGCCTTTAGTAGGGAAATATGGTTTTGAAAACTAAATTGTTAGTGATTTTTATTGCATCTTTACCGGTATCTGAACTTCGGGGTGCTATCCCTTATGGGTTGAAAACGGGCCTGCCTTGGATGGATGTATTTATTTTGTCGGTATTAGGGAATCTTTTGCCGATAATACCTATATTTTTATTCCTTAAATTTTTCCTCCTTGAGGCAAGAAAAATAAAAGTGATAGACAGGTTTTTCTTATGGTGGTTTAATAAGGTAGATAAAAAATCAGCCATAATAAAAAAATACGGGTTCTGGGGGCTGGTATTATTTGTGGCTGTGCCTTTGCCGGTTACCGGGGCCTGGACCGGCATAACAGCGGCTTTTCTGTTAAAAATCAGGTTAAGGCAGGCTTTTACAGCGGTGCTTTTAGGAGTTATAATTGCCGGAATTGTAGTTTTGGGGGTTAGCATAGGGGTTTTTAAGGCTGTTGAATTTTTAAGATGAATAATAGGGACAGCGGCCATTTTTCTTAACGTCTAACATTCAACATTGGACATATTTATAAAGTCAGCGCTTGCTTTTTGATGCGCCTTCTTACCGGCACCCACGTTAAAAAAGCACGCAGTGCTTTTTTAAGCGGCGGCCCTCGACCTTCGACCTTCGACGTTGGACCTTGGACATTGGACGTTGGGCATTCGAGCAATAGCGGCACGGGGCCCGGCTCAACGCAAGGCAATGCCGGGATTGGGGTTTGGTTGTTTTATTTCAATTTTGATTTTTTATATGTAATTTTACATTAGGCCAAATATTATGTTTACAGGGATTATAAAAGATATAGGTAAGGTTTCTGATATTTTGAAGCATTCTTCCTGCTGGAGAATAGCAGTAGAGAGCAGGAAATCCTCTGCTCAGGTTTCTGAAAGTATAGCAGTAAACGGTGTCTGTCTTACTGTTGTAGATGTTAAAGGAAAAGTTATATTTTTCGACGCAGTAAAACCTACTTTGGATATAAGCAATTTAAAACGGCTTAAGCATGGAAGTTATGTTAATTTGGAAAGCGCTTTAGCTTATAATGGGAAAGTTGAAGGCCATTTTGTGCTTGGGCATATAGACTGTGAGCTTAGAGTTAAAGCCTTAAGAAAAAAGGGCGGGTTTTATGTTTTTGAGGCCTATATTCTGCCAGGCCATAAGAAATATCTGCCTGTTAAAGGCTCTGTATCTGTCAATGGAGTAAGCCTTACTATTGCAGAAGTGGGAAGAAATTATTTCTCCGCTAATATCATTCCTTATACCTGCCAGAATACAAATTTTAAGTACTTAAAACCGGGGATGTTCGTAAATATAGAGTTTGATTATTTGTTAAAATCTTTTCTAAACGTAAAGAAATAGTATATACTTACGGCTTTGTTTCTTCGGACGCCCGGGATTGTCTTTGCGCAAGGCTCTTATTCTTTTAATATGAACCATCTTAGCGATAAAAAACATTTTACAAAAGCGGATTTTATTGTATAATAAAAGCAAAGCAAAAATTGCAGGGAAGGAGGGATTTTCGCTTTTATGGCTGTCACCAGGAAGAAAAAGCAGGAAATAATAGAGAAATTTAAGAACCATGAGATAGATACAGGCTCGGCTTCTGTCCAGATAGCGATTCTTACAGAGAGGATAAATAACCTTTCTGTCCATTTTAAGAAGTTCAAAAAAGATTTCCATTCCCGCCGGGGTTTATTAGCCTTGGTCGGTAAAAGGAGAAGGCTTTTAAACTATCTTAAAAAAACAGACCATAGAAAATACGAAGAGGTTATTAAAGAGTTGAACCTGCGTAAGTAAATAAGTTATGAGTTCGGAGAGATTTACAGTCAATATAGCGGGGCGGGAAGTATCTTTTTCTGCAGGGGAAGTAGCCAAGCAGGCAAACGGTGCGGTTATTGTCCAAACGGGCGGCACAGTTATTATGGTTACTGCCTGTATGTCGGATACCCCGCGTGAAGGCATAGATTTTTTCCCTTTACTTGTAGATTATCAGGAGAAAACTTATGCCGCCGGCAGAATACCCGGAGGGTTTTTCAAACGCGAGGGCCGGCCGAAAGAATTAGAAATACTCTCAGCCCGGGTTATTGACCGTTCTATACGGCCGCTTTTCCCGGAGTCTTTGCGCAACGATGTCCAGGTTGTATGCATAGTACTTTCTTCAGACGCCGAGAATGACCCGGATATACTGGCAGTAAACGGGGCATCTTTCAGCCTTTTTACTTCAGATATTCCTTTTACTATTCCTATCGGCTGCTGCCGGGTAGTAAAATCAGGCGGGGAATTTATCATTAACCCGACTTATAAACAGAGACAGCAGGCAAGTTTAGAAATGGTAATTTCCGGAACTGAAGAAAAAGTTATGATGATAGAGGCAAAGGCCGACAGGGAAAGTGAAGAAACTGCTGTTGAAGCGATTGAATACGCCCACAAGTATATAAAAGAATTTATTAAACTGCAAAGGCAGGCCGCTGAGAAAATTGGCAAGCCAAAAAAGCAAATACAACCTGAGGAAATCCTTCCGGAGGTAGTTGAGCAGGTGGAAAGTCTGCTTAAGGGCAGGTTGGAAGATTTGTATAATTATTCCTCCAAAGAAGAGTTTTCCCGTAAAAAGGACGCAATAGCCAATATTATAAAAGAAGAATTCCCGGATGGAGACAAACTTACTCAGGCCTTGGAGGTTTTTGGAAAGAAGGAAAAAGAATTCATCAGGCATAAAATTTTAAATACTCAAACCCGGCCTGACGGCAGGGCTGTAGAGGAAATCAGGAATATTTCCTGTAAGGCAGGAGTTTTGCCCCGCACGCACGGATCGGCTTTATTTACCCGGGGCCAGACTCAGTCTTTGGCAGTTACTACTTTGGGAACTTCCCACGATATGCAGATGGTTGAGGATTTAGAAGGTGAGAGATTCAAACGGTTTATGCTTCATTATAGCTTTCCGCCCTTTAGCGTAGGTGAAGTCTCTCCTTTAAGGAGCCCTTCGCGCAGGGAAATAGGCCACGGCGCATTGGCAGAGAAGTCTTTGGAATGTGTTATCCCCGGCAAGGACAAATTTCCCTATACTATCAGGGTAGTATCCGAGATATTAGAATCCAACGGCTCTTCGTCAATGGCCACAGTATGTGCTTCTACGCTTTCTCTTATGGATGCCGGGGTGCCTATAGAAGAACCGGTTGCCGGTATAGCCTTGGGGCTTATTAGCGAAGGCGATAGATATATAATTTTAACCGACATTGCCGGAGTAGAGGACCATTATGGAGATATGGATTTTAAAGTTGCCGGGACTAAAAACGGCATAACTGCTATTCAAATGGATTTAAAGATAGACGGCGTAGGATTTGATTTTTTAAGGGAGGCTTTGGCCCGGGCAAGAAAAGCCCGCCTGCAGATATTAGAGCATATGAATGCCGTTTTGCCTGAGCCCCGCGGGAAAATATCGGCTTTTGCGCCTAAGATACTTTCTATAAAAATAAGTTTGGATAAAATCGGCGAATTAATCGGGCCCGGGGGCAGAAATATTAAGAAAATAATCCGGGAAACAGGAGCCTCTATTGACATAGATGATGAAACCGGCACAGTTGTTATTTCCTCTTTTGACGAAAATGCTTTAAGGCAGGCTGAAAAAGAAATAAGGGCAATTATAGAAGATTTGCAACTGGGGAAAACTTACGAGGCTACGGTTAAAAAAATTACTAATTTCGGAGCATTTTGCGATGTTGCTCCCGGCAAAGGCGGACTTCTTCATATTTCCGAAATATCTTCGGATTTTGTCAAAGACGTTTCGGATTATTTGAAAGAAGGCGATGTAATCAAAGTAAAAGTTATAGCAATAGATGAGCAGGGCAGGGTAACCTTTAGTAAAAAACAGGTGGATGAAGGAAACAATAAGTAAATGGGTAAGATCTATACCTCTTTTTGCTCTGTCATTATTATTCTTCCTTAGTTTAGTCTCTTTCCGCAGAGAAGAATTCTTTTTATTTAATTACCCTGTTGACAATTCCCATACCAGCAATCTTATAGGCGTGTTCGGCTTATATTCAGCAGGCTGGGCTTTGTTTATTTTTGGCTGGGCCAGCTGGCTGCTGGTATTTGCCGGATTTTATTTTGGTTTGAGGCATTTAGGCGTTGTAGATTCTGAAGATATCTGTTCAAGCCGCTATGCCCGTATTTTTTCTTTAGTGATTATGCTTGTTTCTTTATCTCTTATTCTGGGCCTGCAGGGTAGCCAAGAGGCCAGATTTATGAAGGCAGGGGTTTTGGGATTTTTCTTGTCGGATATCCTCTGCCGGTATATTGGCTTTTGGGGGAGTTTGATTTTAGGAATAGTTCTTTTTATTGGTTCCGGGCTTATTTTTTGGGGATATTTTGTGGTGGATTCTTTTGTATATTTAGGCAAAAGGCTTGTAGCAGTAAAACAGGCAGTTTTTGACATGGCCGGCAGTAGAAATATCGCAAAGGCAGGGATTAGAGCAAAGAATAAGAAAATAGAAGTAAAGATATATGATAATTCCGGGCCCGCTAAGCCGGAACCTGCAGGGTTAACAGCTTTTAAGCCGAAACAGAATTTGGATGCAGGGAGTTCTAAGCCGCCGGTTAAAAATAAAACACTCCGGCCGGAGGCAGAGCCGGTTAAGGCTTTTCAGGATGATAAATATAAAATCCCCGGCCTGAATGTTTTTAAAGACCGGCCTTTTGAAGATGATAAAGAAGCCAGAGAAAGTATTAAGGCTAACGCTGTAAGTTTAGAGGATGTTTTGTCGGACTTTGGCATATCAGTAAAAGTTGTTAGTGTTCAAAGGGGCCCGGTGGTTACCCGTTATGAACTTTTGCCTTCTGCAGGTATCAAAATCAACCGTATTTCGGCTCTGGCTGACGATATTGCTTTGACGATGAAAGCCGCTTCAGTAAGAGTTGCTCCTATTCCCGGCAAAGGGACTGTAGGCGTAGAGGTGCCTAATCGGAAGAAGAATATAGTTTTTCTTAAGGATGTTATTTCAGACAGAAGATTTCAATCTTCACGTTCACTTTTGACTTTAGCCTTAGGCAAAGATGTGGCTGGTTCGCCTTTAGTAGCGGATTTAAAAGAGATGCCGCATCTGCTTATTGCCGGCACCACCGGCTCAGGCAAGACTGTATGCGTAAATTCCATTATTTGTTCCATGTTAATGAAGGCCAGGCCTTCAGATGTTAAATTTATTCTAGTCGACCCTAAAATGGTTGAACTTGCGCATTTTGGAGGCATACCTCATCTTATTTCCCCGATTATTTCCGATGCCAAGAAGGCCTCGGATGTTTTGCTTTGGGCAACAGAAGAGATGGGGAAACGGTATTCTATATTGGCGGAAGAGGGAGCCAGAAATATAGACATATATAATTCCCGCAGTAAAGAAAAACTTCCCTTTATAGTAATTGTAGTTGATGAGCTTGCTGACCTTATGGTTATTGCCAGAGATAAGATAGAAACCGCAATTTTAAGGCTGGCACAATTGTCCCGGGCGGTAGGGATACATTTGGTTTTAGCGACCCAAAGGCCGTCGGTGGATGTTATTACTGGAGTTATCAAAGCCAACTTTCCTGCCCGGATATCTTTCAAAGTCGCCTCTAAAATAGATTCCCGCACAGTTTTAGATTTTGTGGGTGCGGAGAAACTTTTAGGCAAGGGCGATATGCTGTTTATCCGGCCGGGCCTGGTAAAGCCTATACGCGCCCAGGCTTGTTATGTTGATGATGATAACATTGTTAGTTTAGTTAATTCAGTGAAAGCCTACGGGGCTCCGGAATACAACCAGCAAATTATGGATTTGCAGAAAAAGAGCAGGACCGGAAGTTTAGGCTCAGACGAACTTTTGCCGGATGCTATAAAAATTGTTTTAGAATCCGGCCAGGCTTCAGCGTCTATTATTCAAAGGAGGCTGAGGGTTGGCTATACCCGGGCCGCCAGGCTTTTAGACTTAATGGAGGAGAAAGGCATTGTTGGAGCTTTTCAGGGGAGCAAAGCGCGGGAAATACTAGTGGACAGGCAGAAGTGGCTTCTGGAACAAAATTAGGGAGCGGATATGGATATTTCTGAGATTTGCCAGAGGATGAAGAAACGCAGGCTCAGCCTTAATTTGAGTATAGAAACTGTGTCTTCAGCGACTAAACTTCCTCCCACAGTCATAAATGACATAGAAAATGGGAATATGGAAAATATCAGCCCGGTTTATCTAAAAGGTTTTCTAAAGATATATGCGGGATTTTTGAAAGATAAAAGCCTTATTGAAGATATAGAAGAGGCTTTTAGCCTGCAGAAACAATCTAAGGTAAAAAAAGAGCCTGTTTCTGCGCAACGGCCGGCTAAAATAAGGAAGCCGGTATCTAAGGGAAAAAAGGTTTCTTTGCCATTTATAAAAAAAACAGCGGTTTTAGTTTTAATTCTTGCAGTTTTTCTTCTGGCGAAAGGAATTTTTTCCCGGCATTCCAAACCGGCGTCGGAAAGCCCGGGTATTTCTGCCGTTAAACCTATCCAGCCTAAGCGGCATACTTCAGCAAAAAATGTCCTGGTAGGAATTAAAATAAGGAAAAAGTGTTTTATAAAAGCCAAAGTTGATAAAGTAACTCTATTTGAAGGCATAATGCTGCCTAATGCCGTAAAATCCTGGCAGGCGAAAAAAACAGTGGAGTTATTTGTAAACAACCCTTCTTTTATAGATTTGGAGGCAAACGGTGATTATATTGATACTTCCAAAAACCGCCAGCCCGCGATTTATATTTTTACCCCTTCAGGGTTTTCTGTCAAAAGATGAGGCGGATAAACATAATTTCTTTAGGCTGTCCGCGTAATACAGTTGATTCGGAACTGCTATTGGCAAGGCTTAAAAGAAAAGGGTTTAAATTTGTCCCCGCAGAAAAAGCAGATGCAATAATTATCAATACCTGTTCATTTATCCAGGATGCGAAAATGGAGTCAATAGAAGCAGTTATGGCTGCTTTGGAGTTGAAGAAAAAAAATAAAAAACTTAAAATCATAATCTGCGGCTGTATGGTAAAGCATTATGGCCGCAAATTGATTAAATATTTTAAGGGTGTTGATGCTTTTGTAGATGTTTTGCAGTTTGAGGATAAGCCCGGGTATGCGGCGGGGAATTTTACCCCTAAACACATTGCTTATTTGAAAATATCTGAAGGCTGCCTGCATAATTGTTCTTATTGTGTAATTCCTAAAATAAAAGGCCGGCTAAAGAGCAAATCTTTGGAAAATATCCTTAAGGAAGTAAGACAATTGGACCAAGCAGGGGTGAAAGAACTTAACATAATCGCTCAGGATACTACCTCCTGGGGGAAAGATTTACCGGGGAATGTCCGGCTTTCTTTTCTGCTTGAGAAGATTGAGAGTAAAGCAAAAAATATTAAATGGATAAGACTGCTTTATGCCTATCCTGACGATATAGACAGCGGTTTGATAGAAGTCATTGCCGGTTCTTCGAAAATCTGCCATTATTTAGATATTCCTCTCCAGCACATAAACAACAGGATACTTAAACTTATGAACCGCAGTAGCAGCCGGAAGAAGATAGAGAAATTAATATCCAAGATTAAAAAAGGGATACCGGATATTGCTTTACGGACAACATTTATTGTGGGGTTTCCTACGGAGACTGAGGAAGAATTTGAAGAATTGCTGGAGTTTGTCCGCAGGCAGAGATTTACCCACTTAGGCGCATTTATCTATTCCCGTGAGCATGGTACTCCTGCGGCAGAATTAAAACCTTTGCATTATAAAACCCAGCGGGCCAGGTTTAAGAAACTAATGCAGACTCAGCAGGAAATATCTCTATCTAATAATAAGCAGTTTTTGGGTAAAGAAATGCAGGTCCTGATAGATTACAGCCGGGACAACTATTCTTTTGCACGGGCATATAAAGACTGTTATGATATTGATGGAAGTGTTATAATAAAAGGAAAGTTTCCGGCCGGAGAGTTTATTCGGGCAAAGATTGTTCAGGCTTACGAGTATGATTTAGCCGGCCAGAAAGTCTAAAATGAATATAGCCAATAAACTTACATTTTTAAGGATAATTTTAGCCTTGATCTGTATGGGCTTTATTGTCAGGGATACTTTGTTTTTTCTATGTTTAGGGTTTGTGGTTTTCGTTGGTGCCTCGCTTACAGATTTATTTGACGGTATTTTAGCCCGCAGGCAGAATATTGTTTCGGACTTGGGGAAAATATTAGACCCTATAGCGGATAAAGTTCTTGTTATCGGAGTATTTTTATCTTTTGTGGAAATTAAGGCCGTATCCAGCTGGATGGTTATTTTGGTGATGTTAAGAGAATTTCTAATTACCGGAATAAGGATATTTGCTTTGCGCAAAGGCAGAGTTTTGTCCGCACAGAAGTTTGGCAAACATAAAACTTTCAGCCAGATGACCGGCATAACCATAATATTTATTGTGCTTATTCTTAATAAAATACCATCATCTCAAAACAAAGTCCTGTTTTCAGACAAAATTTCCGGAGAGGTAATTTTTTGGCTTATGTGCTGGATTGTAGCAATTACTTTATTGTCCGGAGGCGTATATTTATGGAAGAACCGCAAAATAATAAGAAGTTTATAAACCGACTTATAATCTGGATCTCCACTATTTTAGGGGCGGGTTTTGTGCCTAAGTTCAGCGGGACTTTAGGGTCAATTATTGCCTGCGTATATTTCTGGTTTATTCCCCGGATATGGCTGGAACTTAGCATCCTGCTATTTACTATTATTTCCATTTACACCTGCGGCCGGGCAGAAGTTTTGTTAGGAGTAAAGGACCCCAAGCCGGTTATTATTGACGATTTTACCGGAATGTTAATAGCGCTTATGCCTGCAGACGGAGGTTTTTGGGAAATAACCCTTTGTTTTATACTTTTCCGTGTATTTGACGGCTTAAAAGTATTTCCGGCGGATATTTTAGAAAAATACCCGGGTGCTTTGGGAATTCTTGGAGACGATGTAATAGCCGGAATATATGCGGCCGGAGTTTTTTATTCAGCCAAATTCTTAGTGAATATTTTAAAATAAACCGGGCCTTCTTTTCTTAATTGGCTTTCAAACAAAGTTATCCTCTTTATTTTATACTCTGCCTTAGGAACTGGGATTTTTCCCAAAAGTAAAGATATGTTTTGAGGAATCTTTAGCCGTGCCAAAGTAATATGCGGGTTGAAATTCCGTTTTTCCTGAGTTTTGTTTATTCTCAGAGTTTTTTTATGGATATATTTGTAAATCCCGAATAGAGGCAGACAGTTGCATTGGGCAAACAGGACTTTTGCCTTATCCGGCTGGGGGAAACACCCAATGCCCTTTATAAAAAAACCAAATTGTTTTTCTTTTAATTCTTCCAGTACTTTTTGGACTAAATTGACCTTGCGGCTGTCCAATTCGCCTAAGAATTTTAAAGTTATATGCAGATTTTCTTTTTCTACCCATTTAGCCTTAACTTTGACTTTTAAGGATGTTTGTATGTCGGCCAGGGAATATTTTGCTTCTTCAGGGATTTCTGCGGCAATAAAACAACGCATATAAACATTTTACAACAATTCCACCAAAAGTTCCACCTCGGGGGTGGCAAAAAAGTTCCACCTCGGGGGTGGAACTTTTTTGGGTAAGTAACAGATTTTATTTGTATTGTTTTCTATTTGTGCTAAAATCTATCTATGGTACGGGAACGCCGCAGTATCCCCAGGTTTTCTTCAGCCTTAAAGATTAATGCTCAGGCAGTTGGCTGCGAGCATAATTTTACTGCTTACGCCCGGGATATTAGTATGAAGGGTATACGGCTTTTTTCTTATGAAGACGTAGAAGATGATGCTGTCCTGGACCTGGAAATATTTTTTCCTAACCTGCCCTCGGAAAGAGTTGTGGCAAAATCCCGCTGGAAATCTTCTGTAGAAAAGGGAATTGAGGTAGGCTGTCAGTTTATTAACATCTCTGATTATATAAAGGAAAGTATTTATAATTATATCCTGCAGTATTCACCCCGTGAATTGCGTAAATATTGGTGGAAGAGTGATATTTAATATTCGGATTTATGAATCTTTACGGCCATATTGCTTTGTCTTCTTTATCTTGCGACACAATTCTTTTTATTCCCAAAGCCCGTTCTTATTCTGTGCGAAGGTATAAATTTTTTGCTGCCGGATTTTTCTTTATGCTTGCGGCTTTTCTGCATATTTTTATAGATTCTTTGCCGCATATTGATTTTTTATATCAGATAAAGATTACGTTTTTAAACAAATGGTGGCTGAAACAGGGTGTTTTTGCTTTAGCGTATTTGGCAATTTTGGCTTTTTCCCAAAGTAAGAGATTTATTCTGGTAAAATTATCTGCAATTTTAGGCGGGATATACCCTGCTATGGAAAAACTTTTGTATTTTGAGAATATCCTGCCTGAGAGATGGGTTGTTTCTAAAATAATGACTTTATTGCCGGGAGATATAATCTCTACAGGTACGCCTTCAGGAATAGACCGGGTTAAACCCGGGGATAGGGTGGAAGTTTGTATTGAGAAAGTAGGCGGGCTGGTTAATTATGCGGGTAAAGAGTAATTGGCAAAATCTGCTTGAAATCCTGGCGGAAAACGCCAGAAAATATCCTGACAAGGTGTTTATAATTTACGGCCGAAAGAAAATAACTTTTAAGCAGTTAGATAATTTGTCTTCCTGGCTGGCTGGAGGTTTTGAACGGGCCGGCATAAGCCCCGGAGATAAAATAAGTCTGTGGCTTTACAATTGTCCGGAATTTGTCATTGCTTATTTTGCCGGGCTTAAAGCAGGAGCCTGTATTGTGCCTATAAATGATATGCTAAAACCTCAAGAGGTTAAGCATATTATTGAAGATTCCCGGTCAAAGCTCTTAATTACTTCTATAGACAAAGTTGAAACTGCTTTGAGTTTTGAAGCGCAGGTTCCTTCTTTAGAAGGGGTAATTTCTTTTCCGGATGCCCGGACATTTTATAAGGTGGGTAGTTTATACAGGATTATGAAGAAAAAACAGCCCCCCAGCCGGATTTACAGCCCCGGGCCTGAGGATACCGCTTCTATTATTTATACTTCCGGGACAACCGGCAAGCCTAAAGGTGCTTGCCTTACGCATAGGAACTTTATTTCTAATGTAAGCGACTGCGTTTACGCGATAAATTCTTCCCGTAGGGAAACTATAATCTGTATACTGCCGCTTTTTCATTCTTTTGCGTTTACAGTATGCCTTTTAATCCCTTTGTATGTTGCCGGAAAAACAGTGATTATGCGTTCATTAAGCCCGTTTAAAAGAGTTTTGCGGACTGTGTTTAATAACCGGGTAAGTGTTTTTGTGGGAGTGCCTTCTTTGTTTAATATCCTCAAGCAGGCTAAAGTCCCTTGGTTTTTAAGACTGCCGTTAGTGCGGAAAATAAACCCTGTGCGGGTGTGCATATCCGGGGCAGCGGCTTTGCCTAAAGAAACTATTTACGCATTTGAGAAGCGGACTAAAATACCTTTAATAGAAGGTTATGGCTTAACTGAAGCCTCGCCTGTTGTATCCTTAAATCCTTTAAGAGGCAGGAGAAAACCCGGGTCAGTAGGTTTGCCTTTGCGTTCAGTTCAAGTGAAAATCAGCCCTGTTCAGCCTAAAGAGGGTGTAGGCGAACTCTTGGTAAAAGGGCCTAATGTAATGAAAGAATATTTTAATATGCCTTTGGAAACTGCTGAAACAATAAAAGGCGGCTGGCTTTATACCGGCGACCTTGCCAGTATAGATGAGGATGGTTATATTTATATTGTAGGCCGGAAAAAGGAAATGATAAATGTGCGGGGTTTTAATGTTTACCCGCGGGAAGTAGAAGATGTCCTTTATATGCATCCGGATGTCAAAGAGGTTGCAGTAGTTGGAATGCCGCATCCGCATAAGGGCGAGGTCCCGGTTGCTTTTATTGTTTTAAAACAAGGCCGTAATGTCAGCACTAAGGATATTTTGAGTTTTCTTAGGAATAATCTGGCTTTATATAAAGTGCCTTTTCGTATAGAATTCAGGAATATGCTTCCTAAAAACGCCACAGGTAAAATCCTTAAATACGTTCTGGCTCGAGAGGTTCAAAAATAGTTTTAAGAATTTAGTTTTCATTTTACAGGAGGCTGGTAAGTTAAATGCAAAATGCAAAATGTCGAATGTCGAACGTTTATGCGCCTTCTTACCGGCACCCGTGTTAAAAAAGCACGTCAGTGCTTTTTTAAGCGGCGGCTACTTTAGAAAGTCAGGTTTATGGCTCAGGTAAAATTAAAAGATGTCAGCAAAATCTTTGGTAAAGGCATAGCCGCAGTTGACGGAATTAATTTGGAAGTTGCGGATAAGGAATTTGTAGTTTTAGTCGGGCCTTCTGGCAGCGGAAAATCTACTACTCTGCGCCTGATAGCCGGATTGGAAAATGTTACTTCAGGAAATATTTATATTGGCGGCAAGATAGTCAATGATATTCCTCCTAAAGACAGAGATATTGCTATGGTCTTTCAGAATTACGCCCTTTATCCTCATATGAATGTTTATGAGAATATGTCTTTTGCGTTAAGGCTGAGAAAATACCCCAGGTCTGAAATAAACAGCAGAGTAAGAAAAACCGCTGATATTTTAGGAATAACACATTTACTTAACCGTGAGCCGCGCGAACTTTCCGGCGGAGAAAGGCAAAGAGTGGCTTTAGGCAGGGCTATTGTAAGGAAGCCTTCGGTATTCTTATTTGACGAGCCGTTGAGTAATTTAGATGCGAAGATGCGCACGCTTATGCGCACAGAATTGCGGCGTCTGCATATCAGGCTGCAATCTACTATGATTTATGTAACTCACGACCAGGTTGAGGCTATGACTTTGGGAGCCAGGATTGCAGTGATGAATGAGGGAAGGATTCAGCAATTTGACGAGCCGTTGAGAATTTACGACAGCCCGGTCAATAAATTTGTGGCTGGTTTTATCGGCTCGCCGCCGATGAATTTTATCAACGGTAAAGTGGTGAAAAAAGACGGGGCATTGTTTTTCGATGAGGGAGAATTTCTGGTAAAAATACCTTCTTTTATGCAGAATAAACTGCCGGGTTATATCGGCAGAGAAGTTATTTTAGGTATAAGGCCGGAAAATATTTATGATAGATTGTTTGTTTCTTTTGCTTCTTCTGACAATACACTCAGGGCCGTATGCGAGGTTATAGAACCTATGGGTTCGAATAATCACCTTCATTTTGCCACTCAAAATAGTTCTTTTGTGGCAATTGCAGATTCTCATGACCGGCCCGCTATAGGGGAGTATTTAGAAATAGTTTTTGATATGAATAAGGTGCATTTTTTTGATAAGGATTCCGGAGAAACCATAGTATAATATTTACCCCGTTAGAGAGAATTCTCTAACGGGGTCTGCAGCGGATAACAAGAAAGGTTGTTATGTCAGGGGTAGAGTATTTTTTTATAAGTCCGGCGGGGATAATTTTTACCTATATCCTTGCGGGAGCCGCAGTCTTATTGATTTATATAAAATATACCAGGGCAACCCGTTATTTATATCTGGAAATAGAGCAATTTATAGAAGAGAGGAATATTTATACCCAGAGGATTAAAGAAAGGCAGGTTTATCTGGAAAACATTCCTGTTAGAATGCAGAAATTGAATATTTTTAGGAAAATTATAGAGGAAATATCCGGAAAGGAAGATTATTCGGAAATATGTTCTTATATTGTTGATGAATTAAAGAAGATATTTTCCCGCAGTTCAACGGTTTTGTTGTATTTAACCGGTAAAGAAGGTGGTTTGGTTTTGACAGGTTCGGCAAAGAAGTATCCCGGCCTGGTAATTAAAGAAAAGCAGGGTGATGAATTTGATTTTTGGGTTTGTCGTTATGGCCAGGGCCTGCTTATTGAAGATATAGAGAACGATTTTCGGTTTGATAAAGATAAAATAGCCAGTTTAAAATCCCGGCGCATAGATTCTCTTATAGAAGCGCCTTTGTTCACTGGCCAGCGCCTGCAGGGCATACTCAGGGTTGAGGCTGAGGACAGAAATAGTTTTACTATGGAGGATTTAAGAGTATTGTCGGTTATAGCGGATATATCAGCGGTTTCAATTGATAAGGCGCTTATTCTAAAGAAGATGTATAAAATGGCTGTCCATGACGCAATGACTGGTTTATACCTCAGGAATTTTTTTATAGACAGGCTTAATGAAGAAATCAAAAGAAGTTTGGTAAACGGGCATAAGTTTTATCTGTTAATGCTGGACATTGACGATTTCAAGAAAATAAACGACACCTGGGGCCATATTACCGGGGATTTGCTTTTGAAGAAAATAGCCGGTATATTAAAAGATAGCGCGGGTGATTCCGGCAATTTGGTATCAAGGTTTGGCGGAGAGGAATTTCTGGCCTTGCTGCTGGAAGAGAGCCGGGAGAAAACTGTTGAGATCGCTGAGAAAATAAGGAAAACCGTTGAAAAATCAGTGGTGAAAGTCAGAAGAAGAAAAATTTCCTGCACAGTATCTATTGGCTTGGCCTGTTTCCCTGATGACGGAAAGTTTTATGAAGATGTTGTAAGAACAGCGGATAGACGTATGTATAAGGCAAAGAAGGAAGGCAAAAACAAAGTATGTTTTACTGGCTGATTAATTTAACCCTTGCATTTTTATCGGCTTGTGGCTATGCATTTTTGATGCAGCGGCAGAAAAAGCGGCTTTTGGCAAAACATAAAGCAGAAAAAGAAAAGTTAATCTCTGCACGCAGGACTTATACAAAAATAAACGAATATTACACTAAAGAAGAGCAAAGGGCGCATAACCTTTTGAAACTTTATGAGACTACCCGCAGTATATCCGGATCTTTAGATATGGAAGAAGTTGCCAGGCTGTTTGTGGATGAATTGGGCCGGATTGAGAATATAGAAGAAGTTAAAATAATCGACGATGAATGTTCTGGGCGGGGCTGGTTTTGCCATAAATATACTTACGGCCATAAAAAACCTTTTTATATCGGTGTAAAAACCAAAGACCGCCGGATTAAAAGCCAGCTGCCCTATTTGTTTTTTCAGTTAAATGTTTTTTTAGACAGGGCTAAACTTTACCGCAGCCTTCAGAAAGTTTCCACCACTGACTTCCTGACCGGTATCCCCAATCGCAGATATTTTATGCAGAGATATGAGGAAGAATTTAACCGCGCTAAAAAAATGGGTTTGGCGCTTTCTTTTTTGATGATAGATATTGACTATTTCAAGAAAATAAATGATAATTATGGACATATAGTAGGAGATGTGGTATTAAAGAAAATAGCACACTCTCTTAGTAAGAATATCAGGGAAATAGATTTCATCGGCAGGTTTGGCGGAGAAGAGTTTGTTTGTATACTTTTGGAAACCGCCAAGAGCGCAGCGATATTAGCGGGCAGCCGTTTGAGAGAAAAAATCAGCAGAAATCCGATATCTGCTTATGATGAAAAGTTTAATGTATCTGTGAGTATCGGGGTGGCGTCTTTTCCCGAAGATGCCAGAGATATGAATATGCTTTTAGAAACAGCAGACAAGGCTTTGTATAAGGCTAAGAACGAAGGCAGGAACAAAGTATGTTTTTTTTAAGGCAGACATTTAGCCTTTTAATTTTTGCCTGTGGTTTTTTCACCGTAAATATCTCTTGTTTTTCCGCCCAGAATACCGGTGAAGTAAAACCTCCGGCAGTTGCCGGAAGTTTCTATCCGGCTGACCCTTTGGAGTTGTCGGCCAGCGTGAGGCTTTCTATTTCCCGGGCTAAAGTAAACATACCTAAAGGTGTCAGAATTCTAGGCATAATTTCTCCGCATGCTGGTTATGTTTACAGCGGCATAATTGCGGGGTTCTCTTATAAAGCTGTAGAGAATGAAGATTTTGACAGGGTAATAATTTTAGGCCCGTCGCATTTTTACCCTTTTAAGGGGATTTCAGTTTACCCGCAGGGAAAATTTGCGGTTCCTACAGGCGTATTAGAAATTGACAGCGAGACTGCTGAGAAGATATTATCTTTGGAATTCGCAGATCCTCTTTTGCCGGCCTTTAAAAGAGAGCACTCTATAGAAGTTCAACTTCCTTTTATCATTGAATCTTTAGGAACTCAGGTAAAGATTGTTCCGATTTTGTTCGGCACAGTAAACTATAGACAGATAAAACAGTTAGCCGGAATTTTATACCAGTTGTTAAAACAGGATAAGAAAACTCTGATAATTGTTTCCAGCGATTTTTCTCATTACTTTACCTACGAACAGGCAGTTGTTATGGATAAAAGGACATATTCTTATATAAAAGATATTGACCCGCAGGGTCTGGCAATGTGTGTCTCTCTTGGCAAATGTGAGGCTTGCGGCATCTACCCCATACTTACTTTTTTAGAAACCCTGAAAAAATTCAAGAACCCGCAGGTTAAAATATTAAAATATGCCAATTCCGGCGATACTTCCGGCAATAAAACCCGGGTTGTAGGTTATGTCAGCGCAGTAAGTTTTATTGCCGATAAATCCGGCAGACAGGAGGATAAAATGGGCCTTAGTTTAGAAGACAAGAAATTTTTGCTGGCAGAGGCCAGAAAAACTTTAGAAGAATATTTAACCAATGGCAGAATTATGGATTTTTCTCCAGCCAGTAGTGTTTTAAAAGAGAAGAGGGGTGCTTTTGTCACTCTGCGCAAAAATGGCCGGTTAAGAGGCTGTATCGGCAATATTATCGGGACAAAACCGTTGTTTCTTACAGTCAGGGATATGGCAATTGAGGCGGCGGTTTCTGACCCCAGATTTATGCCGGTAAAATCCGGCGAACTTAAGGACATAGATATAGAAATTTCTGTGCTTTCTCCTTTACGCCGGGTTAAAGGCGCTTCAGAAATAATTTTAGGCAAGCACGGTGTATTGGTAAAAAAAGGATTTCACCAAGGGGTTTTTCTGCCGCAGGTAGCCGATGAAACCGGCTGGGATAAGGAAGAATTTTTGTCCCATTTATGTCTGGAAAAAGCCGGGCTTTCTCCGGATGCATGGAAGGATAAAAATACAGAGTTATACGTGTTTACAGCCGATGTGTTTTCAGAAAGCGGGTTGAAATAAAACCCGTTTAGGCGGAATTATGCACTTTGACTTTATCTTAGTGCCCTAAGCAGAGTAAAGAAAGCGGCTTTTTGTAGCCGAATGTATAAAATTATTTTATGACAGGCAAAGATATATTTTTAGCAATAGACTGGGGCGGGACTTTCCTTAAAATAGGGATTTTTAGAAACAGCCGGCTTTGGCTGCGCGAAAATATCCACAGCCGGAGTTTATCTTCTCCGGCGGGGTTTTATCCCTATTTTAAAAACATTTTATCCGGTTTTGCTCAGAAGCACAAATTCTCTTTAGGCCGGATAAAATCTGCCGGCATAGGCATTCCCGGAATGCTGGATATAAACAAAGGCTTAATTTACTACCTGCCGAACATCAAAGGCTGGAAGAATTATAAATTTCGGCAGAATTTTGAGAAGAATTTGGGAATGCCTGTGTTTATTGACAACGACGCCAATATGGCGGCTTTGGCTGAACTGAAGTTTGGCCGGGCAAAAGGCGTAAATACTGCTATCTGCCTTACTTTAGGAACAGGTATAGGTTTTGGCCTGATTATTGGCGGCAGAGTTTATCGGGGATGCCGGGCCTCTGCGGCTGAAGGCGGGCATTTGCCTATTGATTTCAACGCCGGCAAATGCGGCTGCGGTTCTTATGGGTGTGCAGAAGTGTTTTTAGGCAGTAAAGGATTTCTGGCGAAGGTAAAGTCAGAGATGCAGGTAAGAAAAACCGTTTTAAAGAAAGAGCCTGTGCTTACTCCTTACAAGATTTACGAAGCCGCCCGGCATAGAGATAAGTTTGCTTTGGATATGTGGGAGTATTTCGGCAGAATTTTAGGCATATACCTTTCCGGATTGGTTAATATCTTTAATCCAGAAAAAATAATTTTGGGCGGGGGATTGTCCGGGGCGTATAATTTTTTTATTGATCCTTTGAGAAAAACTTTGCAGCAGAGGGCTATGTTTCCTTTATACAGACAGGTTAAAATAAGCCGGGCTTATTTTGCCGAAGATGCGGGTTTATACGGCGCTTATGCTTTAGCCAAAAACGGCTATGAAAATATTTAAACATCCCAAAAGCGTTCAGGAATTCAGCAGGCAGGTCAAACAGTCTAAGAAAACTGTGGGGTTTGTTCCGACAATGGGTGCTTTGCATAAAGGCCACCTTTCTTTGATAAAGCAGGCCCGCAGGGAAACTGATGTAGTTATCGCCAGTATTTTTGTAAACCCTTTGCAGTTCGGCCCCAAAGAGGATTTTAAGTCTTACCCGCGCAATTTTAAAAAAGACAGGGATTTATTAAAATCTTACGGGGTAGATGCTCTTTTTTATCCTTCAGTAAAGAATATGTATCAAGGTGATTTTTCTGTTTTTGTCAGGGAAGAAAAGTTAAGCCGTTTCTTATGCGGCAAATACCGGCCCGGCCATTTTCAGGGTGTTGTTAGTGTTGTAGCAAAACTTTTCAATATAACCCTGCCGGATATTGCTTACTTCGGGCAGAAAGACTACCAGCAGGCTTTGATTATTAAAAAAATGGTGCAAAATCTGAATTTTCCTGTTAAAATAAAGATTATGCCGATTGTCCGGGATAAGGATGGCTTGGCTTTAAGTTCCCGCAATGCGTATTTGTCAGTTGAAGAGAGGGAACAGGCAGTTGTTTTATATGAGTCTTTGCTTCTGGCAAAAAAAATGATTCAGCGGGGCCAAAGAGATGCTTATAAGATAAAAAGAAAAATAAAAGATAAAATAAAATCCTGCGCTTTGGCTAAGATAAACTATGTCGAAATATCCAGAGCAGAAAATCTTGTGCCGCTGAAAAAAATAGACACAAATGCAGTAATCGCTTTGGCTGTGTATATAGGCAGAGCCAGGCTTATAGACAATATGCTTGTATTCATAAACAAAAACAAGGTAAGGTTTAAATTATGAAAGATAAGTTAGGAATAATCGGGTGCGGCAATATTGGCCTGCAGGTTGCCGGATTTGTTAAGAATGGCCTAAAGGAAAAGTTATATCTGGCTGGGATATGGGATAACAATCCAGAGGCTTTAGACAAGGCGGTCAAAAAAGTTAAGACAAAGCCGTTTAAGTCTTTGCCGGATTTAGTTAGAAATTGCAATGTTGTTGTAGAGGCTGCTTCGCAGGACGCTGTGCAGGAGGTATTTTCTTCGCCGTCTAATCTTAAGGGCAAAAGAATTATTGTTGTCAGTGTCGGCGGAGTAGTAAGAAACTGGAAAATTATCCGTCCCGTTTTAGAAAAATACGGCATTAATTTATACCTTCCTTCCGGGGCAGTCTGTGGAATTGACGGAATAAGTGCTGCAGCTATGGGCAAAGTCAGAAAATGCGCAATTACCACAGTTAAGCCTCCAAAAGGGCTGGAAGGCAATTCTTATCTGTCCCGGCGCAGAGTTTCTTTGAAGAATTTGCGAAGTGAAAAAACAGTTTTTTCCGGAGATGTGTATAAGGCAATAAAATATTTTCCTAAAAATATTAATGTAGCGGCTGCTTTATACCTTGCTCTGCAGAGGAAGATAAAAGTAGAAGTTAAGATAGTTGCTTCTCCTTTTGTGAAACGGAATATTCATAAAGTAGAACTGTTTTCTGATACGGCTAATATTAAGTTAGAAGTAGAAAATATCCCTTCGCCTGCAAATCCTAAAACCAGCGCCTTGACAGTATTTTCAATAAGCAGGCTTTTGTCTAAAATGGTCTCACCTTTAAAAATCGGCACTTAGGAAATTGATTGACTTAGTCCTTTAAAAATATATAATTTTCCTATGCGAAAGAAAACAGCCATTGTCTTCGTCGGGGTTATTTCTGCATTTTTTGCCTGGGGCCGGGCCTTTGCCAGCCAAAAGGTAAACCCTGTTAGAGAATCCTCTCTGACGGTTTTCGCTGACAGGGGCACTAAACCACCGTCAACGTCTATATCCTTCCCGCCACCGGCAAAGTCGGTGGCTTTCTCTAACAGGGTAAACATAGCCACAATAGACGATTACATTATCGGCCCGGTTGTAGAAGAATACATAAATTCAGCCATAAAAAAGTCCGAAGAGCAAAATGCTTACCTTATTATCCAGTTGAATACCCCTGGCGGACTGCTTAAATCCACCCAGAATATAGTAAAAGATATGCTGAATTCTTCAGTGCCGATTATTGTTTATATTGCTCCTCAGGGTGCGCGGGCCGCTTCTGCGGGGACGTTTATAAGTTATGCGGCGTCGCTTATCGCTATGGCTCCTTCAACCCATATTGGAGCGGCGCATCCGGTTTTAGGAGGAGGCAGGTGGGGAAATTTATCTAAAGAGATGAAGGAAAAGATTTTAAATGATACCCTTGCCTGGGCCAAAAGTATTGCTCAGAAAAGAGGCCGGCCTTATTCGTTTATACGGAAGGCTGTCAAAGAAAGTATTTCTATTACTGAAAAAGAAGCCCTAAAGAGAAAGATAATAGATTTAGAGGCAGGCAGTTTAGAGCAATTAATAGAAAAGATAGACGGCCGGCAGGTAACTCTTGCCGACGGCAGGAAAATCAAACTTTCTACTAAAGGCTCCTGCCGGAAATTTATTGATTTTAACCTGCGCTACAAACTGTTAAATACGCTGGTCAATCCTAATATAGCATACTTATTGTTTACGTTTGGCTTTTTAGGCCTTATTTTTGAATTTACCCATCCGGGGTTTGGCTTCCCGGGAATAATGGGGGTTATATCTTTAATCCTGGCTTTTTACGCTTTTCAGGTACTTCCGGTAAATTATGCAGGGGCCGTGCTTTTAGCATTGGGGATACTGTTTTTTATTATTGAAGCGTTTACTCCTGCTTTCGGCTTATTTACTTTAGGCGGGATATTCTGTTTCATTTTAGGCTCAGTAATGTTCTTTAGGGACAAATTTGTTTTTGCTGTAGGCTGGAATTTTATCCTGCCGGTTGCAGGTGCAATTAGCCTTTGGAGTATATTTATTCTAACCAAAGTTGTGCAGGCAAGGGTAAAAAAACCTCTTGTAGGGAAAGAAGGGCTTATAGGAAGCCGGGCAGAGGTTATTGAAGATATTGCCGGAGGAAAAGGCAAAGTAATGATTCACGGAGAAATTTGGCGGGCAAAAAGCAGGCAGGATATTAAAAAAGGCAGTGAAGTTGTTGTAGATAAAGTTGACGGGCTTGTCCTCTGGGTAAAGCCGTTGGATGGAGATTGAGATTGGTTGGTTATTGGTTATTTTACCACTACCCACCTCGGGGGTGGAACTCTTTCCACCCCCGAGGTGTCCAAAAAACGCGCTAGCGTTTTTTTTAGTGGTAGCGCTTTTTAGTGGTAGCCAGTGCTTTTTTAAGCGGCAGCCTTCGACGTTGGACTTACGACGTTGGACGTTGGACATTTAAGCAATAACGGCACAGGGCATATCTCAACGCAAGGCAATGTCGGGATTGGTTTGCAACGAAATAAGACAGTCTTAAAAAGTTGCAAATGCAACAAAACAAGACTGTCTTAAAAAGT
>WFRI01000061.1 GCA_015486615.1 Candidatus Omnitrophota bacterium | reverse complement strand
CCCAATAGAAAAACAAAAATCACCTTAAATTTTCCAGCCATAGTACTGCTAACCCTAAAAGAAAAAATCCTGTAGTTTTCTTAAAATATTCCATTATATCCTTTTGCAGTATTTTTTGAAATATATTCCTTATTCCTAAAAGCAGTAATACCAAAACTGTTGCGGAAATTAAACCCGCTCCCGCAAATATAAAATAAGGCAGGACTTCTATCCAAAAACCGCTCCCCGGATATGCCCATAAAGGGCTCAAAAAACCTGTTGCTTCAAACGCACATACCCAGCCCAGGGAAAAACCCCACAGTCCGTACCAGGAAAAACTTCCGATAGTCAGAATCCTTTGTTTCCCCAACAGGGAAAACGGCTTAAACTTTAAAATCTTTGCTCTGCACATTTTACCCGCAGACTCCCGCCCCAGCAGGAAGAAAATTCCGGTAGCCCCCATAATCATTACAGCCAATTTTATACCATATTCTGCAGGAAAAAACTCAAAAACCTTTGCGCCTAAAATACCGTATAAAAATAAAACCCCTGTGCGGGCCAAATGGAAAACAACGTTGTTCAAAACCGCCGGTAGGAAATCTTTATTCCCGGAGACAATAGCAATCCCTGCAGGAAACGCACAAAAAGGACAGCCAATCGCCCCAAACATAGAACCCAAAAGCAAAGATAGAACAAAAACATTTATCCCCTGCCGGCCGGGATAAAAAGAAGGGTAAGAAGTAAAAAAACCGGCGTAAACTTTAAGCAGGACCAAAGCCAGCAGACAGGAATAAACATACAGTCTGAATTTACTCATCGGATTTTAGAATTAGTTCCACATTCCTGCCCCTAACAATATTTTTTACAGCCTCAGAGGAAAACTTTCTTTGCCCGGCGCAGGAAAAATAACTTCTAAGGAAAACACAGGGATTAACAAGTTTAAGATTACTACTGCTGACACTATTTTCTATAGAAAACTCAAACATTCCCAGGCCTAAAAACATTAATTTTTCCAGGCTCAATTTCTGCGGGATTTTCAACAATTTATCTGCCGCCGCAACAATGCTTTTACCCTGCGGAGACTTATACCGGATAAAAACCCTGCTTCTGCTTGAGCCAGACCACCAATTAATATTCCGGCTGAGAATAAACTGGTTAATGGTTTCTAAAGGCAAAGCAGATTTAAAAATGCTGATTTTATCTAAACACTTCTGGAATTTCCCGGGATTATAACCGGCTCTTTCCGCCCAGTTATAAACATCAAAAGAGACTAAACTCAGAACGCCTCTTGCAGGAAGGTGAGAGATTTTCATAGGGAATTCTAAATAATTACTGCCCATTTTATAAACAGGCGCAGGAGATAGAATCCCCCTTCCAGGCCTTAGAAAAATACTCTCAGCCAATAAAAATATAAGGCTAAGTAATATTACCCCTTCTAAGAAACGGCTTATTTTCTTAAGGCCCGGCATTGCAAAAAAGATTTAAGTATTCAATAAAGAGCCGACGGCCTGAGACAGCAAAGGGTAGATATTTTTATTAGAAGCGATATAACCTATAGTTTTAGGGGTAGGGTCCCGGCCATTAAGGCTTTTAAAAGCTCCGCCGGCTTCTTCTATTATACATACACTGCCGGCGAAATCCCACGGCCGGTCATGAAATTCCACTGTAAAGTCAATCCTGCCTTCAGCCAGGTAAGTAAGCGTGCGCACAGAAGAGCCAAACATCCTGATATTGAAAACGTCTTTCGACAACCGGCCTAAAACTTCCAGCATAATCCCGGGAGAATACCTTATACTGGAATCAAAACAACCTGAAGATTGTTTTAACTCAGCAACTTTAGAAACCTCTATCCTTTCGCCGTTTTTATAGGCGCCTTTTCCCGCCTCGGCATAATAAAGTTCTTTGTCTTTAGGCATATACACCACGCCTAAAGTAAACTTGTCTTTATGCCAAAGCCCGATAGAAACTCCGAAAATATCTATGCCCCGGATAAAATTATGCGTGCCGTCTAAAGGATCAACTATCCAAAGGTATTCATTATCTGTATCAACCCGCGTTTTTTCCTCCCCCAAAATCCCGAATGAAGGAAATTCCTTAGAAAGGCCTGAAACTATCATTTCTTCAGCCTTACTGTCTAAATCTGTAGCCAGATTCCTGTCTCCTTTAGAAATAATAGATCCGACTTTACCGAAGTTTTCCCGGAGAAAATCTCCTGCCTGCACAGCAATATTCTTGACTGTTTCCAGCATAATTATAACCTATAAGTTAAAAAGCAGTTCTCTGGAAAAAATATTGTCTAATCCCAAAATACAATGCGGGTCCAAATATCTTTTTAAAGCAGCCATTTCCTGCAGGTGTTTTTTCCCATACATAATTTCTAAATAGGGTTTTTTGACTTTACCTATTCCGTGCTCTGCCGATATTGTGCCTTTTAAAGATACTGCTTTTTCTATTAATTCCATTATATAACCTTTAGCCTTAAACGCCTCTTCGCTGTTTTTAGGCAGGAAATTAAAATGAAGATGGTTCTGGCCAATGTGGCCAAAATTGACAGAAAATATTTTGGACTCCCGGGAGACTTTTTTATAAAAACTATACATCTGCCGGAAATTCTCGTCAGGCACAGCAATATCTGTAGCCATTTTCACTTGACTGTTAGCACGCAATATCTCATTTATTTTCTGAGGCAGCCTGTGCCTGAATTCATAAAGCCTATTGATAGAAGACTTGCTTTCCGCAAACCAGCAGCGGTCTAAAGACGCTCCCTTCTGTTCAATAATTTTGCTCCAATAATTAATAAGGCTGTCTATGCTGTGGTCGCCTTCTGCTTCCTGTTCAAAATAAACCGCTGCCTGGCTTGAAGGCATAGACGGATAATCTTCCTTTAATAAACTCAAAGAGTTTGCGTCAAAAAACTCCAGGCTGCAGGGATATAAATAATCCCGGCTCCTCATTTTTTTTATATATTCCACAAACTCCAGAGCAGAATCCTCAAGGCCAAAAAACACAATACAGGCAAAAATATCATATACCAAAGGCTGGACAAATAGTTCAACCTCAGTTATCACTCCTAAAGTCCCTTCCTGGCCGATAAACAGATCTATAAAATCCATATCGTCTTCAATAAAATAGCCGGCTGAAGACTTTATTTTAGGGCTCGTGTAAGAAGGAAGTTTAAACTCAAAATGCATACTAGCCCGGCTGCTGTCAATTGTAAAATCAAACTTCCTGTTTTTAGCGAAAAAACCGCCTCTTTCTATAAATATCTGGCGGCCGTCAGAAAGAACTACATTTAAACCCCGGACATACCTGCGGATAGAATCGTATTTAAAACTCCGCGGCCCCGAAGCGCAGGTAGAAACCACCCCGCCCAAAAATGCCAAAGGCTCAGTAGGCTGTGCCCGCAAAGTTAAATTATGCTTATTAAGCCCCTTCTCTAAATCCTGAAGGCTGATACCGCTCTCTGCTCTGACAGTGGAAGCGTCAAAATCTATATCCAGTATTTTATCTAACTTCTCCACAGAAAGCACAGCGCCTTCAACAGGCACCCTGCCGCCGGTTGTCCCTGTTCCTGCGGCAGAAACAGTCAAAGGGATTTTATCCTTAACACATTCTCTCAGGGCTTCTCCTACTTCGTCCTTATTACGGGGTATATACAACAAAGAAGCATCTCCTTTAAAATTAGAAGTATCTTCTAAATATGAAAGCATATCCTGCTTGTCTTTTTTAACTATCATTGCCAAACCTTTACTTAAATATATTTAAGACTGAACCGGCAGGCTAAATCTTATCCCCAGTCTGTAATACTTATCTGTAAGTTTATTACACCAGGCGACTTTGCCGAATGCCTCTACCATTTCTTCTTTCCAGGGAATATTTAACAACAGCCGGACTGAAGAATTTTCCGGAAGATTTACATTAGTAACTATACCTGCCCCCCCGGTAGATATATCACGGCAGTAAGCACTAAAATCCAATCTGCCCTGAGTAAACATTTTACAGTTAGAATCTACTTTGAACCTGCTATACTGTCTTTTTAAAGGAGTCATTTGATAAATTTCCATTGCCCTTGCTTTCTATATTTAAAATATCACCTACTTCTGTATGGGTCCTGTCTAATGTCCCGGCGCAAAATTCTATCGCTACATAAGAATTTAACACCATCCGCGATATTTTGCAAGGGAAAAATGACTTATAAGCCTTTATCAATCTCATCTGCTTGTCTAAAAAGACGACATCAATAGGAAACTTCATAAAAAAAGTATGCACGCTTGTGCAACGGTAAAAAATCAGGGCTTCACCCCGGCCCATATATTTTCTGCCAATAAGGCCTTTAGTCCTTGCCCAGAAACCCCGGGCAACTTTTCCTTCTTCAGCCAGAACTGTATTCTTGCTAACATTGGTTATCATATAAACCATACAAAATTAAAGTTTCTGTCTTAAAGTTTCCGGTAAAGGAATAGGTTTAAATCCCACAGAAATACATACCAAAACCGTAGAACCTGTAACTGTCAATTTATTATCCTTATCCCTGACAACTCTGTAAGAAAAAACAATTTTAGAAGCGCCGATTGAATCTACTCTTGTATAAACAGACAATTCATCAGCAAGCCGGGCAGGAGATTTGTAACTGATTTCTGCCTTAGCCACTGCAAAAAGCACGCCTTTTTCTTTAAGCGCCGGCAGGTCTATGCCCCTATACTCCAAATACTCCATCCTGGCCCGCTCAAAATAAGTCAGGTAATTGGCATAATACACAACTCCTTCACAATCTGTATCCTGGTAATAAATTTTTACTTTAGAACAAAACTCCTCTCCAGCCATAACTGCTTACCTGTTTATTTTTAATACCTTTTTCCCGTCCGGAGTAACAACAACAACGGACGATTCTTCTATTTTTAAGACCTTAATATTTCCTAAACAATCCCCCGGCCTTAAAAGTGTATTATTAATTATAGCCAGAGGATTGTCTTTATCGTAAATAATTCCATTCAGCAAAATCCCGGAGGCATCTTCAAGCCGCACTTTCCTTCTCAATACAGATTTCCCTGCCCGCACTATAATTTTGGCCTTTTTAGGATTTTCAAAAAAAACCTTATACCCCACCCAGCCTGCAGCCGCAGTAAAAATAATAAGGATATACACTGCCAGCCGGATTTTGTTAATTTTAAAATCAGGCTTATCCGGCGGAAGGATTTGTTTATTGACTTTTTTTAAAGCATCATAAATAATGCTCATTGCAGTTCTTTAATGCACTTTTCTATCATTACCGAATCAATAACATGTTTCCCTTTAGAAAAACCCAGGAGCAAGGCCCGGTCACAGACAATATTTATAAGCCGGGGTATTCCTTTAGAAAAATTATATATTAACGAAAAAGTTTCCGGCAGGAATTTTACGGCCCCTCCATTTGCCCTTGCCAGCCTAAACTCAATATATTTGCCAATTTCTTCGCCAGTCAAAGGCAGGATATGATATTTAACCGAAATCCTTTGTTTAATCTGCCGGGCAGATTCTAAACTTAATTTAGTATTAAGCTCCGGCTGGCCGACAAGCACAACCTGCAGAAGTTTAATTTTCTCAGTTTCTAAATTAGAAAGCAAACGCACCTGTTCCAACTGCCGCAGAGAAAGATTTTGAGCCTCGTCTATTACCAAAACAGCGTTTTTACCCTGAGAAGAAATATCTATAAGGAACATATTCAGGGTATTTATTAAATCCAGCCGGGAAAAACGCGCGGCAGAAATCCCAAAATCCTCTATAATTGCTTTTAGAATCTGGGCTTCGCTGAAATAAGGGTTTAAGACCAAAGAAGTAACCGTATCGACAGGAAGTTCTTTCAGCATAGCCCGGCAAAGAGTGGTTTTGCCTGTGCCTACCTCGCCGGTAACAAGAATAATGCCTTTGCGTTGTTTTATTCCGTAAAGTATTGCCGACAAGGCTTCTAAATGATGCCGGCTGCGGAAAAAGAAGTCCGGATCCGAGGTAATATTAAACGGCGATTCTTTAAGCTTGTAAAAATCCAGATACATACTTGTATTTTAACATCAAACGCATTTTTTTCAATCTTTGCCGCCGGCCAAAAAATTCCACCTCGGGGGTGGAACTTTTTTACCACCCCCGAGGTGGAACTAATCAAGCGGCAAACACTCCGGGAATTTCTTCCCCGCAAAACCTGCACCGCCCGTTTACTATATTGTTACCAATAACTTTATACCCCTGCCTTTCTATCAAAACCCTTCCGCATTTTGGGCAATAAGTATTCTCTAACCCGCCGGCTTCAATGTTGCCAGGATAGATGTAATTCAAGCCTTTTTCTTTTCCAATATCATAAGCAGATTTAAGTGTTTGCCAGGAAGTAGGCTTTATATCCGCCATCTTATACATTGGGTAAAACCGGCAGATATGCCAGGGAATATTTTTGTCTAAACTGCTGATAAATCCGGCTATTTTGCTTAATTCTTTTTCAGAATCGTTATAACCGGGAATTATCAAAGTCGTCAATTCCAGCCAGACATTGTTTTTCTTAAAACTCTCTATACTGTCCAAAACACCGGCCAACCTTCCAGAGCATATTCTCTGATAAAAACGTTCCGAAAAAGACTTCAAGTCAATATTAATTGCGTCCAAAACAGGCAAAAGTTTTTCTATAGCCTCCGGGCTCATAAATCCGTTGCTGACAAAAATATTCTTTAAGCCTTTTTCTTTAGCCGTATAAGCAGTATCCAAAGCAAATTCCAGAAAAACTGTAGGTTCGCTGTAGGTATAAGCAATGCTGCTGCAGCCGTGCCTTAAAGCCAAGGAAACAATTTCCTGCGGCGAAAAATTCCTGAATGCCGCAGAGAAACTGTACGGCGGCTGAGATATCTCATAGTTCTGGCAGAACAAACAGCGAAAATTACAGCCTGCAGAAGCAATTGAAAAAGCAAAACTTGCCGGTAAAAAATGATAAAGAGGTTTTTTCTCTATAGGGTCGCTGGAAGCGGCAACTACCTCTGCATAGTTAGCAACTTTCAGCCGGCCCGCGGAATTTACCCTTACCCCGCAGAAACCGCGGCCACCTTCCGGAATTAAACAATAATGCCGGCAGGTTTCACATCTTACACTTCCATCCGCCAAACGGCTATACAGCAGCACTTCCTTCATAAAAAATCTTGATTTTAATAGGCATTAAGGTATATTATTAATG
>WFRI01000060.1 GCA_015486615.1 Candidatus Omnitrophota bacterium | reverse complement strand
CTTTTCTCAACACACCTAAAAGCGGCCATGCCAATTTGGCTTTTTCAACTATTAAAATTATTTTGGACAGCCTTCATTCTAAAACAGGAAGGGCTTTTTCTGTGGAAGATTTATTTTCTGCAGAAAGGCTGATTAAAGAGACTACGATTTCTCCTCAGCAAATATTATTTCCTTTGGTAGTTAAAGCCTTAACTGGCAGATTTTAGTTTTCTGGCTAAACGGGATTTCTTGCGGCTGGCTTTATTTTTATGAATTACTTTTTTTGTGCCGGCTTTGTCTAATTCTTTATAGACTTTATTAAGCAGAGTTTTTGCCTTCTCAGAATTTTTTTCTTTGAGTGATTTCAGGTAATCTTTTATTGTTTGTTTTACATTCTTTTTAACAGCCAGGTTGCGGATTCTTCTCTTTTTGCTTTGTTTTAAACTTTTTACGGCTGATTTGCGCTGCGGCATTTTTTCTCCTTTTCTATAGTTTTTCCTTGCGTTAACGCTGTGATATTATTATCATATCAGAAGTAGATTAAACCAGAAAAACATTATTATGTCAAGGTTTCTTTTTAAATCTTTAATAAAAAACACCTTTATCGTTTCTTTTTTTACCCTTATTTCCCGGCTTTTAGGCTTTGTCAGGGATATTTTGATAGCCAGATTTTTCGGGACCAGCGGGATCATAGAGGCTTTTTTAGTGGCCTTTAGGCTGCCTAATATGTTTCGTTCGCTTTTAGGCGAAGGAGCCAGCCAGTCTGTGGTCATTCCTGTGGCTTCCGAATATAAGGATAAACCTGAATTCTATGACAAAATCCGGCATATCCTCTTGTTTCTGGGGACGATTTTGTTTGCCCTCAGTGTTTTAGGGGTTTTGTTCGCCAGATATTTAGTGGCTGCTTTTGCCCCTGGGTTTCTGGCTGACCCGGGAAAATTTCAGGCAACAATTGAAATCACCCGTATAGTTTTCTTTTACCTGTTTTTTATAGGTTTGGCTTCTAATTTAGGCGGGATTTTATATCTGGAAAACAATTTTTTTGCCCCTTCATTTTCGCCGGTTATACTCAACATTGTTTTAGTAACAGGGATCATTTTCAGTGTAAAAAATTCTCCCCGGCCGGTTTTTGTCTTGGCCTATTTAGTGCTTCTATCCGGAATTTTACAGTGTTTGTGGAATTATTTTTTTCTGGCAGGCAGGTTAAAACTGCGGCTGGATATAAAACGGGCATTTTGCGATTCTTCTGTTTTGAAAGTATTTAAATTATCTCTACCCCGGATTTGGGGTGTGGCTGTTTATCACATTAACCTTTTTGCAGATACTATTCTGGCTTCTTTTTCCCGAATTACCGGCGTAGGCGCTATTGCCGCTATATATTACTCCAACCGTCTTTTGCAGTTTCCTCTGGCTATTTTTGCTTTGGGGATTTGCCGGGCAGTTATGCCGAGGCTTTCTGTATTTAATACTGAGGATAATAAAGAAGATTTTGCTGCGGCTTTTAATATCTCTTTACGCAACCTTTCTTTCTTTCTTATCCCTTCCAGTTTTGTTTTGTTTTTTTTAGCCGCGGGTTTAGTAGATGTAGTGTTTAAGAGAGGCGAGTTTGACAATTATTCAGTTTCTATTACTGCCTTGTGCCTGCGTTTTTATTCCTTAGGCTTATTTTTCTACGGAGGGGTGCATTTGTTAAGTTATACGTTTTATTCTTTAAAAGACACTTTTACTCCGGCTAAAACCGCTACTTTTGCTTTGATTATAAATGTTGTCTTAAGCGTTATCTTAATGTTTCCTCTAAAAATCGGCGGCATAGCCTTAGCCAGCAGTGTTTCCGCAGCAGCAAATTTTATTCTCCTTCTATTCTTTCTGAAAAAACGGCTTGATAAAATTGCCGGCAGCAGGGATGTTTTAGAATTTGCTAAGGTATTGCTTGCCTGCGGGATTATGATTTTAGTCTTGCATTTTTTTGCCTTTGATATTTATAAAATAAGCGGTTTATTAAAATCAACTGGAGTATGCCTGGCGGTATTTTTGACTGCCTGCTGGCTGTTAAAAGTTGAACAAGTCCAAAAGTTTGGCTTATGGATATTAAAGAAAAGGTAAAAGAACTGCCGCAAATTGCCGGAGTGTATATCTTTAAAAACAAAAAAGGCAAGGTGCTTTATGTCGGCAAAGCCGCTAATTTGAGAAAGAGAGTGTTGTCTTATTTTACCGGAAGGATTTTGCCCCCGCAAAAGAATGCGCTGGTTGGTGAAATCGCAGGTGTTGAATATATTCTTTGCGGAACAGAAGCAAAGGCTTTGATTTTAGAGAATAGTTTAATAAAAGAGTTTAGGCCCAAATACAATACAGCATTAAAAGACGGCAAGAATTACCCGCTGATAGAAGTTACTTCTGAGGAATATCCTCTAATCAATATAGTCAGAAGAAAACAGAGTGAAAGCAGTTTGTATTTTGGGCCTTATTCCAACGCCGGGCTTTTGCGCCAGGCTTTAAAGATTATAAGAAAAATATTTCCTTTTAGGTCCTGCCGCCGCCTGCCTGAGCGGCCCTGTTTATATTACCATTTGAAATTATGCCCGGGAGTATGTTTAGGCAATGTCAAGGTTGACGAATATGCCCGGGTTATTAAAAATATTACGCTTTTACTTTCCGGCAGAAAGCAGGCTTTGTTGAATAAAATTAAGAAAGATATGAATAAGGCTTCTGCTAATTTGGATTTTGAAAAAGCCGCGGTTTTAAGGGACCAATATTTTTCCCTGGCTAATCTTTACGGCTTAAGCCGGGAGTTCGAAGAGCTTTTATCTTTGCAGGAATTTTTAAGGCTGAAGAAACTTCCTGTGCATATAGAGGGCATAGATATATCTAATACCGGCCGGGATTATATTGTAGGTTCAGTTGTTGTTTTTAAAAACGGCGTGCCTTCCCGTAAGGACTACCGCAGGTTTAGGATTAGAACAATTTCTACTCCTAATGATACTGCATCTGTAAAAGAAGTATTTAAAAGACGGTATTTGCGGCTTAAACGGGAAAGAAAACCTCTGCCTCAGTTAGTTATAATAGACGGCGGTAAGACTCATGCCTCGCTTGCCAGCCGGCAGGCAAAAGATTTAGGAATAGATATTTGCGTAATAGGAATCGCTAAAAAAAGAGAGCAGGTCTGGATGCCATACAGCAGTGAGCCTTTGAATATACCTCGCTCCGGCAAGGCATTAAAAATGGTGCAAAAGGTAAGGGACGAGGCTCACAGGTTTGCTCATAAATACCATGTTTTATTAAGGCAGAAGGGAATGTTTTTGTAAGTTAGCAGGTTATTAAGATACAATGGCCAAGAAATAATAACCGGATAATAACCAATCACCAAATTCGAATACTCAAGCAAGAATACATTAATGTTTGGTTATTATCACTGTGCTTTCTTACCGGCACCCACCTTAAGGGTGGAACTCTTTCCATCCGCGAGGTGCCCAAAAAGCACACCAGTGCTTTTTTAAGTGGCAGGGTAATTTCAGTGCCCTCAGTGTTTAAAGATTATACCAGGGGGGAAATTATGCAGTTTGTCCGGTTAGAGAAAGATAAGGGTTCTAAACAGCTGGGATTTACAGAATTTGAGAAGAAAGTGTTAAGGTGCGTTTTAACCATACCTTTAGGCGAAACCAGGACTTACAAGTGGGTGGCTGAAAAAATAGGCAGGCCTAAATCAGCCCGGGCAGTAGGAAATGTTTTGAACAAGAATCCTTTTCCTCTGATTATTCCCTGTCATAGGGTAATAAAAAGCAGCGGCAGTATTGGCGGGTTTTCTTGTGGAAAAGCCAATAAAAAGAAACTTATAAATTTAGAGAAAAAAATCAAAAATATGTTAAAATAAATAAGTTAATATTTGAGGACATAGCAGTTATTAATCCGGCAGAGGGGAGGGGGTAAATGTATGTTGATAGATAAATATATAAAAAAAGCCATAGAAAAGAAAGGCTCGGATTTATTTCTAAGAATAAATGCTGCGCCATTGGTAAGAGTCTGTGGAGAAGTAGTCCCGCTGTCCGAAGAAATAATAACTGCGGATTTGTTATATAAGATAATAAAGGATATAACAAATGATATAACAAGCGGGGACAAAATAGCAGAAATAGAGAAAAATCATGGTTATGAAGGCGGAATGTGGTTTGGCGATGACTGGCGTGTAAGAATTAGTATTTTTTACCAAAGAGGCACGCCTTCAATGGTATTAAGGCTGATTGATTTAAGAATAGCAGGATTTGAAGAGTTAAATCTGCCGGCAGAAGTTTTAAGGTCTTTAGCCAGCCAGAAAAGAGGGCTGGTGCTTCTTACCGGGACCACTGGCAGCGGGAAATCTACCACTATTGCTTCAATGATAGAATACATTAACAGCAATTTTCGGAGGCATATCCTGTCTATAGAAGAACCTATTGAGTTTACTTTTAGGGACAAGAAGTCAATAATCAACCAAAGGGAAATAGGCAGAGATGTAGAGGATTATTCTCAGGCGTTAAAACAATTTGCTTTACATTCGCCGGATGTGATTTTTATCGGCAATATCCGGGATTACGAAACTATGCAGGCGGCGCTTACTGCTGCGGAAACAGGAGTTTTGGTACTTTCTACTCTGCATACGGTCAACGCTTCTCAGACTGTAGAAAGGATATTGAGTTTTTTCCCTCCATATCAGCAGGACCAGGTTTCTATGCAGCTTTCGCAGCTGCTAAAGGGAGTAGTTTCTTTAAGGCTTATACCGAAAAAGGATGGTTCGGGAGTTGTCCCTGCTTATGGAATTATGCTTTTAAGCCCGACTATTTCCCGGCTTATACGGGAGAAGAAATTGTGGGAACTTTCTAAATATATTGAGGAAGGCGGTATTTACGGTATGGTGAGTTTTGAACAAAGTTTGATTAAACTGGTAAAAAGCTCAGTTATAGATGTTGATACTGCTTTGGCTTTTAGCGAAAGGAAGGAGGAATTGCGGCTAAAACTTCAAAATGCGTGACAGCCGCAGGTAAATAGCTTTAGCAAAGAATCTTTTAGTTTAAGCCGGATTTTGTAATTACAGCATAAGAGTAAATTTAAGATGGAGGTAAAGTATGGAAGATTTGACAAGAGTTCACAGCGAAATGTTGCAAAAAATAAAAGAGATGGGAGACTATCTTTGAAGCAGATAAATGTAAAACTAAAATAAATGAACTTCAGAACTTAATGAATGCCCGGGATTTCTGGGCTGATAAGGAAAAAGCCAGTCAAATAATCTCTGAATTTAAGGAAGTAAAAAACAAATATGAAGCCTGGATGTCTTTGTCTTCTAAGATAAATGACGTTGGCGAGCTTTTAGAACTTTCTGCAGAGGATGCTTCCATTTTGGAGGAATTAAATAAGGATTTAGCCTCTATAAGGCGGGAGTTGGAGGATTTTGAGATAAGAATTATTCTGTCGGGGAAATTTGACAAAAATTCGGCCATCTTAAACATTAACGCCGGAGCCGGCGGCACAGAAGCCTGCGATTGGGCAGGTATGGTTTTTAGAATGTATAGCCGCTGGGCAGAAAAGAAAAATTACCGTTTAAGAGTAACTGATATTTTATCCGGCGATGAAGCCGGTATTAAAAATATTACTTTTTTGGTCGAAGGCAGTTATGCTTACGGCTATCTGAAGTCTGAAAGAGGCGTGCATAGGCTGGTTCGGATTTCTCCCTTTGACGCTAACAGGAGGCGGCATACTTCTTTTGTCTCAGTAGATGTTATTCCGCAGATAGGTAAAGAAATTGATTTAAACATTGACCCTAAAGACTTGAAGATAGAGACTTTTCGGGCATCCGGGCACGGAGGCCAGCATGTGAATATGACTGATTCAGCAGTCAGGATTATTCATCTGCCTACCGGCATATCTGCCCAATGCCAAAATGAACGTTCGCAGTTCCAAAATAAGCAAATGGCTATGGCAGTATTGAAGTCCCGTTTGTATAAAAAAATGCTGGATGACAAAAAAAAAGAGATAGAAGGAATTTCCGGAGAAAAAAGCAAAATAGAATGGGGCTCGCAGATAAGGTCTTATGTCCTGCATCCTTATTTAATGGTTAAGGACCATCGCACCAATGCAGAAACTTCCAATGCTAACGCTGTGCTGGATGGAGACTTGGATTTGTTTATTAACAGTTTTCTTAAAAAATTCAGGGCTGTCTCTTATACACATCTCCG
>WFRI01000059.1 GCA_015486615.1 Candidatus Omnitrophota bacterium | reverse complement strand
ACTTTTTAAGACAGTCTTGTTTTGTTGCATTTGCAACTTTTTAAGACTGTCTTATCTCATTGCAATCCAATCCCGACATTGCCTTGCGTTGAGATATGCCCTGTGCCGCTATTGCTTGAATGCCCAAAGTCCAACGTCGTAAGTCCAAAAGATGCAGGCCTAAAGCAACTTTTTAAGACAGTCTTGTTTTGTTGCATTTGCAACTTTTTAAGACTGTCTTATCTCGTTGCAATCCAATCCCGACATTGCCCTGCGTTGAGCCGGCCCCCGTGCCGCTATTGATCCCTTGGACATTAATTAAAAAGCAGACTATCTATCTTTGTCTGGTCAAACCCTACGATTAAACTGCCGTCAATGTCAATCTGCGGCACTGCCATCTGCCCGCTGCGCCTGACTAGGTCCTGAGCAGCCCTTTGGTCGCTGGAAACATCTATCTCCCGAAAATTAACGCCCCGGCGCCGCAAATAGGATTTAACCATACTGCAGGCCGGACACCCCCGGCCAGTATAAACAACAATCCTGTGAGAAACAGCCTTAACAGCCTTCTTAAAAACAGGATTCTTTGCTCCCAAAACAACCCGTTCATAAAACTTGGAATTTTCAACCCCTTCTATTTTTTTAAGAACCCCGCCGTTTTTTACAACTACTACCGTAGGTATTTTTTTTACTTCAAACCTTTTATGCAGACCTTTTACTTTTTCCACATCCACGATATAAGCAGGGACATCTTTGTTGTCCCTGCTGAAAGCCTCCACTTCGCTTAACCCTCTCTTGGCATTAGAAGAAAAACCCGCATAAAACATAACTACCATAAAATCCTTATGTTTTTTTTGGATTTCTTCAAAATGCTCAACATCTTTTACCCACTCGGCCATTGCTTCATCACCCTCCTGAATCTTAACTAATTTCCAAAGCCTTCACTAATTTCCCGTACTAAAAAGGTATGTTTTTTACCACTCTGCCCGGAACAAACTTCTATTCTTGTCCCGTCCATACATAAAGGCCGCAAATCCCCATAATCAGGCCTAACCAGTCTAATGATATCTTTACTCTTTAATCCCACAACACCTGCCTTATTTTTTCGGAAGGAAATTTAAAACAACACAGTCGTTATAACTATAATCGTGCAGGCATCGTTTGTAAAATTTCCCTGCTAATTCAAACCCGGACATCTCCGCTTCTTTTATAATATCATCCAAGCCAAAAGAAGCCAGTTCCATTAAAGGATAATCATCCTTACAATGCTTAGGATAAAGAGAAAATATTCCTCCACGCTTAAGAAGCCTGTAAACTTCTTTATAAATAAGCCGCCGGTCCTTTGAATAATGCAGCATATCATAACATAAAATAAAATCCAGAAAATTATCTTCCAGCGGGACTTTGGTATCGCCCATTAACAATTCTATATTATCCAGCCCGTATTCAGCCATTGCTGTTTTTAACTCAGCCAGAGAACCTTCGTCCCTGTCAAAAGCAAAAACTTTTCCTGTATCCCCTACGGCTTTTGCTAAAGGCAGAGAATAACATCCTCTGCCGCAGCCAAAATCCAGGACATACTGGCCACGTTTTACGCCTATGCCTTTTAAAAACTGTTCAGCGTCTCTGCTTACCCACTTTTCAAACTCTCCCAATAATGCCATAGCAATTAACTTATTTGGAAAATTCTTCCGCTGCCTCAACCACTATTCTAATCAACTTGGGATTATTCAAAGAATAACACTTCAGCCTGCCCTCCTGGCGGAAATTTACAATTCCCGCCGCCTTTAAAATCGCCAAATGCTGGGATATATTAGGCTGTTTTGCATGCACAAACCCGCTTATATCACCTACGCATTTATATCCTTTCAAAAGCTCCTTAACCATAGCAATGCGGGTAGGATGTCCTAAGGCCCGGAAAAGGTCAGCTACTTCTTTGTCAATAAGCACGGTCATACAGCCTCCTGGTAATATTAATATATTCGCATATTAGAATATTAGAATATGACAAAAACCTGTTTTGTCAAGAAAAAAATGTTTTTTACCGGGAAAATCAACGGTATTTTTAGCAGGGTATCTCCCGCGCAAGCCACAGAGTATTCTCTAACGGGGTAAAAGCGTTTTTAATTTCATAAAATCTTTTTCCAAAACAGGTTTCATATTAATATTGTAAGTAGCCGCTGCCGGATGATACAATGGCATAATTTTTATAGAGGCAAAAAGAGACCGATAATCAAAAATGCTTCCATGAATTCTGCTTATGCCCTGAATCCTGCTTTTCAGGCCGAATTTTTCCATTATATAAGAAGCGGCAAAATTGCCTAAACAGCAGATAACTTTCGGCTTAATTATATTAATTTGGCGGTCAAGATAAGGAGTGCACATTTTTATTTCCTCCTTAGCCGGGTTGCGGTTTCCCGGAGGACGGCACTTTAAAATGTTGGCGATATAAACATCTTCTCTCTTAATGTTTATTTTGCCTAAAAGCTCATCTAATATGCCTCCCGCAGCCCCGCAGAAAGGAACGCCCGTTCTATCCTCATTTGCCCCGGGGGCTTCTCCCACAAACATTATCTTTGCTTCAGGACTGCCCGCCCCCACAACCGGATTCAGCCGCACTTTACACAAGCCGCACTTTTTGCAATTAGCGACTTCCTCGCTTATCTTCTCTAAACTATCCATCGCAAACTAAGGCCTCCATTTACGTCTCACAGCCGGCTATGCTGTTTCAAAAAAACTGCATAGTAATACAAAAACTGCCGCATCCCACCCAGGCCCAAAATTCTTGATTATTATCTTTAGTATTTCTCACCTTATCTTGCAGGCTCTCCTGCCAAATATGATTGTTCCCAGCCTAATCATATTCGCTCCCTCTTCAATTGCCACTTTGTAAGAGTTAGACATTCCCATAGAAAGATACTTTAAATCTACATTAGGAATATTAATGCTTTTTAGCCTGCCAAAAATATCCTTCGCTTTCCTAAAATACATCCGTGAATCCTCAGGGTTTCCCACCCGCGGGCCCATAGTCATCAACCCTTCTAATTTCAGATATCTTAGTTTTGCAATACCCGCCGCTAAGTTTTTTACTGCCTCATACTCAGGTTCAACTCCGGACTTAGTTACTTCACTGCCAATATTTATTTCTATAAAGACAGAAATCACTTTGTCTATTCTCTCTGCCCTCTTGTTTATATCTTCCGCAAGAGTAAGCGAGTCAATCGTCTGGATACAATCAAAAACCTTCAACGCCTTATTAATCTTATTTTTCTGCAGTGTGCCGATAAAATGCCATTTTACTTTTTTCGCTAAATCGCCCATATCTTTATAAGCACGTTCCGCTTCCTGAACATAGTTTTCCCCAATAACATCGGCCCCTGCGAGAATTGCTTCCTTTATCTCATCTGCATTTCTCGTTTTTGCCGCAAGGACAATCTCTACATAATCAGGAACTTCCTGACGCACCTTTAAAAAATTTTCCCTTATATTCATTGCTCACCCGCCAAAGCCTTAATTAACTCCCGGCAGTAATAAGGAATATCTTTAACTACCCTGCCCCACACCAAATTGCCGTCGCAGAAAGCAGGTTCATCCTGCCATAAAGCACCTGCATTTTCCAAATCATCCTTTATGCCTCTTGAGCCTGTTGCTTTTTTGCCTTTAACAATCCCCGCTGATATGCCTACCAGTCCCGCATGACAAATCATTCCTATAATTTTATTGCTTTCATAAGCCTTTCTCACCAAATTAAGGATGTCTTCGTTTCTTCTTATCTTATCAGGAGCCCATCCGCCCGGGATTAAAACTGCATCCACTTCAGACGGTGATATTTCAGAAGCACTGTATTCACTCTTTACTTTCAAACCGCCTGATTTGCTTACATATTCCTCGTTTTTATTCAAACCTACTATCTTTATCTCTGCACCTTCTTCTATCATTCTCATATAAATTACCCAGAACTCAAGATCTTCGTATCCGGGCCCTGTCAACATAACAACTTTCTTCCTTTCTAACTTCATTTTAAGCTCCCTTCTCTTTATGAATATATTTTTCTCCGGCTTCTATGCGAACCTTAAGCCAATTCTCCGGCGGAGTAAAAGGGCATGCATAATTACTGCTGTAAGCACACCACGGATTATACGCCTTGTTGAAATCAAGTATCCAATTGCCCTGTGGAGTTGTATCCATTCCCATTTCTAAATCTAAATATCTCCCCGCTCCATAAGTTTCTTTTCCGCTGGTTAAATCTTTAAAAGGGACAAACAAAACATTCTCGTCAGGACTTGCTTTATAAGCCTGAAGTTTGCAGGCAGTATTATCAATATTAAACCTAAACTCCCCCCACTTTATAAATTCCCGTATGTTTCCTTTGGTATCTTCAATCTTTATAGATTCCTTATCAGAATGCTCAAACAGCTTCAGCTCAAATCTGTATTTAATGTTAACAGGATAGTAACTTAAGCCCTTGAAGCTGTCTCTTTCTTCAAAAGAAATAGGAGATTGATAACCCCGTTTAAAAAACTCGTCCTTCTGCTTCCTTTCGCTTTCAAGATTTTTTCTCCACCGTTCAGTATCCATTGCACCTCCTTATTTTCTATGCAGTTAGAAATATATATTTAGCCCATCTTTATCGGCAATCTTATTTCAGACGGAACCTTTTCATTCTCTAAAGAGAATGGGCACGCGAGCCTAAGCTCTTATTTTTATAATCCGTTTCGTAAAACCCTGAGCCTTTAAAAATTATTCCCGAGCCTTCTCCAATAACCCTTTTTAAAACACCGCCGCATTTAGGACATTTTCTCGGCGGCTTAGCCGTCATATCATGAAATTTTTCAAATTTATACCCGCAGTTCTCGCAGAAATACTCATAAGTTGGCATATCACCCTCCTATTTCTTAAACCTAAAATTTGTTCCCTCGAAAAAACTCATATAATCAATAATAAGCCTGCCTTTTAAATGGTCTATTTCATGCTGTAAAACTCTTGCTAAAAGCCCCTTTGCTTTAATCTCAACAGACTTGCCTTTTTCATTCAATCCTTTTACAACTATCTCAAAGGGCCTTTTTATATTGACTCCTAAGCCGGGGACACTCAAACACCCCTCTTCCATATAGCCTTCCCCTTTTGTCTCAAGAATCTCCGGGTTAGCCAATTTTATAATCTTGCCGTCTACCTCTGCCACAATAAGTTTTTTGGCGATACCAACCTGAGGCGCTGCTAATCCTATACCGAGAAAATGCTTCATCGTAGAAAACATCCTATCAAAAAGCCTAAACTCTTTCCCTGTAATATCATCTACAGGCAAACATTGCTTTCTTAAAATTTTATCCGGATGTTTTCTAATTTCCAACAGGTCCATAAATAACTAAAGATAAACTTTAATCCGCTACAGCGCTGTTTGCTGTTACTGTATTCATACCATTAGCCGCATATTGATGAAACAGCAGAACTATTTCTCCCAGGCTGCAGCCAACATCATTAGCTATCACATAACACTTAGCCATAAATAGGAAGAAAATATCTCTTTCGGCAGAAGATAATGATTCAAAATTACCCTGTCCTTTGCTGATAACCATATCGGCTTTTTTGTATATTGCTAAGAATTTCTTTGAGCACAAAGAAAGAATTGTCCCCGGAGCATCCGAACCCGAAGAAATAACTTCTGCTAATTTATCAATGCCGCAGGCATAAGCATCTTCTGCCAAAGCATCATTAATAATAGGTTTCTCTTTAACAGCATAAAAAATCTTCTTGCTCTTGTCAATATTCTTTATTTCCTCAATAAGAACCCGGTCAAAAACCGTTTCTCCCGTGTTGTCAGCAAGATAAAGAATAGTATCTGATTTTCTTAAAGTATGCTTAAATTCCGAATAGTTAAAGAACCTTTCATCTCCCGGTTTAACAATTTCATTTTCCTCATCTAAAATCTTTTCTAACTCCGCATCAACTCCATTGGACAGTATTCTTCCAACAAACCCTGTATTCAAAGAATTCTTTACGCCATAATCAATAATATTGCCCGCTATAGCTAATTTAACCGCTGCCAGCAGCCTGTCAGAAGACATATCTACTCTTTTCTTTATCTTAGGATACATCCTTAAGGCAGTATCATTGCTTTTCTTCTTTATTTTTGCATACGGGTCATACTTGCCTGTTATATCCTTAACCATTCCATAGATAATCCTTCCCATCTGAGGAGGAGAAGAAGACAAAGAAAAGGATGAAAGTTTCTCTGACAGCTCATTTAATATTTTTCTCTGTGTTCTCTCATCAGCACCGGCTATCCTTGCGGCCTCAAGGGCTTGTTTAAAAAAACAGGGAATACAGTCTAAATAAGTTCTCATAAGCTAAATTTTTCCCCTTCTTCTTAACGTATCTTTGTCACTAATCGGGTCAACTTCTTTCCTTTCAGATTTATAAACAGAAATAGCATTTAAACCTCTGAAATAACTTTCTATATTATCAATCTCCTCCTTAGGCAAGGGCTTGACTCTGCATGGCCTAAGAGGAGTATTAATCTGCACCTCGTCAGGATTAATTTCTCCTGCAATTTGCGCAATATCTTCCGCACTGTTCTTATTTTCCTCTATAAACATAATCTGCAGCGCAAGCTTCCCTTTGTAAATATTCCTGAAGTCCTTTATCCCCTTCAGAACTTCACTGAACCCTATTGTTTCAATAGGCTTGTTAACTGCTTCAAAAACTTCCTGAGAAGAAGCATCAAGTTTGGCCACAACAAAATCAGCTAATAATAAATCCTGCTGAACGTCTTCTCTGTAAAGCAACGATGAATTTGTCAGAACTGCTATTTTTTCCTTCCTTGCTTTCTTTACTGCTTTTATCATCTGCCCTAAATTTTGGGCTAATGTAGGCTCGCCTCTGCCGGAAAAAGTTATATAATCTATATTTAAAGGCGGAAGCAGATTCAATTCTCTGATTATCTCTGCTACGGGAATAAACATCTTTCTTTCATCAGTCAATATTCTTGTTTCTCCAACCTGGCAATACACACAATCAAAAGTGCAGATTTTCTCAACATTTGATATAGGGTCTATCCCCAAAGAGCTTCCCAGTCTCCATGAAGGCACAGGGCCGTAGATATACTTGTAACTTTTTTTACCCATTTTTACACCTCAACATTCGAAAAAACAATATTAAGCCAAGGTATCGTCAATTGTCCCGTCAGGAAGCATATTATCAGGATGATAAATGCCATTTTCCTCCATCTTATACCTTGTGCATTTTAAATAATCCCCCCAGCAATAGTCATCAATCCATTTTTTGTCTATTGCCCCGCGTTCATAGAACCATTTCATTGGGCACACATTATACCATTTACAAACTTTCCTGCGGTTCATTTCTCTTAACATAAGCAGTAATATTATCAATTATTCTGTTTATAGATTCCGCTGTCTGGCTGCCTTCTTTAAAATCAACAAACGGCCGGCCGCAGTCACAAGACTTCACAATATCAGGCTCAACAGGTATCCTTCCTAAAAAGGGAACATTTAACTCGCGGGCCGACTTCTCTCCCCCGCCTGTGCCAAACAGGTCTATTCTTTTTTTGCAATACGGGCAGACAAAACCACTCATATTCTCAATTACTCCTGCCACAGGAACATTCAACTTTTTAGCGAAAGAAATACTCTTCCTTGCATCCAGAACTGCCACATCCTGAGGTGTTGTAACTATAACTGCTCCTGTTACATCCGGAATAAGCTGACATACGCTTAATGGCTCATCTCCTGTCCCGGGAGGAGAGTCAACAATTAAATAGTCAAGCTCGCCCCAATTAACGTCTGACAAAAATTGTTTTATGGTTATCATCTTAAGAGGCCCCCGCCAGATAACCGGCTGATCTTTGTCTTCCAGCAAAAATGCAATACTTACTGCTTTTAATCCCGGCATAACATAGATAGGCTCTATTCCTGTGTCCGAACCCGTAAGTTTTCTTTCTTCAATGCCTAACATTTTAGCAATATTTGGCCCGTGAATATCTACGTCCAAAATGCCCACTCTATTGCCCCTAAGCGCTAATCCGTATGATAAATTAACCGCAACTGTAGTTTTGCCGACACCGCCTTTACCACTAATTACAACAATCTTATGCTTTAAGTGAGACATTCGTTCCTTTAGCCGTTTATCCTGTTCTTTTCTCTCTTCTTCAGTCATCGCTCCCATAGATTTTAAGCCCTCCAATTACAGCGCTGTTTGCTATAACAGCACCGCCTGATTATTCACCCTATTAAACAATCTAATTAGATTATTCAACGGGAAAGGACGATTAAAAACCAACTGTGCCTTTTTACCGGAAGAATCCTCTTCCCCGGCCTCTGCCCATTCCTCTGCCTCTGCCGCGGCCAAAGCCGCCGCCTCTTCCTCTGCCGAAAGCCCCTCCGCCTAAAGGCGGAGTATAACCTCCCGGAAAAGCACTTTTGCTCTCCGAAGCAGGAAAACTTATCGCTCCATAGGGGCAGGCGCCAATACAGCGGCCGCACTCAACACATTTGCTCCCGTCAACAACCGCAGTCCCATCCACTACCTGTATTGCCCCTGCAGGACACACATTAACGCACGCTCCACAACCTTTGCATATACTTTTATCTACCTTAACCATTTTTACCTCCTGTTAATTAACATTCCAATAACTTAACCCATTAAAAAACAAGACTGCTAAAAATGCGCAAATATTCCCGCAATAAAAGCATAAGATATCATCATAACAATCTTTCCCCGGCCAAAAAAGTTTCTAATATCTTCCTGTGGGAAGAGAATGGAATAAAGGGAATATTATCCGAAGAAACAAATTTCAACTCTTTAACCTCATCACTCAAAGCGGGATTTCCTCCCGTAACATCCACTTCATAACCAATAATAATAACTGTATCATAATACCGGCTTTGCTGGGTATAAACACCAATCAATCTTCTAATATGCCCTTCCAGCCCCGTTTCTTCTTTTAACTCCCTAAGGCATGCTTCTTCAGGAGTTTCCCCTATTTCAACGAATCCGCCCGGGAGAGCCCATTTACCCGCCCCGGGAGCAATTGCCCTTTTGACCAAAACAAACTTCCCTTCTTTATTCCTTGCCACTGCTGCCGAAGCAGGCAAAGGATTTTTATAGTGCACCCATCCGCATTTCGGGCAAACTGGACGCAGGCGCCCGTCAATATCTCTGACAGCCAAATTGCTTCCGCACAAAGGACAAAATTTAAACTCTTTTTTCATTGCCTGCCTTAAAAAAACTGCATACTAAAACTTTACTCCGTTAGAAAAAGTCCACCCTGTCAGAAATTTATCTCTAACAGAGCAAGCCGACAAAGTCAGTGGTGAAAGTATAGATGCTGATAGTGGCTTAATGCCACTGCCTGTCTGCGTGCGACGCACAGGCAGGCCTGTCTGCGTGCGACGCACAGGCAAATCAGCGCAAACCGTTAGAGAAAATTCTCTAACGGGGTTAACTTCCTGCCTGAAAATATTTCAAGAATACCTCAGCACTTTCCTGCAGGAAAGCTATATTATCTTCCACTATTTTTTCATAAAACACTAATTTCAACCAACAGCCTTATTTTAAATCTAACGAACCATTCACTCAGACACCCATAAGCCATGAATATTGCATAACTCCCGGGCTGAGACCTCTCTACCTTCAGCCGCAGCAAAAAATGCCTCAGGCTGGCCGCCTGGAGAAAGGAACTTTCTATAAACTATCCCGTCAACAACAAGCTCTATCCAGTCTATGTAATGTTTTTCTTCCATAGGATGCAAAGCATTTCGGCCAACTTTAACTATGTAACCGCTGCCTTCCTTTTTAATAAAAGGCACATGCTTTTCGACTGAAGAATCCGCTTTTTTTTCTTCCAACAATTCCATAGGACTTGAACAGCAAACAAGTTCTCCGCCTCCGCCCCGCAAAACCTCAACTACATTCCCGCACTTTGCACATTTATAAACCTGCATCCTAACTGCCATAACTCCCCCTCTCCATAAAAACACCTTTATCTTATAAATTCGTTTAACACCTTTTGTTTCTTTTGTCAAGAATTATTATTGCACAGAGTTTTCCAAATTACCCCGTAAAGATTCGCCACGGGACAGGCCCCGTAAAGCTACGCCACAGGGCAAGCAAAGTAAAATTCAAGATGATTCAAGATATATATTATAATTTTGTATTTTTACCCCGTTAGAAATCTTAGAAAGAAAGGTTGAAAGATTTATTCTTAAAAACTTCTTAAATTTTGGGACCTCTAACGGGGTTAATATGTAATTTTGATATTTGATTTTTGATTTTAATATGGGGCAATCTTAAAAAAACCGGCCTTCGACATTGGACGTTGAACAGATTGGTTGAATTGGTTGAATTTGACATTTTAATTTAGATATAGAGCCCAGTGTTTTTTAGGAGGGAACACTTGATTAGAAAATAGCCCCAACGGGATTTGAACCCGTGTCTGATGGCTGAGAACCACCTGTCCTGGGCCGGGCTAGACGATGGGGCCAAAAGATAACAAGGCAATTAAATTTGGTGGAGCCGAGGGGATTTGAACCCCTGACCCTTACGCTGCCAGCGTAATGCTCTCCCGGCTGAGCTACGGCCCCAAGCAAACATACTTCTGCAAAAAAACACTGCCGGCATAAAAACACTTTATGCTTTTGCACATTGAAGAATATAGAGATGTATGTTCCCGGT
>WFRI01000058.1 GCA_015486615.1 Candidatus Omnitrophota bacterium | reverse complement strand
GTTATAGATATTCTCAGCTATTATTTCTTCATTAACTCTATGTTCCGGGAAACGCTTGCAAGAATAAAAATCAAAATCTATAGAAATAACAACGTTCTTTCCATAGAAATATTTCAATATTTCCTCTAAATCCTTTGAAACTATGCTATACGCTGAAGGGTCTTTAATGTTTTCAGCTGATACCATTGACCATGAAGGCAAATACAATCCTACTGAAGAATATATTCTATATAAAGCCACATAACTAACCCAGTTTCCGCTCAATCTGAATATATCGGATTGTATTTCTTCCTCCTCATCTTGTTCCCCACGCCCAATACCATAACTGCTGTCATCATGGGCATCAAAAATAATCAACGCATCATCTCCAGATGAAACCCCTTTTTCAAATAATTCCCGGGACCAAGGCCACATATTCCCATGGTGATTAAAACAGGAAACAGGAATGCCCAAACGTTTCTCCAATACACGGCGAATACGTTTATCCTGCTCTATTAATTCATTCGCTATTGGGACATTTAAATAATCCTGTTGAGGTGAAATTGACAAAATCCCGCTGCTGGCGGCCAGTTTGTTTATCATCTGGTTTCTCCATCTTGGCCGGTCAGCAGTTTTCCCATTACATTCCTTATTTACCCCGTTAGAGAAAGCCGCCGGCAAAATCGGTGGCAGGGGAGATGTAGACATTGATGGTGGTTTAATGCCGCCGCCTGTCTGCGTGCGACGCACAGGCAGGCCAGAGGAAATCGTTAGAGATAATTCTCTAACGGGGTTTACTGCCGAAGATGAAAGTTTTCTTCCGTTGCTAGGAGAAAGAGCCCTTTTATTTTTAGATGGGGTATCTTTAAATTTCCCTTCTTTAACCGGCGGAAAAGAAGAAATGTTCACATCAATCGATAAGAGAAAGTCATTAAATAATAGCTGAAATGCGAGGGCGCCGCCAATAATCTTCCCCTGACGGTAGGCCGTGAGAAACTTCTGGCACAAAGAGAAGTCATTCCAAATCCAGATTTTACCTATACCATTTTCACCGCTTATAATTAAACTTGCTATTTTATGCTCTATAATCGCCTCAAAATCCGCCGGCGAAGGCATAATATCTACTCCTGGATGGAAATGAACCAAAAGGATATTGTCAACATTATTATTAGCGATAAGTTCACCAAATCCAAGGCCACTCGTAACAATCTCCCCGCGCTCGTTAAGATAAATAAAAGCTTGGGTATATGATATTTCATTGGAACCGCGTTCGTAAAAATCCACACTATCAGTATAATGACAAAAGCTAATATATCCTCCTCTTTCGAATGGTAAACTGTCCATCTGCGTCAAGCTCTTTAATCCTTGACGCTCAAGGACAGCTTTGACAGTCGTTCTCTCTCCTTTAGAATGTGGTTTAGAAGAAAGTTTAATGGAAAGCACATCTTGCCACTTAAGCCCCTTCCAAAAGGAAGATGGCAAAACCATAAAATAAGTTTTGTAACTCTTATAAAGAGTAAGCTCTTGCAATAAGAAACTGACGTCTAAGATTAACTCATCTTCCTGATAGATACAATAGTGGTAATAAGGATTAAGATATGGAAGCCTCTGCCAGCTGGCGCGAATCTGCTTGGTTAAATGCGGATAGGAATTCAGAAGTTTCTTTATGGCTTCTAAACGACGCAAAGGGTCTTCGTCCATAAACTGCTCTAAAAACGTTGAATCAATACCACTTAAGTCCGTCTCAATCGAACTGCTGGAATTTCCTTCCGATAGCCTTGTAACATGCGGCTTCCCCGCCGCCAGGCCTGGGTTTTTTCCTTCTTCTTTTTTAATCCCGCGCTTTTTAGCTAAACTTTTCATTCGCTTAAATATTTCATTATCTTCGCCCTTGCTTCCTGCCTCTTCTTTACTAACGACTGAAAAAGAACTGTTTAACTCTTCAAAATCTCTTCTCTTCTCTAATTTAACATAGTGAACACAGTGTTCAGAATCTTTTTTCTTAGCCTGTTCATCTGGAGAAGAATTTAAAGAGAAAGGCATTATAGAAGATTTCCAAGATTTAAAAAATTCTCTGTCTTCAAAGCTTAAAAAATCTGTATACTCGCGGCGCATCTGGATACGCATAGGGAGAGCGGCAGGCTTGTTAGAATGCTCTTTTTCTCTGCGGCGCTCTTTTTCTTTGTCTCTATTAATTTTAAGAATTCTCACTACGTAAATCAGCCGGGATAAAAAGCGCAGGGCAAAAGTAAAGAATGTATCCAATAAAAAGAATAGCGGAGCCAGGCATAAAAACAGGACAAGATAACTCTGCAAGAACCCGCCTGCTTTTGAAAAAGCTAAATAACTATCTGCCCGCGCCGGTTGAGGGAGAAGAAAAACAGATGTAAACATCACGGCCGCAAAATACACCTTTAAAGAAGTAAACCCCGTTAGAGAATTCTCTCTAACGGTTTTCGCTGGCCAGCCTGTGCGTCGCACGCAGACAGGCCAGCCTGTGCGTCGCACGCAGACAGGCCTGCCTGTGCGTCGCACGCAGACACGCGGTGGCGTTAAACCACCGTCAGTGTCTATGTCTTCTCTCCACCCTGTTAGAGATAAATTTCCAACAGGGTGAACTTTCTCTAACGGGGTAAAGCCGCCATTTGTATCGCGTTGTGGGTGTTGCCTATTTTTATCTTGTGAGTTGTGAGCTTGCCTACCCCATTGTCCGAAAGGCTCACAGAGTAATCTTGCTGCCACCGGGCTGCTCCCTAATCTGTTAATATGTTTAAACGCCGCGTTAAACATATTATTTATGGAAACGATTTCTTCAATAACTTTATCTCTTATTTCTTTTCTTTCCATATAAGGATAGAGCAAAGAACCTGTCAGATAGGATTCAACAATTCTAGATATTACCTTTTTATCTTTTATTATAAGTGGATAATGTATCGCAAAAACAAGTGAGTACCACAAAAATGCTGCTGTATTAGGAATATACTGGCTTGCATCAAGCCCTCCTGCATAAAGATTGGCAACTCTTTCAAGTAAAACCTTCATTCTGTGGTTTTTCTGCCTCATATCATAATCAACAATCTCGCCCATCATATACATTAATTCCTCGTCTGCCTCAATTTCTGAAATACTGGCTCCAGGGTGTCCATGGCCATAAATCTCATGCCATACAACCGATTTAATAATCTTATCAATATTTTTAAGACAGTAATTTTTTAAAGATTGATTATCCACCCCACTTATTTCCTCATAAAGCAACGCTAACTTATCCCAAAACTCCATAAAACCGTTTAATTCTATAGAACCGTCATTGAAAAATGTCACAGTCATAATAGTATCCTTTTGAGATACCCCAATATTAATCCTTCTTATTCTTAACCCAATAGCGGCGGCAGCGTTATGCGCAATAGCACATATTCGAATATAAATCGCCGCATAGTTTTCTTTCAACATTTTTAACCCAATACCTTTTCTTCTATTATATCCCAATAATTCAGGCCTTCTTTTAGACATTAATTTACGTGGGAATCCAACATCAGCCCTGGAAGATTTAATGCCGCTGGAAGCTCTGCAGTTTAATAACACCGCTGAGGATGCAGAAGATGTCTTAGCCCCGCCTGCCTTAGGCGTATTGTCTGCTGTCTGCGGGTTTATTTTTTTCAATGCCTCATTTTCTATTTGGTGGGCTCTCTGTCTGCTAATACCCAGCCGCTCCCCTATCTTCTCTAAGGAAAGACCATCACTAAAATGCATACGCAATATGTCCTGCTCTCGGGGAGACAAACAAGACAAAAGCCTTTCTATCTGTTCCTTTCTTTGTTGCCCTTCTTGTAGCTCTTCTATCCTGGTTTCCGGCCTGGGAGAGTTTGAGTCTGGAATCAAATCTAGCAGAGAATCTCCATCATCATCATCCTTAATCGGCTCATCTAAGGAACATACCATCCCTGACGGCATTCCCAGCATTCCGCTATTTTTCCTCTTATTCCTCTTATTCATCCCCCATTTCATCGCCTCAACAATAAAGGACTTCAATCTCCCTTTTTCCCAGCGAAAACGACGAATAGATTCTAATGCCCTGAGTTTAAGATCAGAAATAACTGCCTCTCTATCCAAAAATGGACATTTATTCGCTGAATTGTTAACCATTGTTGTAATGTAAGAATCAAATACTCCCAAAATATATTCTTCTATTTTCTTATGCATCTCTGTATTTCTCAACAAATCATACGCCATAAACAATGTTTTCTCATTTTCTTCTGATAACTGCGAAGAATGGGTTATTGGTTTTGCCAATATATCATTGACAGACAATAATGCTTCTCTGTATTGGGCAATAATGCTTCTAAGAAAACTTATCCGTTTGTGGTAAAGGCTCTCTTTCGAAAGTCCTAACACTATAATGCCCAAGACATACTCTATCATATCCAGCATAGCCGGTGTGCCGTATCCGGGAAAATTACTCCAGTCATCAGAACCAAACCCAACTGGAAACTCGCTTTCCTTATTATTAAGACGGACAAACTCTATTAAATCCTTTCTGCTTTTTATCTTTAAAAACGGCGCTATCTGCCAAAGAGTGAAAAAAGATACCCCTTTATGCAGAAAACTGCCTTTATAAGGAATATAAAGAAACTCTCCCTGAGAATTCCTTAGATACCCTGCATCGCCCGGCCTTTTTAACAGAAACCTTTGATTCGTATCATCCGGGATTACTTCCGCTAATTTTACCTTAAATTTTACCTTAAGCTCTTTATCGAGATTCTCAAGCCACATACAACTATTTTTCTTATCCCACACCAGCCTCCATTCAGCCGATGACCACAATACATACCCGGAGTAACATTTGGGAAAAATAACTCTGGTATGCGGCGACAAAGATATCTGCTTCCTAAGATATTCGGGCTTAAGATTTATCCAAACCGGATAATCCTTTAAATAAGGAAATACCTCATCCAGCCGCCATCCCCGCTTATCCTTACTAAATGCATACCCGCCTCTTAAGCTAACCACTTTTCTCCCGCCCTTATAAAACCATACCTCTTCTACGAGCGTATTATCTATCTTTAGCCTCCATAAATATTTCTCAGCCGGATAACGGATTACCATGACCTCTATCCTGCCGCTTTGCACATCTTCAAAATAAGAATCCCTTATACCGACAAAGACTGTAATTCCTACTCTACCTCCGCCGGCAAAAAGTCCTTTTTCGCCTATTCTATGCTTAAACTCTAACTTCTCTTCTTTTATACAATAATTCATACAATAAGTAGTTAAAATATCCCTGCCTATATCTGCCAGCGAAGGATGCAGTTTCCTCTCAGGGAATAACAATAAATCCCGGCCCTGATATTTAACAGGTTTTCTGCCCTGTGGTGACAAGACCCTTCCAGCAATATCAAAAGGAATTTTTAAAATAGAGTAGAACTTCCCGCCTTTTTCCTCTGCAACTTCTATATAACCCAGAGGCCACATCCCTCTAAGCCAGAGCCTTCCCTCTTCTGCCGCCTTAACCAATGTTTCATATTTTTTAGGAAGCCGCCAAACAATGCCGCCTAAGTCAACTCGGACGTGCCGCCCCTCCTCTAAAACAAAAAGTTTTTTCTCGGGAAGTCTCAGATTGATAAAATATCCGTCCAGCCTTAATTTACTTCCTCTATAATCATTAAAACAGATATGCCTGCCTTTTCTGCCTGTTATTGGAAACCTAAAAGCCTCGTCATAATAAAACTTATTGTCTTTAATATAAATAACTGCCTTAATTTCCTCTCTTGCGTCCCTCTTATATTTTACAATATAAGATAACCTGCCATTTTGGTATTCATCATCACCCTCAAGCTCAATAAACACATCCCATTTTTTATTATTAATGCCGGCTAAAAGAGAACCTTTGAAGGAAAGTGAAAGTAGCACCTTATTAATCTTCACCCCATATTCTTTATTGCTCTGCCTCGAGAATTTCTTCCTCTCTTTTATCTGTCTCCATTCTAAAGGAAGATGCTTGATAAGGCGGGATTTTTCCCCCCTAACGAAAGGAATCTTCACCCAGCGGTGATTAAAGATATCAAATACTACTATAAAATCTGTGCCGCGCCCTATAAAAATAAGCCTGTCTTCGGCAGATTTATAAACAGCATACTTTTTTCTTTTAGTTATGCAATATGGATTGCGCCATTGCACAATGCCCATACGGCTTTTCTGCTTACTCCACCCATCGCCTTCAAATACATAGAGCGCACTGCCGTCATCTATAGATATAATTCTCCCTGCCTGCTCAGAGACAGACTTAAATAAATCCCACTCAACCGCTATCCGGTAAAGCCTGCGCTTCCTTGATGTGCCGGCGCCAACCCATATATCGTCCATAGGATGTCCGTATTCCTTTGCCCAATTTATCAGATTATTAGCGGCAAAAACACCCCCGTCTTTCTGCAGGATAAATCCCTCTCTAAACAAAGGCTCCAGCGCTTTATCTGCCGCCTCAATTGAAGAAGACGCCAATATATCCTTGGGCAAAAAGTTGTTATCCGTCAACATTTTAATTCCAATAGAAGCCTTAGTAATAAGATCCCTGATATGGCGTGGAAAATTACAACTTGCAGTTCTTATAAATTCAAATAAACGCGGCTGGCTGACTCCTCCCTGAGAATCCAAAAAAGCCGGCAATAGAGGCAAAGGATCTATAGCATACACCGGATGCATAGACGGCCCGTATCCTATAAATACAGCACTTCTCCATTTTAAAAGAAACAAAATATTCTCCAATTCCCTCAAAATATACATTGCCATCTCGACCCTGCCTTCAGGACTGTTTTCCAAAGTCGTCCAATAATTGCCCCCGGGTAGAGAATACTCTATATACTTATAAACCGACCCTTCAACATATTCTATAAGAGTTCCTACTCTATGTATCTTATCTGGAGCCGTCAATATCGGCGAGAAAAACTTTATATAGAATATAAGAAATGGCAGCGCCTTGATTCTCTCTAAAAAAGAAGCCACACTGTTTAAACCGCTATCCCCTAACTTTACACGCAATACATCACTGTTATAAACAGTATTCCATAAAAACTTGATGTTATCTGCGAAAATATCAAGTTCTTCCATTTTCTTCCGGAATAACTCAGCATCGTCATTTACCCGCAATTTATTTAGTTTCTCCAAAACAGATAAATATTCATCATTTACAGCCTCTATTAAATCGCCCAAAATATTTTCATTAACTGAACTATTCAAAATCTTTCTGCACAAAGACATATAATTTTCCGGCCAG
>WFRI01000057.1 GCA_015486615.1 Candidatus Omnitrophota bacterium | reverse complement strand
TTTTAAATCTTGGAAATCTTCTATAATGCCTTTCTCTTTAAATTCTTCTTCAGATGAACAGGCTAAGAAAAAAGGGTCATCTTCGATAAATATTCCGGACGGAGAGAAGGGGTCTTTCTATCAGACAATAAAATCTTTAATGGAATCTTTACGGCCGACAGAAGAAACCGATTATAGCGTAGAATGGGAAGACATAGCTCTTTGGAATGATAAACCAATATCCGTGATATTTAATCTGGGGATTAAACCGCTTTTTCTTGTAAAGCCGGGTAATATAAAAATAACTCCTGAGGGAATAGAAAGGGATTGGCGGGAAAATGAGAAGGAGTTTGCCAATAAAACAAATCTTCTTCCTAAAATAATTGAGGCAATAAGAAATTCACAAGCCGATAGAGAAAAAATAGCTGAGATAAGGGCAAAGAGAGAAAAAGATATTCAAACAATTATACCGGTGCATAGCATATGGTCTTTAGAAAAGAAAAAGCAAAGGGAAGATAAGCTGGCTGTATTAAAGAAAAAAAATAGCAGAATCCCGGGTATTAACAAAAATGAAGTTACGAAAAGCCTGTTTTTGAAGGTGATAGAATCCATTTACAGCGCATATGCAGAGATTAAGACAAAGTCTGTTTCTAAAAATGAAGTGTTGAGGGAAAAAGAAAAGTTTTTACTTGAACAAGCAGGGAAATTGGATAGGCCAATATGTTCTTTTAACGATGTGGACAAGATAGGAATATCTCGTTATAAAATGGACGGTATCAGGGAGTGTTTTAATACGGTAAGTAAAGAAGATGGAAGCATAGAATATATATTGGATGTAACGAAATACCAAGAACTAACGGCTAATGCTGTTGAGATTATAATGAATGTATGTGTGCTGGTTATTATTGATGACCCCCGGAATACTAAGAAAGTGCGGTTTATGCTTAGGCCGCGTTACGGCGGGTTGCCGCCTGAATATTTTTATTATTTTTATTGGCAGATGATTAAAGAAGGTATTCCTGTAATATATGATGATCCGTATGATAAATTTAATCAGTTTTCAGCCGTATTTTTAGGCAGGCATAACATTAAATATCTTCAAGATCCTTTCAAATATCCAGCATTTGACAAGACAAGCAGCCCGGTAAGTTCGCTTAACTCTGCTCCCACTCTTCTTGCCTTTGCCGGTATGTTTAATCCATTTACCAATGCGATGGACTGGATGGTTAAAGAGGCGGAGGGGAAGTATGGTTTTGATAAAGTTGCACTTATTCCAACACGCGCTCCGCCGTTTAAGCATTACGAAGCAGAGGAGATTCCTCTTTCCCGGCTTGCATACGAAGGACCTGCTCAATACAGGCAAAAATCTCTGTTCGGCTCTTCATCTATAATAAATCCATGCCTATTGCGTATAATTCCTGCTGTGAAAAAACACTTTTCTTGTTTTTGGAGTAAAAGTTTGAAGGGATTTTATCCTGGCGCGGGTGGGGATGTTTTAACTCCTTTGGTGCTTTTTAATTTCTCCCACGTTGTATTTTTAGATAAGCTCCCATTTAATCTGGGGAAACATATTCCTGCCAGTTTGAAAAAAGAATACCTATTGGATAAAAAAGATAAAGGCTTTGTGCGCACAGAAATAATGGAAGATATTGGTTGTGTGGGGCTGCCGCTTCTATGGGAGCTTGAAGAGTTTAGGGTAAAAGATATTATTGTAAAAAACATAAGCTATAATCTTGATATTGTAGAATTTAAATATAAATCTATTCAACGACGTGTATATTATTTATCTTCTTTTCGCCTTGGCAGGGAAAAGTTGCCTGATGTTAGTTTAAGCATATTTAAAGAACAAATGGATTTTTATCTCCAGAAGAAGATTTTTAGTTTTGATGGAGGAGAACTAAATGTTTGTGATGTTTTTAAAGCCTTAGGCGCCGGTTTCTTGAAAAAAAATGCATTAATTGTTACGAACAATCCCTTTTGCCTGGAAGAGCAGGCAGAACTTTTGTATTCAAACAAGGGGATCCGCGGGAGTGAATTAAACTTATTTGTCTTTTTAAAACCAGAAAACATAACTAGTTCTTCTGTATTAAATAATACCGATTTTTATCCCGTTAGAGAATACCGCGCGGCAAACCATAAGGCTGTCCCATATCCTACGAACACGGGGCCTAATACCCGGTGTGAGTTCTCTAACGGGATTTATTTAGTTTCTAATATTTTCAATAATTCCCTGGGAGTAATTATAGGGATTTTACGGAAAGATTTAAGCACAAGCAGGTCTTTATCGCCTGTTACGATGAAGTCAGCTTTCCCGGAAGATGCCGCCAAAAGTATGTGGTTGTCAGCGGGATCTCTGCAGACAGATATCTTTACTGCAGGAAGTTCGATGAATTCAGCGAATAGCTCTATAAATAAGAGTATCTTTTTAGCTTCTTCTTCATTAATGATATTAGTAAACTTAGATTTTTTAAATACTCTTTTGAGCTCTTCAAGCATTGAGAAAGAGAAAATGAGGGTTATTTGGCCTTCTTTAAAGGCTGACCAGATTTTACGAGGAATGCCGCCTCTAACAACAGCAGAAACAATTACATTAGTATCGAGGGCTATTCTAACCATAGATTTCTTTTCTTACTGCCTGAATCTCTTTTTTAATTTCTCTTTCGGAGATAGGAAATTTTTTGCGTCTTCGGTCAATTTTATTAAATATTTCTTCTATTATTTTTCCCAGAGTCTGCCGCTCAAGCCTTTTGGCCAATCTAATTTTATCTCGCAGAGGAAGACTGTTGATTATTTTCTCCAACTGTTTAATATCAAGCTCAAGAGAAATTTTAGCCATTTTAAATACCTCCTTAATTTATTTGTTTTAAGAGTAACATTTTTGCTATTTTTTGTCAAGATAACCGCTTACCTTATTATTTTAAAAATTTCCCAAAATATACCTTATGCCATTACTATGATTATAGGGCATATACATGAGATACCCCGGAATCGGCTTGTTTTAATTATTCCTTATCAAGCAAATGCCGGCACTAAGAAGAGAACTTCATCGGGTGTTGATAGCCGGGGAAATACGGAAGAATTCGAAGATACTGCGGCCGTAAAACAAAATGCGGCGCAGGCCAGCTCCTCTTCCCTTAGTCTTGAAGAAATACTGGCGCAGGTAGATAGGCTGGCTATGGGGACTTCCGCAGTTTCCTCTATAATGCCTTTCTCTTCCGGCTCTTCTTCTGCCTCCTCAGCGGTTTCTAAATACACCGGAAGCGCAATAAAAAGAACCAATTATAGCGCCTTTAAAACCTCGCTGGATTTACTCAGGCCATTATCAGATAAAGTAGAGGAAGAGATTAAAAGCAGTTTTGCGTATCTGCCGGAAATTGATATGTCAAGATTATCTTCTTCTGCCCTAACCAGCAGTTATCCTGACTTTCGCCTGCCGTTATTATATTGGG
>WFRI01000056.1 GCA_015486615.1 Candidatus Omnitrophota bacterium | reverse complement strand
TAACTGCCTGGGTAGTGATATCCCCGGAAATCCTAATGTTGTTGACTGCGGAATACCCCGGCAAAACCGTAAATATTAAGAAAGCAAAACATAAAAACAAAACTTTTTTCTTAAACACCCGCCTCACCTCCTTAAAGATAGAAATAAAAAACCCTGAACCCGCAAAGGGTTCAGGGTTTTGTTTGCCCACAAAAGCATCGGCTGTAATTAGAAATCTACACTGACTGTTCCCCGGACAGAATAGGCTGTGCTGTCATTAGAATTATTAAACAAATCGCCAGGGAGAAAAATTCCTGCATACATTCCTAACTGCACATCTTCTGTGTAGTCGTATTTCAAAGATAAGTCAATTTCGTTTCCAATGTCTTTTTCGCTGCTGTCAATAGCATACTCATTGTTAGATATCACAGAAGAAGCACCAGTCATAGTAGAACCGGACAACTTCTCAGCCAATCTCAAATAATAATAATCCAGGCCTAAACGGATATCCTGCCTTAAATCTGTGCCAACAGACAATTTTACATACTGCAAGTTTGTGTTATTGAAAAGAAGGTTAGCAATCTCTCCGACTTTCTGGTCTTCAAACATCGGATCCCAGGCATCCTGGTCGCTGTCATTAGAATCATCGTCGCCGGAAAGGTAAGTATAGCATAAGCCAATGACTGTGTTGCGGGAATCTTTTAAAGCATAATCTGCGCCAACCTGAGCCGCAAAAGCATCTCTGGATAAATCAGACTTTCCAGCCCCCTGATATTCACGGCCAAACTGGTAAGCGTATTCACCGTAAAGAGTTAAGTTGTTAATTGCCGTTGTTTCGCCTCTTATACCTACAGTATAAACTTTGTCGTTATTGTGCCCTGCGGATGTTGCTCCCTGATCCTTATCCTTTACGAACAAATATCCTTCAACTGTGGTGTTGTCGCTTACTTCATAGTTAGCATTGAAACCGTAAAGGTCAACATCATCCTCAACATTAGTAGCATTTTCCTTAACTTTAGCATAAATTATGTCTAATGTCAGAGGTGAAAAATCCAGAGTTGCCCGGATTGCGTCAAAAGATTTGCGTAAAGACAAATCATCAGCAACGCCGTATAATGCCGAAGCATCGCTTACCTGATTATCTGTATCCGGGTCGCCAACAATTAAGCCTCTGCCAAACCTTAAATTCTGCCGGCCAATAGTAACTGTTAAGGGGTCGTAAATGAAGTTTTTCATTACAATATAGCCTAAATCCAAATCCACGCCAGTGTCAGAAGTTGTTTCATTCTCAGCACCCCATAACCTCTCATTAAGCAACTGGACAACTGCGGAAACATTTTCTGTTAAATCCGCATCAAACCTCACTCTAATCTGAGAAATTAAGAAATCTTCGCTGTCTTTAGCAGTACCTGTTAACCCTAAGGATAAATCCCGGGTAATCGCCTGGGCTGAAATGTCGCCGGAAACTTTAATGTTCTGGACAGCGGCAAAGCCTAAAGAAGAAACAGCAAAAGTAATAATTAAAGCTAAAATAAGCTTTTTCATTGTCCTGCCTCCTTTCGCAAATTTTTAAAAGAAAGGAAATTGAAAATTTATGTACTCAAGGTTTTTATTCCCTGCAACTGCCTAAAATTAATTTATATCACCTGCATTTGGCGGCAATTCTTAGGCCTGGGTTTTGTTCCACCTCCTTTTTCGCCAAGTTTAGAATTACCTGCAAGCGGTATAGCCAAACACAACAATTCCCCTCACTCCTGTTTTTCAAAGAAACTTGTAAACGTTTTCAGATAATTTTCTACCAGAGAAACCAAATCTTGTCAAGTATTTTTTTAGAAGATTTCAAATCCCGTGTAATATTCAGAGAAGCAACTCTCTCACAATCATAAACTTATATCCCACCCTCCTGTTCTAAACAGTTTCTATCTGATTTTAAGCCCTATTCGCATTTTCTGAACTGCCGGCTTTGAAACCGACCGCCAAAAGATTTCCAAAGTGTCTCTTTGCTCGCAGGCCCTAAGGAGAAAAAATCTGCGCTGAAAGGACGAATTTAAACGTGCGCTTATTAGTAAATACCAGGCAATACACTTCTGAAAACCCTGAATAATCGGAAGTATCCCAACTAAGCCGTATACGCAAAGGAGAGCGCTGTAAGACTTCTGCTTTTAGGCAATCGCAGGAAGTAACAATAGTATCTATTTTCTCTGTGCTGTTTGTTAAAGACGGAGCAAAAATATGCTCTAAACACTCTCCGGCAATCACCTGCCCAAAATTATATTCCCGGACAGCCACATTTACACTCTCAGACAAGATACTGCCGGCGGCCAAAAACAGCAAACATAAAAGAGTTGTCAGGATACGCACAATATAAAAATTCCCAATATTAAAAACAGAAAGCCCATAAACATCTTAATAACTCCGTATCTATTCTGCATAAATGAAGAAAACCTTTCAGAATTTACTCCCCAAAGGGCAAAAGCAAGAACTAACACTAAAGGCAGAATAAACATTAAGTTGTATAAAATAAAATACATAAACGCCTTCAGCCTTAAACTTTCAATTTTCACAGCCATGGCCATTATTGGCGGATAAACCCGGCCTGCGCAGACTGCCTCTAAGAAAGAGACAGCTATGCCTATTAAAAAAGCACCGGCAAATAGAGAAACTATATTACTTTTTTTCCTGCGGTATTTATCCCCGATAATTTTTTTTATCATCTTTTTTAAATTAGAAGGAAGCTGCAAAGAAGCGTTTTCTGTTTTGCCAGTCGTTTTATATTTGAAAAAATCATAGAACGCCAAAGAAGCCAGGACCAGACAAATACCGGCAACCAGGCAATAAAATCCCTTCATAACCCAGTAAAACCCCTTTAAAGCGTAAATAAAATTAAAAATCCCCAGCCCGATTAAAAGATAACTAATAAAAACTGCCAGGATATATGCGCTGCCAATAGAAATTATTTCCTTTCTGGAATATCCGTAAAAAGTAAGTAAGAAAATAAAAAATACTATTACAGTAAAAGCACAAGGGGTTATTCCGTCAAGCAAACCCGCGCTTAATATAGTAAGCAGGGACAAAGATTGAAAATGTTTTTTTAAATCAAAAACTAACTTTTTTCTCTGTGCCTGCTGCTCCTGCTGAAGCATCTTTTCTAACAAAGGGAAAATTTCTCTGGCAATAACATCTCTGCCTATAAATATTTTATCCCCTACAAACATTGTGGGCACAAGAGCCTGATTTTTTCCAAATATCTTATTTAAGGCGATAAGCTGCTCTAAATTATCTTTATTTAAAATACTTAAATAATCTATTTCTACTTTATCACCGAATTTATCTTTTATCCGGGGTATTATTTCCTGTTTTGTCCTAATACAGGCATGGCAATGAGGAGAATAAAAAAATAATATATCAACCTTCGCCCATGCAGGAACCGGCAAGAGTGAAAAAAACAATAAAATTGATAGAAAAAACTTTTTCATATAAACATTAAAATCTTTAATGAGGCTTAGATTTTTACAAGCCAAAAGCGAAGTAAAATTCGCTACCGCTCATCACGGGGCTCGATTATTTCTGATTTAATCAGAAATAATCGGGAAGGTGGGACTTGAACCCACGGCCTTCTGCTCCCAAAGCAGACGCGCTGGCCAAACTGCGCCACTTCCCGATGAAAAAGAAAGTATTTAGGGCCATCTGCAGCCTTTTAAGACAGTCTCGTTTTGCCGCAGATACCAATGCCCTCTTACCGGCACCCGCCTCTGGGCTGGAATCCTCTCCACCCCCGAGGTGTCCAAAAACGCTCTAGCGTTTTTTTAGCGGCAGTCAATCGCTCAAAGCCGATGGCGAGCATAGTCAAACTATCAAAATGCAAATATATCGTAATCGAAAGTCGCAAGTCCAACTAATTCAACCAATAAAACCAATCTAAACCTAAACCCCAGCCCCAGCCTAAATTATTATATCCCAGGCTTATTTTTCTTCAAGAAACCCTTTAAATATCTCTCAAACTTAACAAAAGCATTATGCCTGTGGCTTATGCTGTTTTTTATTTTTGCCGGCATTTGGGCTAAGGTTTTCTCATAAAAAGGCACATAAAACAACGGGTCATAGCCAAACCCGTTTTTACCCTTTGGCTGTTCAACAATATAACCTCTTAAATATCCGTAAAAATGCTTTATTACCCGGCCATTACAGGCAAAACAAACACAGCAGACAAATCTTGCTTTGCGTTTCTTAAAAGGGACGGTTTTTAACAATTTCAAAAGTTTTTCGTTGTTAGCAGAATAGCCGGCTTTTTTGCCGGCAAACCGCGCAGAATAAATTCCGGGCCTGCCGTCTAAAAAATCTACTTCCAGGCCGGAATCGTCAGCAACCGCACAGCCGCTAAAAAAATCAGACACAACAACTGCTTTTTTTGCGGCATTATCTAAAAAAGTATCCCCGTCTTCTACAATCTTAGGCGCTTTGCTAAAATCATTTAACGAATATAACTTTGCCTTTAACCCTTTCAAGATGCTTTTTATTTCCCTGAATTTATCTTTATTGCCTGTAGCAACTATCAGTTCAAACATAACCTCAAAGTTTTATTAATTCTTTTTCTATTTTTATAATCTCATCAATGCCTTTCAATGCTAAATCCAGCATATCATCCAGCACTTTCTTGGAAAAAAAACCTTTTTCAGCAGTGCCCTGGACTTCTACAATTTCGCCTCTATCATTAGCAGCCACATTCATATCCACTTCTGCTATAGAGTCTTCTGAATAATCCAAATCTAAAAATAAGTTTCTCTCTACAATACCCACACTAATTGCCGCCAAATAAGAGTTTAAGGGAATACTCCCAATCATTCTTTTTTTATACAGCCGGCTTAAACAGCCGGCCAGAGCAATAAACCCGCCGGTAACCGAGGCTGTCCTCGTCCCTCCGTCAGCCTGAATAACATCGCAGTCTATTCTTATTGTCCTCTCGCCTATTTTACCTAAATCTACCACTGCCCTTAATGCCCGGCCAATAAGCCTTTGAATCTCATAAACCCTGCCGCTTTTTTTATCCCTCTGTATCCGGTTGTCTGTAGAAGCCGGCAGCATCCCATATTCAGCAGTAAGCCAGCCTTTGCCCGAACCCTTCAGAAAAACCGGCACATGCTCGTCAACTGTTGCCGTGCAGATTACCTGAGTATCTCCAAATTCAACCATAGCCGAGCCTAAAGGATACTTTATAATATCTCTTTTAACTCTTATTTCTCTCAACTGGTCGTAATCTCTCCCCTTTGCCCTATTCATTTTTGCCTCCTGGTATAATTTTTAATCACTGAGGACATTGATTAAAATCAAAATTATAACAAAATAACCAATAACCAAATTCAAACCCCGATTTTTCTGAATACTAATATTAAGGAATCGGGACAGGTATCCAAACAAGAATATATTAATGTTTGGTTATTACCACCACGCCTTTTTACCGGCACCCACGTCCAAAAACGCGTCAGCGTCTTCTCAACAGCAGTGCCGGTGGATAAAGAAAGCCCTGCGCAATTTTGTGCAGGGCTTTCTTGAAAAAATTAAAATCTGCGGATTAATATGCTCCGTAACCTCCCATGCCTCCAGCCGGCGGCATATTATTGGGAGCTTTATTATCCTCTTTTTCTGGTTTATCCGCAATCACACATTCTGTAGTAATCAACAAAGAAGCAATGGAAGCAGCATTTTCTAGGGCCGTCCGGGTAACTTTCGTTGGATCAATTACTCCTGCTTCCAGCATATCTATTACTTTTTCTTTGGCTACATCAAAACCAACATTGTCTTTCTCGTCCTTCAATCTTTCAACAATCACCGCACCTTCAATTCCGGCATTAGAAAGAAGATGCCTGATAGGCTCTTCTATTGCCCGTTTCACAATGCCTATACCTATCTTTTCATCCCCGGAAGCCCTCACATTATCCAATACTTTCACGGACCTTAACAACCCAATACCGCCGCCGGGAATAATTCCTTCCTCAACTGCAGCACGAGTAGCATGCAAAGCATCCTCTACCCTGGCTTTTTTCTCCTTCATTTCTGTTTCAGTAGCAGAACCAACATTAATTACCGCAACTCCGCCGGCAAGTTTTGCCAGCCTCTCCTGAAGTTTCTCCCGGTCATAATCAGAATCTGTTTCGTCAATTTGCTTTTTAATCTGATTTATCCTGGCGTTAATAGCGTCTGTCTTGCCTGCGCCTTCAATAATCGTAGTATTTTCCTTGTCAACCCTTACTCTTTTTGCCCGGCCTAAATCTTCCAATTCAATGCTTTCCAATTTAATACCTAAATCTTCAGTGATAGCCTTGCCTCCGGTAAGAATAGCAATATCCTCCAGCATTGCCTTCCTTCTATCTCCATAACCCGGCGCTTTCACTGCACAGCAGGCTAAAGTCCCTCTTATTTTATTGATTACCAAAGTTGCCAAAGCCTCGCCTTCTACATCCTCAGCAATAACTATCAGAGGCTTGCTGCTTCTGGCTATCTTTTCCAGCAAAGGAAGCATATCTTTTAAGTTAGAAATTTTCTTCTCGTAAATCAAAATATAAGGATCCTCTAATATACATTGCATTTTGTCAGAATCCGTAACAAAGTAAGGAGATAGATACCCTTGGTCAAACTGCATTCCTTCAACAACATCCAGAGTTGTAGCTGTTGATTTGGCTTCTTCGACTGTTATAACCCCGTCTTTGCCTACTTTTTCCATTGCATCAGCAATTAACTCGCCGATTTTTGCATCTCCGTTAGCAGAAATAGTAGCAACCTGGGATATTTCCTTTTTATCTTTAACACGCTTGGACATTTTTTTCAAATTCTCAACCACTGCTGACACCGCTTTATCAATGCCTCTTTTTAAAGCCATAGGGTTTGCGCCCGCAGCAACATTTTTCATCCCTTCTTTGGAAATAGCCTCAGCAAGAACAGTAGCAGTAGTAGTGCCGTCTCCGGCATTATCAGAAGTTTTCTCCGCAACTTCTTTTACTAACTGCGCTCCGATATTTTCAAAAGGTTCTTCCAACTCAATTTCCTTAGCCACACTTACACCGTCTTTAGTAATTGTGGGCGAACCAAACTTTTTTTCAATAACAACGTTCCTGCCTTTAGGCCCAAGCGTAACCTTTACACTGGCGGCTAAAGTCTCAACACCTTTCAAAATTTTCTTCCTTGCCTCCTCATCAAACAAAAGTTGTTTTGCCATAGCACCCCCTCCTTTTTTTTACTTTACTATAGCTAAAATATCTTCTTCCTTTAAAATAAGGTACTCCTCACCATCTCTGGCTCTTATTTCAGTGCCGGAATACTTGCCATATAAAACCTTATCGCCGGTTTTAACCTCCAGAGGCATAACCTTGTCTCCCTGCAGCCTTCCTTTACCTACAGCAACTATTTCACCTTCCTGAGGCTTTTCCTTGGCAGTATCCGGAATAAGAATTCCTCCTTTGGTTTTTTCTTCCGCTTCCAAAGGCTTTACTAAGACTCTGTCTCCTAATGGCTGAATATTCATTACATCTACCTCCTTTTTATTTGTTAGTTTACCTTTTTTCAATATTAGCAG
>WFRI01000055.1 GCA_015486615.1 Candidatus Omnitrophota bacterium | reverse complement strand
CTGCTGTCCGGCTTTCAACTCCAGCCAGGCTTTAGTATTATCTGTAGAGATTCTCACCATAGACTTTTAAACTAAATCTTAAACTCTGCACTTCTCAATGCCCAGCAGCTGATGTTTACGCCTAAAGGCAAACCCGCAATATGAGTCTTTTCCTGCTGCATACGCACAGCCAAAGCAGTAGCCGAGCCGCCTAAGGCCATTGGCCCTATATTCAACGAATTTACCTTTTCCAACAGCCTGGCCTGCCAAAAATCTAAAAATCTGTCCGGGTTTCTCCTGCGCAAATCTGCAAGCAGGGCTTTTTTTGCCAGAAAAAGCGCTTTTTCCGAAGTCCCGCCAATACCAATTCCTATTATAAACGGCGGGCAGGCTTCAGGGCCAGCGGCCTTTACTGCTTTTAAAACATAAGGCTCAATATCCTCATTGGGATTAAGCATAAAAAGTTTTGTTTTATTTTCCGAGCCAAACCCTTTAGCCATAAAAACTATACGGGTATATTTGAAACGGGTGTATTCGACATAAATTTCCGGAGGGCCAAACTGCGGATTCCTGCGTTCAAACGGACTTACCACTGAATTGCGCAGGCCAAAATCTTTATAAGCCAAACTGACCTGATGTTCTATGGTATGAATCTCTTTTATGCCGAAATCAGCGTCTTTTGCCAATTCTACAAAAACTATGCCTAATCCTGTATCCTGGCATATTGCCAATTTCTCTTTATAGGCACAGCGGGCGTTTTCCAAAACAGCCTTTAAGTAGGCTTTCGGCAGAGGGCTTTTTTCTTTCTTCTCTGCCTGCCTCAAAAGCCAGACAACATCTTTTCTTAGACTTGTGTTAGCCTCTAAAACTGCCTGCCGAATTTTCTTCCCCAATTCTTTTATATTCACCGTATGCCTAAATATTTATGCATCTGCGGGATAATCTCTACTCTTGACAGATATTTTAAGGCAATGTCTCTGAAATAATCTATTTTTCTGCTGACTTTATCTCCGCAGGAAAACTCCGGCTGTAAGACTAAAGGTATATTCCCATCTACACTCTTTATAATTTCTGCCGTTTTAACTAAATCCTGCAATTCAGTTTCGCAGGCAATTACTGCTTTAACATAAACATCTTTATCCCTGGCCTTTTCCAAAAAGATTTTATGCTCCCGCCAGAAATTTCCTAAGCCTGTTGAACTCGGAAGTTTAAAATCCATAGATACTATATCTACAACATCCCTGACAATCTCAAATTTATCCGGCAAAACCCCGTTAGTTTCTAAAAACACCTGCCGGCTCTGCCTTTTTAATAACCGGCCGGCCTCACGAATAAACCTCGCATAAAGTAAAGGCTCGCCTCCAGTAAAACAAACCTGCCGGCAAAAAGAAAAAGTTTTATTTATTTCAGCCAGCAGTCCCTCAACTGAATATTCTCTAAAAGAAAAAAGTGGAGTGTCGCAAAACCTGCAATGTAAATTACAGCCAAAAAAACGCACAAAAATCTGAGGCCGGCCCTGATATATTCCCTCCCCCTGAATACTAAAAAAAATCTCGGATATTTTTGCCCGCATCTTCCCCAATTGTTAACTTCAGACTGTATAAACCCTTACTTTTCCAACAGCGGGTCTGTCATCCCTAATTCCTTAAACCCCTGCATTCTGTAATAACAACTCTCGCATTTTAAACAAGGCTTTCTGCCGCCTTGATAACATGACCAAGTCAGCTCAAAAGGCACTGCCAATTTCAAGCCTAATTTTATAATATCTTTCTTTTTCTTACGGATAAGCGGGGCTTCTATTTTTATCCGGCTGTTTTTCATACCAGTGTTAGCGGCCCGGCCAAAACTTTCTAAGAATTCCGGCCGGCAGTCAGGATAGCCGGAATAATCCTGAATATGCGCGCCTATAAATACTTTCTTTGCCCCTATGCTTTCAGCAAAAGAAAAAGCATAACTTAAAAAAATAATATTCCTCGCCGGGACATAAGTTATAGGTATATTTTTAGACGGCCGGCCTTTAACAGAAGGCACTGAGAGACTTTTATCCAGCAAAGCCGACCCTTTCCAGGGCAGGCTTATCTTAAGCACAAAATACTCTGCCCCGGCCTCTGCGGCGATTTTTTTAGCGCACTTTATTTCTTTATTATGCCTTTGGCCGTATTCAAAAATAAGACAAAAAGGGTTATATCTCTGCCGGGCAAAAAACAAAGTAACCGCGGAATCCAACCCCCCGGATAAAAGCACAACCGCTTTTGGCTTTTGCTTACTCATAGTAAACCGCACAGGAATTTTCCTGCTCCCATACTTTCACTTTAGCAACAGACACGCCTCTGAAATCCTTCAATCCAGCCTGCATTTGTCTAAAAATATAAAAGGCTATATTCTCAGAAGAAGGATTTCTACTTTTGAAAAACTCTAAATCATTCAGGTTTTTATGGTCCAGCGCCCAAAGGATATTATTAAGGGCCTCTCTTGCCTGCTTAAAATCCAGCAGAATGCCTGTCTTGTTTAACTTCCTGCCTTTTAAGAGGACTTCCACTTTCCAGTTATGCCCGTGAAGATTTTCGCATTTGCCCATATATCCGCGCAAAAAATGTGCGGAACTGAAATCAGCAATAACACTTACTTCATACATAGTCTAAAACCTCCGGCTTAAAACTCCTTTTTAAAATTTCCCGGCTTAACCTTGCAAAGTTAGGAGTTTTATCTGTTAAATAAAACTTTTTCCTGCCGGCCTTTTTCTGCGGATTTACCAGATTTAATTTAGACAAATATTCTTTAACCATTGCCGCCATACCTTCTGCCGAATCTACCAAAAAAACCTTCGGCAGAACTTTTCGGATAACTCCTTTCAACAAGGGATAATGTGTACATCCCAGAATCAGAGTGTCAATTTTGCCTCTTAAGCCGGATAAATATTTCTCGGCTACCGCATTCGCAATTCGGCTTTTATGCCAGCCTTCCTCCACTAAAGGCACAAACAGAGAGCAGTCTTTAGCGTAAACTTTTGCTTTGGGAAGAAACGTCTTTACCGCCTTCTGGTAAGCCTGGCTGTTTATGGTCGCTGTTGTGCCGATTATGCCTATATTGCCGGTTTTTGTCTTTTGCAGGGCAGATTTAACCCCGGCCTCCACTACTCCAAACAACGGAACTGAAAAAAAACATCCAATCCTGCCTAAAGCCACAGAAGAAGCAGTATTGCAGGCAACAACCACAAGTTTGACTTTTTTACGCAGTAAAAACAAAATATTCCGCGTAGTAAGTTTTATTATTGTGTCTTCGGATTTCGTCCCGTAAGGCAGAGAAGCGCTGTCGCCTAAATACACAATATTTTCATAAGGAAGTTTTTTCTCTATCTCTGCCAAGACAGTAAGCCCGCCTATACCAGAATCGAAAATACCTATAGAATAATGATTTTTGTTCATCTGCTCACTATCCGCGGACGGTTTAATTCCTTAACAAAATAATACACGCCTTCAGCAATACTTTGGGCAATCTGAGTGCGGTAAAATTTATTTCTAAACATTCTCTCCTCATGCTTATTAGTAAGATAGCCCGTTTCTACTAAAACTGCCGGCATATAATTATATTTTAGCACATAAAAAGGCGCACCTATTGCCCTGCGGGTTTTTATGCCCATAGATTTTGCCTCCTTAAGTATACTTCGACAAAGCAGTAAAGACTCCCGGCGGTTTTCAACATTAAGCATATCTCCAACAATCTTTTTCAACCGGTAAGTCAATGTGATTTTTTCCTGCTCGCAAAGATTCTCCGCAGCAGCCAGAGCCTTAGATTCCGGGTCAGTAAACCTGCGGGACAGATAATACACTTCCATCCCCCGCATACTCCTGGAATGATTAGCGTTAGCGTGGACACTTATAAACAAATCTGCTTTTTTCCAACGGGCGAACTTAACCCGGTTTTTCAAAGAGACAAAATAATCGCCGGTGCGGGTAAGAAAAACTTTAAAACCTTTCTTCTCCAACATTCTTTTCAGCCTTATGGCAATGTCTAAATTTACTGTTTTTTCTTTTAACCCCCAGGGGGATATTGCACCGGGGTCCTTGCCTCCGTGCCCGGGGTCAATAACAATCCTCTTAATACTGACAGAAGAAGGCAAATAAGCAGTAAGGCTTTTCTGCCGGACGAACAAATTCTCCAAATATTCTTTAAACCCGTAAGGAACAAGAATACTTCCCCGGTCATAAGCCACTTTAACCGGAAACTCAACAACCCGCGAATTTACCAATATATAATTAGAGCCTAATTTCAAATAAGCATCGAGGTATTTATTTTTCAATCTTATATCTTCATAAAACACCCGGAAGTTATAATCTATTCCGTATTTTGAACACAGTTTTTCAAGGCTGGTATATTCGCCCCTCTTATAAGAACGGAAAGTAGGCACTGAAACACAGCCCTGAACAAATAAGATTAAGACAACTAAAATTAACGCAGGTTTAAATCTTTTCATTAAGAACTAAGAAGTAATTTGGCTGTTTCAAAATATATAATAACGCCGGAAACATCCACAATTGTAGTAATCAACGGGCCGCTCATTAACGCAGGGTCCACTTTTAATTTCCTGAAAACAAGAGGAAGCATTGCTCCAATAGTAGTAGAAAGAAGTATTGTAATTCCCATACTTATACCGACAGAAACACTCAGCCACCAATTCCCCTGCTGGAATAAAGCCCGTAAAAAACCAAAAAACGCAAGAATCAAACCAATAAAAATCCCCACTAAAGATTCCCGCCAAATAACCCTTATAAAATCAAAAGCCTTTATTTCCTCAGTGGCCAGCCCGCGAATAATCACAGTGGCAGACTGGGTCCCGGCATTCCCTCCGGCATCGATTAACAAAGGCAGAAAAAAAGTAAGCGACACCATTCTTCTAATGGTTTCTGAATAATGCTGCAGGACAAATCCCGATAAAGACTCAAATAACACTAACACTATAAGCCAAAAACTTCTATGCCAGATTATAGAAAATAGTTTAGACTCCATATAAGGCTTATTGCCGGGGATAACTGCGGCTATTTTTTCAAAATCTTCAGTGGCTTCCTCTTCCAAAACATCCACAAAATCGTCAAAAGTAACTATACCTAAAAGTTTTCCGCTGTTGTCCACTACCGGCAGGGCAATTAAATCGTATTTCTTAAAAATTTTAGCCGCTTCTTCCCTGTCAGTATAAACATTTACCTTTATGACCTCCTTGTCCATAATCTTGCCGACTTTAGTCCCGGAAACTGCTAAAACCAAATCTTTCAAAGAAACAATGCCTATTAGACGGCTGGTTTTGTCCAGAACATAACAGTTATAAATTGTTTCTGTGTCTATACCTACTTTCCGAATATGGTCCAAAGCGTTCTCTACAGACATATCTTCATACAAACGGACATAGTCAGGAGTAATCAACCTGCCTACCGAATCTTCAGGATAGCCTAAAATTTCCACTGCTATTTTTCTTTGACTCGGAGAAAGCAGCTTGAGCAATTTGTAGAAAATCTCTGCCGGCAAATCTTCAAACAATTCGGTTCTTTCGTCAACCGCCATCTCATTAAGTAAAGATTTCACTTTCTCGTCAGACAAAGAGAAAATGATATTTTTCTGCTCTTCAGGCTCTAAATGCTCAAAAACTTCCACAGACACAGGCGCAGGAATCATTCTAAATAAAAAAACTTTATCCCAAGGATCAGGAGTCTCCTCTATAAGCGAAGCAGCATCCTCAGGAAGAAGAGACAGAATTATCTTTTTAATCTCGTCAAACCGCTTCTGTTTAATTAATCTTTTTATTTCCGGCGTTAAAACTTTGTCTAACATAACAAATATTCTCTTTATATTTTGCTATTTAT
>WFRI01000054.1 GCA_015486615.1 Candidatus Omnitrophota bacterium | reverse complement strand
CTGCCTAAATAACCAATCCCGATATTGCCTTGCCTTGAGCCGGACCCTGTGCCGCTATTGCTTGAATGTCCAAGGTCCGACGTCCAACGTCGAAAGTCGAATGTCCAAGGTCGAAGGCTGCCGCTTAAAAAAGCACTGCGTGCTTTTTTAACGTGGGTGCCGGTAAGAAGGCACATCAAAAAGCAAGCGCTGACTTTATAAATATGTCCAATGTTGGATGTTAGACGTTAAGAAAAATGGCCGCTGTCCCTATTATTCCTATTATTTAACATCCGGGACAAAAAGTATAAAATAAAAACCCCCAACATCCACCAATCGCCCCACATATTATACAGGGTTTTCTTATAAATCAAAGGCAGTTTGCAGGAAAAACTTCCATCGACGAAAACATCTTTGCCCTGTTTAGTTATCTTCTTTATTATCTCACCGGTATTGGAAATAACACAACCTATGCCGGTATTAGCAGAGCGCAGCAAAAACCTGTTTTGTTCAACTGCCCGCAATATTGCTATCCGCATATGCTGAAAAGCCTCGGGATTGCCTCTAAACCAACTGTCATCGGTAATGTTTATTAATGCGCCTGCGCCTGCTTTAACAAATCTGCCTGCCAAATAAGGAAAAATATCTTCAAAACAAATCAGGACAGAAAATTTCTTCCCTCCTAAATTAAAAACAACATAATCTCTGCCAGGCCGCATATCTCCTATTTGGTTCAACGCCGGAACAAACTTAAAAAACTTCCTCAAAGGCACATATTCGCCAAAAGGGACAATTTTTATCTTGCGGTAAACCCTTAAAGCCCTGCCGGCTTTGCCTAACAGCAAAGCAGCATTGTAATACGCTTTGATAGTTTCTACTACTGCGCCAGTGAGAATATTTTTGTCTCTAATTCCAAAAAAATTCCTGATTTCCCCGGCACTTCGCCGGGAAAAAGGGTCAACCACATAATAAGGATAAGCGGCTTCAGGCAATACAACTAAATCTGCCTGCCTTGGCAAAGATATTTTTTTAATCTTAGTTGAAATATCCCCCGGCCGGACTGAATTTGTGCCTGCAGATTTAGGGACATTCGGCTGGATAGAAACTACCTGCAGGAAATTCTTGTAGTTTTGCTTCGTTAAAACACCATATCTGTCCCGGCCGTAAAATAAAATACAGGAAAGAATAAATAAAAACACACCAAGTTTTTTTAGACCGGGCTTAACCCCCTGTATAAATCCCGTTAGATAACCCACCCCGTTTAGAGATTTATCTCTAACAGGGCTCACGCAGGCTATTAGACCCCGTGTTCGTAAAATATGGTATAACTCCGCAGCAAGCCGCGGGGAATTCTTTAACGGAATAAATATATCCGATAGAACAACATTGCCCCAAATAACAAGGAAAGAAATAAATCTTACTCCAAAAAGACAACTAATCTGAACTAAATATCTATTCCCGGCCTGGCTGTATCCTAACAAATCCCAGCCAAACCCGCTGAAAAGCCGGCTTTTAACCAGTTCCAGAACTGCCCAAACACCCGGAATTATAAGAAAATCGGCGCTTTTACCCAAAAACCTCAAAGCAATAAAACCAAAGACTGCCCAATAAAGCGCTAAGTATAAACAAAGCGCCAGCCAGCCTAAAACGCTAACATGGGTTATCCAGAAAAAAACAACCAGGGAAAAGAGAAAACCATAGAGGTAAAAATACCAAAAGGCTTTAACAGAAGAAATACCTTTAGTTATCAGGAAAAGACCGGCCAGAAAGAACCAAACAGTAAAACTAAATTGAGGCAGGATAAAAGACAAAGCAGAAACAACGCTTAAACCAAAAATAGCCGTCAATTTCCCGGCTGTCATTTATTTCTCCCGCAGCACTTTTTATATTTTTTCCCGCTCCCACAGGGGCAGGGATCATTTCTGCCGATTTTTTTGCCTTTTACTATCGGTCTTGGGGATACTTTTCCCTTAGTTTGTCCGGAACCTTTCTGCGAAAAAGAATATTCGCTATGCTGAAATTTCTTTTCCCCGGAAAATACGCTTCTGGCCTGAATCCGGGGTTCCGAACGCGCCTCTATTTTAAACATAATATCTACCACTGCTTCTTTTACAGAATCCATCATACTGACGAAATATTCATAGGCCTTATGCTGATATTCCACTAAAGGGTTCCTCTGAGCATGGGCATAAAGCTGGATGCCTTCCTTCATTTCGTCCAAAGCCCGTAGATGGTCTTTCCAGCGGGAATCAATAACCTGTAGATAAACCATCTGCTGAAGATACTTAAAATCTGCCCCTAATTCCTGTTCTTTTTGGCTGTAGGCATTATTTGCTTCTTCTTTCAAATACTCTTTAAGGCTTTCCAAAGGGAGTTGTCTAATTCGTTCAGCCGCTAAATTCCTGCGGAATTTATGCCTAAACCATTCAAGTAAATTCGCAACTTGGGCATCATAAGGAAGTTCCGAAGAAAAATTGACATCTACAAATTTTTCTAAAACAGAATAGCACATTTCCAATATCTCTTCTTTGTCTATATCGCCTTCTAAAACAGCACGGCGTTTGGAATATATCACAGTTCTTTGTTTATTCATCACATCATCGTATTCTAAAAGGTGTTTTCTGATTTCAAAATTATGGGACTCCACCCGGCGCTGAGCAATCTCAATTGAGCGGTTAACCATATAATGTTCAATAGGCTCGTCTTCCGGGAAATTAAGTTTCTCCATAATAAATACAAGCCTCTCAGAACCAAAAAGCCGCATTAAATCGTCCTCTAAAGAGATATAAAACCGCGAAGAGCCGGGATCGCCCTGCCGGCCGGCTCTGCCTCTTAACTGGTTGTCAATCCTGCGGGCTTCATGCCTTTCAGTGCCGATAATATGCAGGCCTCCCAACTCCACTACCTGCCGATGTTCCTGTTCAAACTGTTTCCTGTATTTATCTACAAGCCGCCGGTACTCTTCAGGGCTGACTTTTTTCCCCAGCAGGAGACTCTTAAGCATAAAATCAACATTACCGCCTAAAATAATATCAGTACCCCTCCCAGCCATATTAGTAGCAATAGTAACCTGGCCAAGCCTGCCGGCTTGGGCAACTATATAAGCTTCTCTCTCATGATGTTTAGCGTTTAAAACATTATGCGGAATACCTTTCCTTTTCAACAAAAAGGAAAGTTCTTCAGAATTCTCTATGGAAGTTGTGCCTACTAACACCGGCCTCTTTTTACGATACATTTTCTCTATCTCCCTGACCACTGCTTCAAACTTCATTCTTTTAGTCTTATAAATCTGGTCCGGGTGATTCTGCCTCTGCAAAGGCTTGTTAGTAGGCATAACAACTACTCCTAACTTGTAAATATGCCTAAATTCAACTGCCTCAGTATAAGCAGTGCCGGTCATACCCGCAAGTTTAGTATACATTTTAAAATAATTCTGCAAGGTAATAGTAGCCAAAGTCTGAGATTCCTGCTGGATTTTTAAGCCCTCTTTAGCCTCAATAGCCTGGTGCAAACCGTCAGACCAGCGCCGTCCCGGCATAAGCCTGCCGGTAAATTCGTCAACAATAATAACTTTGCCTTCCTTAACAATATAGTCCTTATCGCGCCTGAAAAATTCTTTTGCCCTTAAAGCCTGGCGGATATGGTGCGGCCATTCAGTATAAATATCTTCATATAAATCCTTTATCCCTAACATTTCTTCACATTTCTTCAGGCCCTCGTCAGTAAGGGTTACTGACTGATTCTTTTCGTCGCATAAATAATCTGTGCCTTTCTCTAAATCAACACCTTTGTATTTGGCATCAATCTCATCTTTTTCCAAAATTCTCCTGCCCTTTAATCTTCGGGCCAGTTTCTCAGCAATATAATATTTATCCGTAGTTTCTTCTACGGGCCCGGAAATAATCAAAGGCGTCCTGGCCTCGTCAATCAATATAGAGTCAACTTCGTCAACTATAGCAAAAAAATGCTCCCTCTGAACCAATTGGTCAAGAGAAACAGCCATATTATCCCTTAAATAATCAAAACCGAACTCATTATTTGTGCCGTAAGTAATATCGCAGGAATAAGCGTATTTCCTTTCTTCAAAACTCATATCGCTCTGGACAACTCCTACTGAAAGGCCTAAAAATTCATAAACCGGACACATCCAATCCCTGTCCCTGCCGGCCAAATAGTCATTAACAGTAACTATATGCACGCCTTTTTTAACCAGTGCATTCAAATATGCCGGCAGAGTAGCCACCAAAGTTTTTCCCTCGCCGGTAGCCATCTCAGCGATATTGCCTTTATGCAGGGCTATGCCGCCTAATATCTGCACATCAAAATGCCGCATCCCTATTGTTCTGCGCGCCGCTTCCCTTACCATAGCAAAAGCCTCCGGCAAAAATTCGTCCAAAACAGTATTAACAAAACGCTCCCGGCTGTCTAAAGGAACCTTTGATAAACGGTCCTGGATTATCCGGACAAATTCTGCAGTGCGCTGTTTGAAAAAACTATCCGGCTGTTTTTTGAGATTTTCTTCCCAGGAGTTCACTTCTTTAACTATAGAGGAAAGCCTGACTATTTCCCGCATAGACTCTAAAGGTATTTCTTTATTAAACCTGATATTTAAATCCGGCGGGATTTTTTTCTGATAACTCTCATAAGACAATCCCAGAATTTTTTTTAT
>WFRI01000053.1 GCA_015486615.1 Candidatus Omnitrophota bacterium | reverse complement strand
GTTTAAGGAATTCTTCAAGACATAGGGAAGAACAGAGAAGCAGGATGTTAAGAAAAACCTTTGTTTCTATAGCGCTGTGAGGTTGATTTATGTTGCAATTAAGGAAATTACGCCAGGAATTGCAATTTAATAAAGAAATGGCCGGGGTGATAAATGTTCTTCAGGGGGTGGCTTCTTCTGAGTTTTACCGGCTTCAAAAGTCCATGAAAAAACTGGACAAATTTCTAAGTTATCTTCAGGGTTTTTTTCAGATGATAGATGTGGCTGAAGTGGGACATCCTTTTCTGCACGATTCTTCCCTTCCGCCGGCTATGCTTCTGATAACTTCTGATTTTGGTTTCTTAGGCAAGATGAATGTTTCTATAGTCAATACTGCTTTGGAAAGTTCTGTGGGGGGTGAGAAATTTATCGTAGTGGGCAGGCAGGGAAGCAGTTATCTTGAGGAGGCGGGCAGAGAATTTATTTCTTTTGCCGGCGTCAGCGACGAAGTAAACTATAAAGAGGCTGAGAGACTGGCCTCTTTTGTTATCAAAGGTTTTTTGAATGAAGAGTTTTGCCGCACAGTGGTTATTTACCCTCATTTTGTTTCCTTTTCTGTATGGGAAGTCCGGACATACCAATTTCTTCCCTGCAGATTTTTGTTTCGAAAGGAGAGTGAAGTATCGACGGGTTTTTCGCCCCCGGAATTTCTTGAGGAGCCGGCCGGCGGAGGATTTAAGCAGGAAGAGAGAATTATAGTTGAGCCGTCTAAGACTGCTATTATAGAATATTTAGTTAAGGTGTGGATGACATATATGCTCTACGGAATTTTTTGGGAGAGTAAACTTTCCGAATGGGCGGCACGGGTTATGCATTTAGAAAGAAGTTCTTACGAAATTAAACAAGTAGAGAAAAATTTGCGTTTGCAGTATTTTCGCATTCTTCATGAAATAAGCGATAAGAATATTAGAGAGATTTTTGCAAGCCGGCGGGTTGTAGGGCGGCCCGGCGGTTTTCAAAGAAGTGGATAAAAGGAGAATTGTTACGGCGGCTGGTTTAGAAACGCCCGTAGTTTGAATTTTTCCGATTAATGCAAAAACAGATGAATAATAAAGGTAGAGTTATTGCTATTCAGGGGCCGGTTGTAGTTGTAAAATTTCCTCCAGGTGCAGTTGCGCCGGCTACCTATGAGATTCTGGAAACAAAAACTTATAATGGCCAAAGAGTAGTCTTGGAAGTAGTTGAGTATTATATGAATAGAAGAAGCAATGATACCGGCAGTATTGTTAAGTGTATTCCTTTAACTTCTATCTTTGGTTTGCAGAGAAATGCCGAGGTGGTTGCTACAGGCTCAGAAATTAAGGTTCCGATAGGGAAAGAAGTCTGCTCCCGGATATTAAATGTATTGGGCGAGCCTATAGATAGAAAAGGGCCTGTTAAAACAGAGCAGTCTGTGTTTACTCACTGGCGGGAAAAGACCAGTGTGGATAGGGAAAAAGTATCTCAGGTGCGTTTTGAGATGATGGAGACTGGTATTAAAGTTATTGACCTTTTGTTCCCTTTGATAAAAGGGACCAGAACTGGAATTTTAGGCGGGGCGGCATTGGGCAAGAGTATATTAATTCTTGAACTTATGCATAATATTGTGAAAAAGCAGGCGGGCTTTTGTATATTTACCGGCGCCGGAGAAAGAATTAGGGAGGCTAATGAACTATACAGAGAGCTTATTAAACAAGAAATATTAGACAGGTCAATTTTGGTTTTCGGCCAGATGAATGAGTCTCCAGGAGCCAGATTTGAAGTTGTGCATACCGGAATAACCTTAGCGGAATATTTTCAGAAAGAGCAGGAAGATGTTTTGTTTTTTGTGGACAGTGTGTATAGATTTGCTCAGGCCGGCAGCGAACTTTCTACTCTTTTAGGCCGTGTTCCTTCGGAGACAGGTTATCAGCCTACACTGATTTCGGAGATGAGTGATTTTCAGGAGAGAATTCGTTCCGGCAGGCAGACGGCAATGACCGCTATAGAAGCAGTTTATGTCCCCAGTGACGATTTGACAGATCCTGCTGTGGTATGTATCTTTAGTTATTTAGACTCTATTCTTATACTTTCCCGCCGGCATGTTCAATTGGGCCTTTATCCGGCTATTGACCCTTTGCTTTCTTCCTGTTCCTATCTTGATGCGGAAATTGTAGGGGGGAGGCATTTTAAAGTTGCTCAGGATGTCTTGAGAGTCCTAAATAGATATGAAGAACTGCGCCGGATAGTTTCTATTGTTGGGATAGAAGAAATTTCCAGGGAGGACAGGATTATTTTTGAGAGGGCACAGCGGTTGCGCAATTTTCTTACCCAGCCGTTTTTTACTGCTGAGGTTTATACCGGGCGAAAAGGGGAATATGTGCCTTTGGAGAAGACTTTGGAAGGCTGTGAAGAGATACTTTCAGGCAATTTAGACAAGAGGCCGGCAAGAGATCTTTATATGCTTGGAGCATTATAAAATAGGGACAGCGGCCATTTTTCTTAACGTCTAACATTCGACTTTCGACGCCGCTTTCTTACCGGCACCCACCTCGGGGGTGGAACTCTTTCCACCCCCGAGGTGTTTAAAAAAGCACGTCAGTGCTTTTTTAAAGCGGTAGATAGCGTTTTTTTTAGTGGTAGCTTTTTTAAGCGGCAGCCTTCGACATTGGACTTACGACCTTGGACATTGGACATCGGACCTTGGACATTCCAATATCGGCACAGGGTCCGGCTCAACGCAAGGCAATGCCGGGATTGGTTTGCAACAAAATAAGACTGTCTTAAAAAGTTGCTTTAGGCCTGCATCTTTTGGACTTACGACGTTGGACGTTGGACATTCCAATATCGGCACAGGGTCCGGCTCAACGCAAGGCAATGCCGGGATTGGGTCTTGGTTGTTTTATCTCAATTTTGGTTTTTTAGGGGGTAAAGATTATGATGAAATTAGGTGAAATATTAATTGATAGAAAGTTAATTACTCCTTTGCAGTTAAAAACAGCAGTTGAGGAACAGCAGAGAACGGGCGAATTATTAGGCAGGATATTGGTGAGGCTGGGGTATTTAAAAGAGGAACATCTTTTGGAGATTATTTCCGAACAGCTTAATATTCCCTTTGTTGACCTGCAGAATATTGTGGTTGAGCCGGAGGCTGTTGAGAAAGTCCCGGCCAAATTCGCCTGGCATTATAAAATAATGCCGATAAAATATGAAGAGGGAAAACTTACTGTGGCTACTTTTGACCCCTTGCGTTCATTGAACGATATGAAGATGTTTTTAGGATATGATATTATTCCTGTCTTGGCGACTGGGGAAAAAATAGTGCAGGCAATTGAAAAATATTATGGAGTTGGTGCTGAGACCATCGAAAGAATTGTTGCTCAGGCCCCTCGTGAAGAAGCCGAGGCTGAGCCGGCTGAGAAAATTGAAGATATAGAAAAGATGGCAGAGGCCGCTTCGGTGGTTAAATTAGTGAATCAGATAATTCTGGATGCTCACAAAAAGCGTGCTACGGATATTCATATAGAGCCGTTTAGGGGGAAATTAAGGCTGAGATACCGTATTGACGGACTTCTTTATGAGGCGAATGTGCCTTCTGATGTAATGAGGCTTTTCCCTGCTATTATCTCTCGTATAAAGATAATGTCCAAACTGAATATTGTTGAGCGCCGGCTTCCTCAGGATGGCCGGGCGGTAGTCAAAGCCGGCGGGGAGGAATTTGATTTGAGAATTTCTATTATCCCGAGCCGCTATGGAGAGAGTCTGGTTATCCGAATTCTGCCGGCTAAGATGCTCTTTAGTATGGAGAAGCTTGGCCTTGATCCGGAAGATTCAGACATATTAGAAACATTGATAAAAAAGCCTAATGGGATTATTTTTGTCACCGGGCCTACCGGAAGCGGGAAAACTACTACTTTATATGCCTGTTTGAATAGAATAAAAAGCACAAAGAATAAAGTTATTACTCTTGAGGACCCTATTGAGTATGAACTTGATGGTATTACTCAAATTCAGGTTATGCCTGAAATAGGTTTTACTTTTGCCCAGGGGTTAAAAAGTGTTCTACGGCATGACCCTGACATAATGATGGTAGGAGAGGTTAGGGACCATGAAACTGCAGAGTTGGCTATCCGGATTGCCTTAACCGGTCATTTGATTTTTTCCACTATTCATACTAATGATGCCTCCAGTGGAGTTACCAGACTGCTGGATATAGGGATTGAGCCATTTTTAGTGGCATCTTCAGTTAAGGCTTTTGTTGCTCAGCGGCTGGTACGGTTGATTTGTCCTAATTGTAAAGAGGAAGATAATACTATAAGTAAAGAGATGCGGGATAAAATAAGGCAGGAAATCTCTCAATACTTGCCGGAATATTCTAATGATTCATCTCTACACTTTTACCGCGGACGCGGCTGTAAAGAGTGTAATTTTACTGGTTTTAAAGGGAGAACAGCTATTTATGAGATATTGGTAGTAAATCGGGCCATAAGAGAATTGATTATAGCCAAAGCATCTGCTGGCCAGATAAGAGAAGTAGCGCTTAAAGAAGGGATGAAGACATTGCGTCTGGCTGGCTGGAAAAAGGTTATGGAGGGGCTTACTACGCCAGATGAAGTGATGCGGGTCACGCAGATAGAAGAATGAAAATAAAAATGAAAAATAGGGACAGCGACCATTTTTTATTGAAAAATTATGTTTAAGG
>WFRI01000052.1 GCA_015486615.1 Candidatus Omnitrophota bacterium | reverse complement strand
CAATTTTAAAAGGATAGTTAAGCCTTTTGCTTACAAGTATAAGGATATTATATGTTTAAATTCGGCCGGCAGAATGAGTCCGCAGGCATAAGCAAGCAGAAGATTTTAAAAAAGATAGAGCCGTTTCCTTGGGCTTATGCTGAAATAAGTCGAAGACTACCGCCAAAAAAAGCACTGGCGTGCTTTTTGGACGCCCCGGGGGTGGAAGATTAAATGCAAAAGTCAAAATGTAAAAATAAAAAACAAAATAAGACTGGCATAAAAAGTCGTTTTGCAACAAAACAAGACTGTCTTAAAAAGTTGCTTTAGGCCTGCATCTTTTGGACTTACGACCTTGGATGTTGGACATTTGAGTAATAACGGCACAGGGTGTATTGCAACGCAGGGCAATGCCGGGATTGGGTCTTGGTTATTGATTATTGATTATTTTGTTATAATCTTAATTTATTTCCACTATTGAGTTGCGGCTTCCAAAGGTATCGTCTTCGTTTAAGGGATTATTTTTGTCCCAGACCCACTGTTCGTCTATTATAAATTTATAGCGGTAACGGCCTTTCTTCAAATTAACTTTCTTTTTCCAAATTCCGTTTTTGTTTACCAGCGCGAACCGTTCGTCTTTACGCCAGTTTGTAAAGTCTCCTACTAAGAAGACGCTTTGAGCTGAGGGCGCTTTTAGTGAGAATTCCACAGCATTTATATTTTTGGTTTTCTGAGTTATTTCTTCTGCCAGTCTGCTGTAGTCTTTTGCGCCGTTGGATTTAGGATTGTGTTCAAAAATGGTTTTTCCCAGAAGAGCCGCTTCTCTTAGATGTATGTTGTTCCGGATAATAGTTTTCAGAAGCCCCCGGGGGATATGTTTGTTTATTGTTTTTATGAAATTTTTGGAAAAGTTAGACCTTTTGTCAAATATGGTTATAAGATAAAACTGCCGGGGATCTTTCTCATTGTGATTAAGCATAACAGAGGATATTTTCTTCAAATTGTCTATACCCAGCAGAGAGAAAGCGCTTATGTCGACAGGAGTAATGATTATATCGCAGGCTCTTATGGCGTTTATAGTAAGAAAGCCTAAATTAGGCGGGCAGTCTATAATAACGAAATCCCAGTCTGCTGCCGGAAGGGAAGAAGTAAATTTCTGGATTATTTCCAGAGCATATTTACTCCCGGAGAGTTCCTGTTCTATAGCGCTAAGTTCTATGGTGGAGGGGATAAAGAATAAATTCTCTTTGCGTTCAAGAATGTAGTTCTGAGGAGTTATCGGAGCATCCTGCAAGATGTTGTCAAATACTGCTAAAATATCTTTGCCCGCGGGATAGTTTTTATACCCTAAAGAAAACGTGGCATGAGACTGAGGGTCTAAGTCTAAAAGCAGAGTTTTTTTGCCCTGTTTTGCCAGAGCACCGGCAAGGTTTACTGCTGTGATTGTTTTACCGCATCCGCCTTTTTGATTGGTAATAGATATGACCTTCATCGTTCCTCCTTTCGGCTTGGGGCCTTAGGCTTTATTATGCATTCGCGCCGCAAAACTACAGCCTTCCCCGACGGAATAGTCGAAATAGGCAGGCCAGGGATTATATGGACGGCGTTTCCTTCGCTTTGCTCAGGACTTTCGAACACGTTTGCTTACGTACAGTGTTCAACGCTGAGTGTAAGCCAAGAGTCGAAGGATACTGAGACGAAGCCGAAGTGCAGTATCCCGCCTAGTAACCCCGGACTTTAGTCCGGGTGGCTCCATTAGGAGTCAGGTAAATATTTTTCATAGAAACAAGTTTTTCTATGTTTTCTTGCGGGTTAAAATTCAGCCTTATTTGTGTTATTTTAGTCCAGTCAATGTCCTCTATATTTTCAGGTATAGGGATTATTACTTTGGTGTAGTTCAGATTGCTGCTTGTATCGTCTATTTTTACTTTAATCGGATTTAAGGAGTTTGAAACAAACCTGTTATCTCTGAATATGGCTTCTAATTCAGCTCTGCCTATCTTGCTGATTGTCAGAACTAAAGATTTCTTCGTTGCATCGACAGGGATTTTCAGATTTAAAGTCAGCGTTGCAGGGTTAATTTTTGATGCCTTAAATTGTATAGAAGAGTCATTGGATAACTTTGCCGCGGCAGTATTTTCAATTAGTACTTCGGATACACCCTTTCCTAAAATCGGAACAGCGCCCTGAGGTATCTCAGCGGTTTCTTTGGAGGATATTAAAAGAGTAAAGTCAAAATTTGATATAAAGTATATAGCAGCGGGTATTAAGGCTAAAATAACCAGTATAGAAATAGTTATGATTTTTATCTTTTTTGCTGTATTCTTGGGATGTTTTTTGCCCGGCGGAGTATAGTCTTTAAAAAATGCTTTTTCTATCCTTTGCATATTAATTGTTGTTTCCATAAATTTAAGATTAAGATATAATATTGATGTAAATAATAACGGCCCCTGAAAAGATTTCGGGAACTATGTCTCAGAGACTTTTAGGT
>WFRI01000051.1 GCA_015486615.1 Candidatus Omnitrophota bacterium | reverse complement strand
CTAAGCAAGTGCCAGTTTAAGAATTCTGAACCGTTGTCACAATCAAAGCCAAGCAGGTCAAAAGGGATAGAATTTTCCACATCTTTTGTTTATTCAAGGACGCCGGTTTCGCCTTTGCTCCAGATAGCACGTTGTTCTGTCTGCGTAGTAGCGATATCAACGTAATCGACAATATACGTAAAATCGTCTTCTAAACGCTGGCCGCAAGGGGCTACGGTATCGGCTTCCATGAAGCCAGGCCGGGATTTATTCCATTGGTTTGTTTTAACTAAAATATGTTTTTTGAGGAGAGTGTCTGGTTTTGTAGTGCATCTGCCTTTAGTTTTGTATTTTGCTTTATAAGGCTTTAGTATTCTATTGATAGTAGGGGCAGATATTTTAAGGAGCAATTGGACAACATTTGCTGGCAAATGGTCATATTCTTTATGATAAAAACCAATCCATTGTGGTAAGATTGACTTAAGGCGTTTTGAACATGGCATATAGGCTGCTAACCATATTTGGCGCAATGGCGTTATAATATTGGGATGGTTATACTTTGAAGGTTTACCTTGTTTTTTAGGCTTAGGTTTGGTGAATCGTTTAAAAGTATAAAGCAAGTATATGGCGTATTTGCTGTTATAGCCGCAAGTTTGGCAGAATTCATTAAGAATAACTATTTTTTGCTTTTTTGACGCTTTACGATATCTGACAACTATTGATTCAAGATATTCTATACGGGCTCCTGGACTCATAAATATGCCTCCTTTTTAAGGCATATTTTCGGTTAGATTTATTATGAATCAACGAATCCCGTATAAAATATTTTGGGTTAGATTTAATGTGAGTCAATTCGGGGTAGGGGATAACATTTGCAAAAAAATATTTTTTTTGTATAATACAGTTTTACAGTCTTATCCATAAATAACCAAAGAGCAGTCAGGAGGTAAAAATGTTTGATTACGGTTTTACTGAAGAAGAAAAAATGATAAAAGACTTATGCCGGCAGATTGCTGAAGAGAAAATCCGGCCGCATTCGCAGGAATGGGACGAAAAAGAAGAACTGCCGGAAAATATCCTGAAAACATTTGCCGAATCTGACCTGTTTTCTATATGCATACCTGAACAGTATGGAGGAATGGGCGGAGGCCTTGTAGATTTATGTATTGCTACTGAAGAAATCTCTCGTATAGACGGCGGGGTTGCGGCTTCCTATGCGGCCTCTTTTTTGGGAATGTTTCCCATACTTTTATTCGGCACAGAAGAACAAAAAAAGAAATACCTTCCGGAAATTGCCAGCGGGAAAAAACTTGCGGCTTTTGCCCTAACTGAGCCTGAGGCAGGTTCTGACGCAGCCGCAGTAACTACCCGGGCAGAAAAAAAGGGAGACAAATACATACTTAACGGCTTAAAGCACTTCATCACTAACGGTGGAGATGCGGAAATCTACACTATCATAGCATTAACTAATAAAAACAAAGGGCCAAGAGGCATATCTGCTTTTATTGTAGAAAAAGGCACAAAAGGCTTTTCTTTTGGGAAAAAGGAAGAGAAGTTAGGCATACGGGCATCTTCTACCCGGGAACTTATTTTTGAAGATATGCAAGTACCTAAAGAAAACCTCTTAGGAGGTAAAGAAGGATCGGGTTTTATTGTTACAATGCGCACATTCGACCAATCCCGGCCGGGCGTTGCGGCTCAGGCAGTAGGTATAGCCCAAGGCGCTTTGGAATTAGCCGTATCCTATGCCCATAACAGGATGCAATTTGGCCAAAAAATCTCTTCTTTCCAAGGAATTCAATGGATGCTGGCAGATATGGCTGCAAAAACAGAAGCAGCCAGAGCATTAGTTTATTCTGTCGCACGGGCAGTGGACAGGGGAGAGAAAAATATCGGCCCGGCGTCCGCCGCGGCGAAATTAATTGCTTCAGACACAGCAATGCAGGTCGCCACTGATGCTGTGCAGATTTTTGGCGGCTACGGATATATGAAAGATTATCCTGTTGAAAAATTTATGCGCGATGCTAAAATTACCCAGATATACGAAGGAACAAACCAAATACAAAAAATAGTTATTGCTCTGGATTTAATTAAACGTTATGGCAAGTAAATGAATATTATTGTCTGTATAAAACAAGTCCCCGACACCACTGATGTAAAAATCAACCCGGAAACCAATACTTTAATAAGAGAAGGGGTAGAATCTATCATCAACCCCTTTGATATGTATGCTATAGAAGAAGCGGTGCGGTTAAAAGAAAGGTTTAGCGGCACAACTACAGTTATTACTATGGGCCCGCCTCAGGCAGATTTTGCTTTAAGAGAGGCTATTTCTTTAGGAATTGACCAGGCAGTTCACCTCTCTGACCGATCCTTTGCCGGCTCTGATACCTGGGCAACCAGTTATATCTTATCCCAGGCAATAAAGAAAATAAAGGACTTTGACTTAATTATCTGCGGCAAACAGGCTTCTGATGGAGATACTGCCCAGGTAGGCCCGGGAATTGCTGCGCATTTAAACCTGCCGCAGGCAACTTATGTGCGCAAAATTGACAAAATAGAGACAAAAGGCGCCAAACAGACAATACTTGTAGAGCGGCTGGTAGAAGATGGATTTGAAATAGTAGAAATTGAAATGCCTTGTTTGATAACTGTGGTAAAAGAAATTAACGAACCCCGTATGCCTTCCTTAAGAGGAAAAATGAAAGCGAAAAAAGCCCAAATACCTGTGTGGGGAAAAACAGAAATAGGAGCGGATTCTTCTAAATTAGGAATAGAAGGTTCGCCGACACACGTAGTTAAAATATTTACCCCTCCGCAGAAACAAGGCGGAGTAGTTTTAGAAGGCGAACCTGAAGAAATAACAGAGAAATTTGTAAACGACTTCAAACAATATTTATGAGCATAAAAATAATCAAAAACAAATGTACCGGCTGCGGATTATGTATCAAAGCCTGTCCGTTTGGTGCGATATCTATGCAGGATAAAAAAGCGGTTATTGACATTGCTAAATGTACACTTTGCGGAGCCTGCGTTCAGGTCTGCAAATTTAATGCCATAGAAATTTCCCGTCAGCAGAAAAAACAGCAGAAAGGATTAGAAGAATATAAAGGCGTATGGGTTTTTGCAGAACAGCGCAGCGGTAAAATATCTTCGGTTGTATTTGAACTTCTTAACAAGGCCCAACAGTTAGCAAAAGACTTAAACACCTATGTCGGCGCTGTGCTTTTAGGCTATAACATTAAAGAAAAAGCCGGCGAGCTTATCCAGCGAGGTGCACAAAAAGTATTTGTAACAGATATGCTTCAATTAAAAGAATATACTGCCGAAAATTATTCCAATGCTATAGTTAAACTTATAAAAAAGTACAAGCCGGAAATATTCCTCGCCGGGGCAACTTCCTGCGGCAGGTCGTTGGTTTCCCGGATAGCCGTAAATCTCTATGCCGGGCTTACTGCTGACTGCACAGGATTAGACATAGATCCCAAAGAAAAAATTCTTATTCAGACCCGGCCGGCCTTTGGCGGAAATATAATGGCTCAAATAGTCAGTCCTGACAACCGGCCGCAAATGGCTACGGTCCGGCACAAAGTTATGCAGGAAGCAGAAATAATCCCCGATGCCAGAGGAGAAATAATAGAGGAAAACTTAACCGGCGAAATAATTGACAACCGGGTAAAATTTATAAAATTCATAGAAGAAATTACCTCTACAGTAAATTTAGCCGAAGCAAATATTATTGTTTCCGGCGGCAGGGGCCTGCAGGGGCCGGAAAATTTCAAAATTTTAAAGGAATTGGCTGAAACTTTAGACGCTGCCATAGGCGCGTCCCGGGCAGCAGTAGACAGCGGCTGGATACCTTATTCACACCAGGTAGGCCAAACCGGAAGAACAGTGTGCCCTAAAGTTTATTTTGCCTGTGGGATATCCGGACAAATTCAGCATTTAGTAGGAATGCAGTCTTCCAAAATAATCGTAGCCATAAATAAGGACCCTTCTGCACCTATTTTTAAAGTGGCTAATTACGGATTAGTCGGAGATTTATTCGAAATAGTGCCTCTTTTGACAAAAAAATTTAAGGAAATCAGAAAGTAATTTCTTCCTTTATTATGTATCTAAAATCTATAGATATATATGGATTTAAATCCTTCCCGCAGAGGGTATCTCTTGCCTTTGAACCCGGCATAACAGCAATTGTAGGACCTAATGGATGCGGTAAATCCAATGTGTTTGATGCTATTGTCTGGTCACTGGGTGAACAAAGCCCCAAATCCCTGCGCGGGTCAAAAATGGAAGATATTATTTTCAACGGCACAGCCACGCATCCGCCGTTAAATTATGCTGAGGTAACAATGGTTTTTTCTAACGAGGACAGGGCGCTGAATATTGATTTTGAAGAAGTAAGCATTACCCGCAAACTCTTCCGTTCCGGCGAGTCCGAATACTATATTAACAAAAGCCCGGCAAGGCTTAAAGATATCCAGGATATGCTGCACTCTGTAGGGTTAGGCCAGGGAAGTTATTCTTTTATCCTGCAGGGAAAAATCAATTCTTTTATAATGGCAAAACCGGAAGAAAAAAGAGTTATCTTTGATGAAGCCGCAGGAATATTAAAATATAAGGAGAAAAAAAGAGAAACTGCCAGAAAATTAGAAGACACCGAGAATAATCTGCTAAGGGTAGAAGATATTATTCAGGAAGTCAGCAGGCAGATTAATTCATTGGAACGGCAGGTGAAGAAAGCCAAACGCTATCAGGAAATACACGAGGAACTTATAGACACTGAGCGCAAAATAACAATCCTAAAAATAAGAGAGTTAAACTTGCAGCAGGAGAATTTATCCAAAGGCATAACTCAAATACAGGAGAGAGAAAATCTTCTCCAACAGCAAATATCCCAGCATCAACAGTCTCTAAAAGACATAGAAACTAAAGCAATAGGCAAAGCCAAAGAAAAAGAATTCCTGCAATCGCAAATAATATCTCTGGAAGCGGATATTTCCCGTTTTCAGAACAACATTCAGATAAACCAGCAGAGAATAGAAGAATTTTCTCAAAGAGAAAACCAATTAAGGCAAAACCAACAGGAACAAAAAGCCAGCCGGCAAAGCCAAAAAGAACGTATTGCCCGGCTGGAACAAGAAATAGAAAAGATTGGAGAAACAATTCTGCAAAACGAAGAGAGAATTAAAGCCTGCGGCAGTGAAATAACTGCCTTAGAACAAACCATAATCCAGAAAAAAAACATTATAAAACAAGCAAAAGAAGCACTTTTGGGAATAGAAGAGGAACGAGTTTCTATATCCAATCAGATAATAGACATCCAGTCAAAGATAAACACCCTGTCCGCCAGGAAGAAAAGGCTGGAGTTAGAAAGGCTTAAAGTATCCGGGGAGATTTCTACTTACAAGAAACGGCAGGAGGAAATAACCAGCGAAAAAAACTCGTTGATTAACAACCTCAACCTTTACACATCCCAGTTAAAAGATGTGCAAGATAACATAAGAAATACTGAGTCCAAAATAGAAAAAGACAAAACTGAAATAGCAGAAACTGAGAAAAACATAGAAATACTTTCATCTCAGTTAGAACTTCTCAAAGATTTAAAAACCAAATATGAGCAGTTCCCCCAGGCAGAAGAAATAGAAATATCTATAAATAAAGAACTGCCTCTGCAGACAGTTTTAATCGGCAAAATAGAACAGCCAGCAGGCATATTTGAGAATCAATCCGGAAAAATATTCAAATTCAGGATGAAAACCAAAATAATTCCCCAAAAATCTTCCCAAATAGAGAATGACATAAACGCCCTTAAAGAAAAACTTCTGTCTTTAAATACAAACCTTCAGAACGGTCAAGATACGCTTTCGCAATTAAAGCAGGGAGTAGAAGAAATAGAAAGCAAAGCCAAAGAGGCTGATAAAAGACTGGCAACAACAGTAGAATCTTTAAACAACATTAACGAAAATACCTCCCGGCTGGAAGAAGAGATTTCTATTATAGAAATGGACATAAAAGAAGCAGAGGAAGGATTAAATGAATCCCGGCGGCAGGAATCTGGACTGGTCCAGGAAAGATCCGCTAAAGAAAGCCTGATAGAAGAAAAAAATTCCCTTATCCGCCAGACAGCAGAAACAATTAACAACAGCACAAACCAGATTAAAGACCTGCAAATAGAGACGGCGAAATTATCCACCCAAATTGAATCTTTAAAAGAAGAAAAAAATGCCAAAACTGCTGACATAGAGATTTTCCGGCAGGATATGCAGAAAATATCCGCATACATTGAACAAATTTACCGGGAGATAACTTCCGCGGGACAGAAAATAAAGGAAATAAAAGAAGAGACTGAAAAGTTGGCTGCTTCTATTGCTACAAGCAGAGAAAAACTCGATGTTGTAAAAACCAATCTTGAAGAAATACTCCGGGAAGAAGAGAATCTGAGCCGGCAGAAAAGTACCATAAACGGCCAGATAAGCCGGTTGGCTCAGGAATTAGAAGGTCTAAAGCAAAAAGAATATGATTTAAGGATACGTCTGAAAGATATGGATTTTTCCAAAACTCAGACTCAGGAATACTTCACTCAAACTTACCAAATTGATTTTGATGCAGAATCTGTCCGGGAACAGAAAATAGAAGAAACTATAGATGAACTAAACAACAAAAAGGAAGAGTTAAAAAGGAAGGAAAATAACTTAGGTAATGTCAACCTTGTGGCTATCGACGAATTTGAGGAATTGAAACAAAGGTATGATTTTCTAAACCGGCAAAAAGAAGACGTTTTATTATCTAAAGAAACACTTAAAAAAGCCATTGCCAAAATAAACAAACTTTCCCGGGAATTATTTCTGGAAACTTTTCAGAAAATTCAGGAAGTGTTTAAAGATTATTTTCGATTCCTGTTCGGCGGCGGCCAGGCAAAAATAACTCTCTTAGATGAAAGCAACGTCTTAGAATCCGGTATAGAGATTAATGTCCAGCCTCCCGGCAAAAAACTGCAAAATTTATCTCTGCTTTCCGGCGGGGAAAAATCTTTAACAGCAATAGCCCTTATTTTTGCCATATTTAAAGTTAAACCTTCTCCCTTATGCATACTGGACGAAATAGATGCTCCTTTAGACGAATCTAACATAGACAGATTTAATCATACAGTTAAAGATTTTACCGAAAAATCGCAGTTTATCGTAATAACCCATAACAAAAAAACAATAAGCATAGCCAATGTGCTCTACGGTGTTACTATGCAGGAACCGGGAGTGTCAAAAATAGTATCGGTAAAACTTCTGGATTCGGAAAAAACAACGGTCTCATAAAACCTTTTAGATTTACTATGGCATTATTTGACAATTTCAGCCAAAATTCAGACGATACAATCAAAAAACTCCAGCAGGAACTCAACCGGACCCGCTCGGAGCTCAATACTTTTTACGAAATAACCAAAGCTATGCGGACAACTTTAAAATTAGAAGAAATCTTCTATGTTATCCTTACAGCAATTACTTCCCGCCAGGGATTAGGTTTTAACCGGGCAGTTATATTCACTATAGATTACTCTACAAACAGAATACGCGGCAAAATGGGAGTAGGCCCGGCAAGCGCTGAAGAAGCCAATAAAATCTGGACATGGATAGAAGGCTCCAGAAAAAACCTCTATGATCTTATAAACGAATACCATCGAATAAAACAAGCAGAAAACCAGCCGGAATTCTTCCGGCTGGTTCAATCTCTGGAAATACCTTACAATTCCCAAGCAGGGATAATTTACAAAGTTATCATTGAGAACAGGAATATATATTTAAGCCGGGACGCGGCTAAAACTTTACCCCAAGAAGACTTCTTAATCAAAACTTTTAACACACAAGAGGCTGTTCTTTCTCCTTTATGGGCAAGAAACAGAATTATCGGAATAATATTCGCTGACAATTTTGTTACTAAAAGGCCTATTACCGGTGCTGATATAAAAATACTGGAGATGTTTATTTCTCAGGCATCTCTGGCTATAGAAAATTCTCAGGAATATGAAAACCTTTTGGTCAAATCCCATACAGATTCTCTAACCGGCCTATGGAACCACGGATATTTTCAACATAAACTAAATGAAAAACTTATAGAAATATCAAGACATAACAATACCCTGGCCCTGATTATAATGGATATAGACGATTTTAAAAAATACAACGACACCTTCGGACATATAGAAGGAGACGAAGCCCTAAAAAAAATAGCCAATATTATCAAAGAAACCTGCCGCAGGCAGGATATTATCTGCCGCTATGGAGGCGAGGAATTTGCCGTTATTCTGCCTTATACCAATAAGCAAGATGCTGTCAGTATAGCCCAAAGGCTTAAAGAAGCAATAAATAATACTTCTGCATTCCGGACGAAATTAACCTTAAGCATGGGGTTAAGTTTTTTCCCGGAAAACTCTAAAGAGAAAAAAGAACTAATAAATATTGCGGACATACGTTTATATAAAGCCAAAGCGCTGGGGAAAAACACCATAGTCTGCGATTAGTTTGCAGTTGACACTAATAGATTGAATGATATATTATTATGAGGTTCTTATCCAAAATAAATTGGGTAGATATAGCAGGTTTTGTCATTATAATCAGAGTTCTCTACATTGCGGCCAAACAGGGGTTTATCAATGAATTCTTCAAGTTAAGCGGAGTTCTTTCCGGACTATTTTTAGGATTTCACTATTATACAAAAATAGGCGGTTTTCTAATAAAGTATCTGCCGATAAAAAGTGAAAAGATAATCTATACTTCAGTATTTACGGCTATAGTTTTATCTACAAGCCTGTTGTTTAGATGGATAAAGATAATAATATCTTTGCTCTTTAAGATAGAGCCGCATTATGTAATAGAACGCTGGATATCACTGCTGACGGGAATAATAAGGGCCGTGTTTATAATCAGCATTTGTTTTTTCACCGTATTGCTTGCAAAACAGAGATATTTGGTAAAATCTGAAGTTAAATCTCTGATTTTTCCGTTTATAAAAAATATCAGCGTTAACTACTATAAATCAACTTTCAATATATATAAAAGATTGTTTCCTAACACAGCGGAATTTAACCAGGAGGTAGTAAAATATTATGAAACTAAAGGACATATACCAAAAAGCCGTTCAAAACGGCATTGACCATGACCCCCGGGGCAGAAATTTTATTCAGGAGATATTAAAACAAAAAGAAAAGGAATACAACGAACTCCCGGATTCTGAAAAAAAATATTTTGACCTTGAATCTCTAAAGAACCCTTTCTCTGACACAAGGATAATCAACGGAGATAATGAAACTGAAGTCAAATCTATACTCGCAGGGATAGATATAGATACAGCAGACATTCTCCTGTCTGACAGGCTGTCAGAAAAAGGCAGAAAAATAGATCTGGTAATATCCCACCATCCTCAGGGGAAAGCATTGGTAAATTTCTATGAGGTAATGGACCTGCAGGCAGACATATTTTCTGCTCAGGGAATCAGCATTTCTCAAGCGGAGAAACTTTTAGAAGAAAGGAAATCGCAGGTAGAAAGGCGGATTATTGGAATAAACTACAACAAAACTTACGATGCCGCCCGGATATTAGGAGTAAACTTAATCTGCCTCCATACTCCCTGCGACAATATGGCTTATGACTATCTAAAAAAACTCCTGACTAAGAAGAAGCCGAGAAAGATAGAAGAAGTAATGAATATTCTAATGGATATGCCTGAATACCAGCAAGCCGCAAAAAGCAGCTGTCCTCCTAAAATATTAAACGGCAGCAAAAACTCGCGGGTAAAAAACCTGCATATAGAATTTACCGGCGGGACAGAAGGCCCGATAAACATATACAAAGAACTGGCAAATAAAGGGATAGACACAATAATCAGTATGCATATGTCAGAAGAGCATTTCAGAGCCGCTAAAGAAAACCGCTTAAATGTTATCATAGCAGGGCATATGTCTTCTGATACCTTAGGCGTAAACCTTATGCTGGATGCTGTATTTTCCAAAGAGAAAATAACAGTAACAGAATGCGGCGGGTTTAGAAGGTTCAGCCGCAAAAAATAGAGCCAATCCAGGTTAAAGCCTGTGCTTTTGCGAGGCGAATATATAAAAAGATATGATACCTCAAAATATTATTGACGAAATTGAAGCCAGAGCCGATATCGTAGAATTGATATCTTCCTATATACCTTTAAAAAAGGCCGGCAGGAATTTTAAAGCCCGCTGTCCATTTCATACCGAGAAAACAGCCTCATTTATTGTAAGTCCCCAGAAACAAATATTTCACTGTTTTGGCTGCGGGATTGGCGGAGGGAGTATTCAATTCCTGATGCATTACGAAAAAGTTTCCTTCCCGGAAGCAGTAGAAATCTTAGCAAAAAGACTGTCAATAAATATTCCTAAAAAAAGGAATCCGGCTGATGTTTTTAAAACAACACTCTGGGAAATAAACCAAAAATCTGCGGAATTTTTCAGATATAACCTCTGGAAAACCAATGAAGGAAAAACTGCCTTATCCTATCTATTAAAAAGAGGGATAAAAGAAAACACAGCAAAGGATTTCCTTTTAGGCTATGCGCCTAAAGGCCCGGCTGCGTTTATAGACTATATGCGCAGGGAAAAAATAAGCCTGGCGGCATTGGAAAAAGCGGGATTAATTTCAAACCGCAGCCAAGGCGGATATTTGGATATGTTTAGGGAAAAGATAATAATCCCTATATTGGATATAAGATCGCGGGTAATCGGATTCGGTGCCAGAAAAATAAAAGAAAACGACCCTTCTCCTAAATACATAAATACTGTAGAAAATCCAGTTTATTCAAAAAGGCTCAGCCTTTTCGGAATTAATATGGCAAAAGAACATATAATTAGAGAAGGATTTTGCATAATTGTTGAAGGTTATCTGGATATCCTAATCCCCTGGCAGGAAGGGATAAAAAACATTGTAGCATCCTCAGGCACAGCGCTTACATCAGAACAGGTTAATCTGCTAAAGAGATATACAAACAACATTATCGTTGCTTACGATGGGGATTCAGCGGGGCAAAACGCATCTCTGCGGGCAATAGACATCGCTTTAGAAAACGGCCTGAATATAAAGGTGGCCTCTTTGCCCTTAGGCTATGATCCGGCGGATTTGGTTAAAGAAAAAGGCAGGGAGGAATTTATAAAAGTGCTGAACTCAGCCAAAGATTTCTTTGACTATAAGATAGAGGCTATGAAAAAGAATTACAACATTAACGATATAATGAGTAAATCTAAGATAGCAAAAGAGATGCTGCTTTCTATAAACAAAATATCCGGCTCTGTAGTAAAAAGCGAATATGTAAAAAATCTGGCTCAGACCCTGGATATTGAAGAAGAAGCGCTAAAAACAGAGATAAAAAAACTGTCCCGGCCGCAAAGCCGTTACCGGGAAAATACAAAGCAGGAAATCAGCACAGAACCTATACCTTTATACCAGAAAAACATAATCCAATTTATGCTTTCAGACAAAGAGACATTTCTATGGCTGAAAGACACTCTGGACAATGAGGATTTTTCAACACCTCAAGGCCGAAAATTTATATCCGAGGCAAAGAAATTTGCCGGCCGGCACGAAGACTTCTCCCTTAAGAAATTCATATCCAGCCTTGAGGACGAAAATCTTATAGATACAATAACAAAACTATCCTTAGAACCCTTTGAGGAGAAAGAAGAAGCCTTGCAGGGATGTTTATTAAAAGTTCAGCAGGCAAGGGAGAAAAAAATCAAAGAGAACCTGAAAAAAGAAATAGCCAAAGCAGAAGAAAACGCAGATACAGAACTTTTAAACAATTTAATGGTGCGGTATAACCAACTAATAAAACATACTATATATGAGAGGGAATATGAGAAAAAAAGCATTAGAACATAGTATAACCCAGCTTATAAACTTAGGTAAAAAGAAAGGTTACCTTACTTACGATGAAATAAACCACTTTTTATCAGAGGACATTTCCTCTCCCGAAGAACTGGATGCTATCCTTGAAAAATTAGGAACCCAGAACATAAGCGTTTTAGACACAGAGGAAGTAAAAACATGGGAAAAGCAGAATCTTAAACAACATGAATCTGCAACATCTACGACATTAGACGACCCGGTAAAAATGTATTTAAAACAAATGGGGCAAATTCCTCTTTTGACACGGGAAGAAGAAATAACCCTGGCCAAGAAAATAGAGGAAAGAGAAGAAGCATTAAGAGAAATTGTGCTAAAAACTTCCGTAGCCAGAGAAGTATATCTGGAATTGACAAAAAAAATCTTAAATGACGAGACCAATATAGACGAAGTAACCAAGGGAGAAATTAAATCCAAAGAAGCAGCAATCAGAAAACTGCGCAAACTCGCATCAAGACTGGCCAGAACCCGCTACTACAGCGACGTTTCTCATCTGCTTAATGAATATAACTTTACTATACCCATAATAGAAAACTGTATTCATGAGTTTCGAAAGACGATAAAGGAATTGGATTCTTTAGAAAAAAAGATACAGAAGTTAAAACAGAGAAAAATAAAGGGAAACGAAAACAAGAAAGGCAAAAACAAAAACAGCCTTTATATGCTTTATAGACAAAGAAAACAGCTCAGCCGCCGGCTGAATATGCCTCTTAAAGACGCAGTTCAATACTACAAAGATATCCTTAAAAAACAGCATGTTTATAATAAGACAAAGAAAAAGTTAGTAGAAGCAAATCTTCGCCTGGTAGTAAGCATAGCGAAAAAGTATGTAAACCGGGGATTAACCTTCTTAGACCTTATTCAGGAAGGCAATATCGGCTTAATTAAAGCGGTGGATAAGTTTGAATACAAACGCGGCTACAAATTCTCAACTTATGCTACCTGGTGGATAAGACAGGCGATTACCCGCTCAATAGCCGACCAGGCCAGAACAATAAGAATACCCGTGCATATGACCGAAACCATAAACAAAATAATACGAATATCCCGGCTCTACCTTCAGGAGAAGGGCCGCGAGCCGACCACGGAAGAATTGTCAAAAGAGATAAAACTTTCCGTAAGCAAAATAAAAGAAATATTAAATGTATCCCAACAGCCAATATCCCTGCATACTCCTATAGGCGACGAAGGAGATACTCATTTGGGTGATTTTATAGAAGACAAAAAAGCAGTATCACCTAAAAAAGCAACTGTTTACTCTATGCTCAAAGAAGAAATAAACGTAGCCCTTAATTCTTTGAACGACAGAGAAAAGAAAATTCTTGACCTAAGGTTCGGCCTGGAAAACGGAAGCCCAAAAACATTAGAAGAGGTAGGTTCTATTTTCCACGTTACCCGCGAAAGAATAAGACAAATAGAAGCGAAAGCCTTAAGAAAACTGAAGCATCCAACACGTTCCAAAAAACTACGGGCTTTTTTAGAAATGACCCATACACACCATCGTAAATAAACGCAGAGAAAGATTGAATAATAGGGACAATAATAGGGACAAGCGACCATTTTTCTTGATGTCTAACATTCGACTTTCGACATTGGACTTACGACCTTGAACGTTGGACATTCGAGCAATAGCGGCACAGGGTCCGGCTCAACGCAAGGCAATGCCGGGATTGGGATTTGGTTGTTTTATTTCAATTTTGATTTTTATTTTATGCATCCAATATTAATAAAAATAGGCGAATTTTCAATTTCTACTTACGGATTTTTTGTGTTCTTAGGAGCAGCCGCCGCTTATATATTTCTGCTAAACGAATCTAAACTTTACAACATCTCTGCAGATATTACCGCAGATATTATATTCTGGGCAATGATTGGAGGATTTACAGCAGCCAGACTGTTCTATATTATTCTCAACTGGCAGGATTTCCTTTATTCCCCCTGGCATTACTTATTTTCCAGATCCGGGTTTGTATTTTATCCCGGACTTTTAGGAGGAATATTGGCTGTTTCCGTATTTATAAAACGTAAAAAAATAGGACTTCTTAAAACTGCAGATTTTATCGCTCCGGCGATACCTTTGGCGCATTCTTTAGGGAGAATCGGCTGTTTTTCTTACGGGTGCTGTTACGGCAAACCTGCAAATTGTAAGATATGTATGCTGTTCCCGCCTAATTCACCGGCTGGAAGATTAGGTGTGCCGGTTATACCAACACAGTTAATATCATCATTTTTTCTTATTTTAATATTTATCAGCCTTATATTTATCCGCGACCACCGCAGATTTAAAGGCCAGATATTTTTCTGCTACCTTATGCTCTATGGAATATTCAGATTTATTATCGAATTCTTCCGCGGCGATCCCCGCGGGTATTTAGGAATATTTTCAACCTCGCAATGGTTTGCTTTATTAATAGTGCCTATAGTTTTAGTTTTATATTGGCAAAATTCCAAAAGGAGGGAAAACAATGGACAGCCAAACAATTCAGGAAGCCTTTGAAGAAAAAGTTTTAAAATCCCGGGAACCGGTATTAGTTGACTTTTGGGCAGAATGGTGCGTGCCCTGCAAGAACATAGAGCCTATGTTAAACTCTGTAATAGACAAATTTCAGGGCCGGGTAGGGTTAGTAAAAGTCAATGTGGAAAAAACTCCGGATATTGCTTCCAGATATATGGTAATGAGCCTGCCTGCTTTAATTTTATTCAAAAACGGCAGGCCTCAAAAGAAACTTATTGGCTTAATATCAGAAAGAGAAATTGAGAAAATGGTCTCTCCCTTTATAGAATAAAAGATGAAAATAGCCTTAGCTCAGATAAACCTTACTGTAGGCGACTTCCAGCCTAATTATGACAAGATTGTCTCTTATATAAAAAAAGCAAAAAAAGAAAAAGCGGAAATCGTAATATTTCCGGAATTAAGCCTCTGCGGCTACCCGCCGGAAGATTTGGTTTTCAAAAATTCTTTTCTTAAAGCGAATAAGGAATATTTAAATAAGTTAAAAAAACACACAGAAGGAATTTTATGCATAGCCGGTTTTATAGATAATGCCGGCGGCAGAATTTTCAATTCTGCAGCAGTTATTTATGACAAAAAAATACAAAATATTTACCACAAAATAGCCCTGCCAAACTACGGTGTTTTTGATGAAAAAAGGCATTTTTCTGCCGGGAACAGCCTTTATATTTACGAATGGAAAAATATCCGGTTTAGCCTTACTATTTGCGAAGATATCTGGCAGAAAGACGACGGTATAACCGCAAGATTAAGACAAGACAATTTAGACTTTCTCGTAAACATATCTGCCTCGCCGTTTTCTTTGAATAAGTTAGAAGACAGAAAAAGAGTTCTTGCAAAAACAGCAAAACAAATACAGGCTTTTGTGTTTTACTGCAATCTGATAGGCGGCCAGGATGAAATTGTCTTTGACGGAGCCAGCAAAATAACCTCTCCCCAGGGAGAAATAGTGGCAATGGCCCCGCAGTTTAAAGAAAAACTTTTGCTTTTTGAATTCACCAAAAAGGGAAAGCTATCCCGGACGATAAAAATCTCTGATAGAGAAAAAAATTCTTCTACCCTGTCAGGAAAAAATCCTTTAACAGAACAGACAAGCCATACCAATAACAGCATTAACCCGCCGCCGGCAGGTTCCTCTAACGAGGTAAACATTCCCCAGACAAAACAAATATACCACGCTCTTATTTTAGGATTAAAAGACTATATCAGAAAGAATGGATTTCAGAAAGCGGTAATCGGCATAAGCGGTGGGATAGATTCCGCTTTAGTAGCAGCCTTAGCAGTAAAAACTGTCGGGAAAAGCAAAGTTTACGGTTTGATTATGCCTTCGCAATATACATCTTCTGAAACTCTTAAAGACGCTGTAAAACTCTGCAAAAACTTAGGTATTAAATACTATGTCCTGCCTATATCTGAAATATTCAAAATTTATAAAGAGGCCTTAGACAAAACAATCCTTTTAAGCGGCAATGATTTGACTGAACAGAATATCCAGGCGAGAATAAGAGGCAACATCTTAATGGCATTTTCTAATAAACATAACTGCTTAGTATTAAACACCGGCAATAAAAGCGAAATATCCTTAGGATACTGCACCCTTTATGGAGATATGATTGGCGGGTTTGGGCTGTTAAAAGACGTTTATAAAACTACAGTCTATAAATTAGCTGATTTCATCAATAAAAATGAGGCTTGGCCGATAATTCCCAAATCCATAATAAAACGCGCTCCCTCAGCAGAACTTAAACCCGGCCAGAAAGACGAAAACGAATTGCCTGCTTCATACACTTTATTAGACAAAATACTAAAACTATATATAGAAGAGAACCTCTCTTTGGAAGAAATAGCCAAAAAAGGAATCCCCCAGAATATTGCCCGCAAAGTAATCTTTAAAGTTGATAAAAATGAATATAAACGCCGCCAGTCTCCGCCCGGGGTAAAAATAACCAATATGGCTTTTGGCAAGGATCGGCGTATGCCCATAACCAATAAATTCACCGGCCGATAAAATGCCTGGCGTCAAAAATCTTCTCTTAGTCCTGGAATATGACGGGACAAATTACTACGGCTGGCAAAGACAGACTAAAACTAATCTTCCGTCAATCCAGGCCGAAACAGAAAAGGCCCTGGCAAAACTATTTAAGCAGGATATAAAAATAACCGGCTCAGGCCGTACAGATAAAGGAGTTCATGCTAAAAACCAAACCGCAAACTTTACTGTAAAAACCAGAATCCCGCTAAAAAACATAAAAACTGCTCTAAACTCATTCCTGCCTGAAGACATAAGAGTAAAAGATATAAAGACCGTCCCGCTTAATTTCCATTCCCGGTATTCAGTAAAAACAAAGGTCTACCGTTATGTAATCTTTAACAGCAAAAATCCGGATATTTTTCTACGCAGTTATTCCTGGCATATACCGCAAAAACTCAACTTGGCCATTATGCGCAAAATAGCAGAAACAATAAAAAAGACAAAGGATTTTAAAGCCTTTGTTAATTGCCCTAAAGGAATAAAAAATTTCCAGAGGAAAATATATAAAATAAGTATAAGAAAACAAAGCAGATTTATTCATATAGACATAGAGGCTGACGGTTTTTTAAGAGGGATGGCCAGGAATATCGTAAAAATTCTGGTATCGGCAGGCAAAGGAGAAATAACTGAAAAACAAACTAAACAAGCAATAAAATCCCAAGACAGAGCAAAAATAGGCAAATCCGCTCCAGCCAAAGGATTATATCTTTATAAAGTAAAATACCGATGAGAAGAGAAATACCTGAATCTTATATATCAAGATACAGCCTATACTCCTGGGGAATTTTGATATTTGTGATTCTAATCCAAATAGTGAGGTTCAAATCCCTGCCGCAGTTTGTAGACGGATATTACCACCTGCATATGGCCGAAAGCCTGTTAAGGAACAACGGCTGGACGCCCATAAATAACTTCGACTATGCACCCCGGGGCATACCCAATCTCTATGCTCCTTTATACCATATTATTTTGTCCCTGCTGATTAAAACCGGCATAAGCAAATTAACCGTATTAAGAATAACCGGCACAATATCTCCGATAATATTTCTCCTTGCGCTTTATAAGACAGTATCTCTGTTGTTCAGCCCCAAAACCGCTTTTTTATGCCTTCTGCTATGTTTTTCATCTCTACCCTTTTATGCCTGTCTGGCTGCTAACATACCTGCCACTCTGGCGTTAAGTTTCTTCCTTATGTCTATATACGAATCCGGCAGGGGTAATTTTGCTTTAAACTTAATGTGGGCCGGCTTGGGAATGTATACCCACAGCGGCATAGCATTGTCTTTTATCCTGGGAAATATGTTATTTTCTGCCTTTACAGGCGGGAAAAATTCCTTAAAAACGGCCCTGCTGTCTATGTTTTTCGCCCTGCCTTTATTTATTCACCAAATAAACAATTTAGAATTCTTGTCTCCTAAATTTTTAATCGAAAACAAACTTCTTCAAATCAACATTTTTTTTACAGCCTTAGCGTTTGTATCCTTACTGCTAAGCGTAAAAGAAAAAGGCAGCTGGCTAAAAATAAGCCTCTGGGCAGTAAGTTTAGGATTAGTATTCTACAAGTATCCTTACAGGCTTTTATCCGGCCAGGGAATGCTTTTTATCAATCTGCTTTCAGCAATACTAATAACCCGTATTTTGCCTAAAATGGGACAAAAATTCAGCAAAACAGTATTAGCACTGATTATTATTTATGCCAGCCTGTTAAACTTGGTTTTTATCCCCTGGGCAAATAAAGAAAAAGTAAGGAATTCTTCAACTCTCTATAACATCATAAGCAAAAAAATTGCCAATATGCTGGAATTTAACTGCCTATATTATCCCAAATATTATTTGCCGATAGCAGAAAAAATCAGGCAAAATTCGCTGCCCGGCGAGATAATAGCCTCTAATAACACAATTGCCGGGGTAATTTTTGGCGCTTTAACGAACAGGCCCGTGACCTCGTCTTTATTTTTAGAAAACAGGCCGCAGAGCAATTATAATCCTTTCCTGCCGGCGAAAATAATTGTTTGGCTAAAATCTCCAACTTTGGAAGAGGAAAAAAGAGAAAGGGAAAAACTGCTTTTTTACCGTCGAAGGCTCAAATGGCAAAGACTCGCAGAACTTCCAATCTGTTACATCTACTTAAACCCCGGCAAAACTCCTAAAGTAATCTCTCTAAAGCCTCTTTTGCCGCTGAGTTATCTACACACTGGAATTATCCTGTATTTTCTGGCAATTCTTCTGCTCTACCTAAAGCCTAAAAAACCTTTACATAAACAGCAAGACGATTATAATAAAAATAAGTTGGCAGGTTAGAAGATTTGACATTTGTTCGACGTCCAATGTCGTATGCTCAACATCTAACGTTTATACGCTTTTTTACCGGCACCCACGTCCAAAAACACGCCAGTGATTTTTTAGTGGTAGTCCAACTTCATAAAGTCAGCGTTTTGGATTTAGAATTTATTAGATTAGTAAGTTTAGATTGGTTTCATTGGCTGAGCCTGGGGCTTCGGCTTACGACATTGGGCTTATTCAAAGAGTGTAGCCCCGAAGTGGACGCCGTAAGTATTAGAAATATAAAAAGGTTCAAAATATATTATTAACCCTTTGCTTTTAAGCAAAACAGCGTAAGGGAGGGAAATATGGCTGAAGACATTAAAAAAACTGTTGACGAAAGTTGGAAAAACCAGGTAGAGAAAGAGAAGAAACAGGCCCAGGAAAAACAAGAAAATTTTCCTGAACCTAATTTCACCATTCTGGTCTCCTCGCTAAGTATGCAGGCTATGATTTCTATGGGCAAGTTAGAAAATCCCGTTAATGGGAAAAAAGAAGAGAATCTCCAGCAGGCGAGATTTTTAATAGACAGTTTGTCTATTATTCAGGAAAAAACCAAAGGCAATTTAACTAAAGAAGAAGCAAAATTTCTGGAAGATTCTCTGTTCCATTTAAGAATGACTTATATTGATGTCCAAAACTCCGAAAAATAGACAGACGCATTAAGAATGCAGGGTAAAAATTTCTCCTTATTCGACAATAACTTTTTAGTATTTAAAAACTTGTTATCTCTTTTAGAAAATAAACCACCGTTAAAGAATTCTTTCTAACAGAGTAAAAAGTACCAATCTGGCTGAGTTTATACTGCATTTCGTTCCGTTTCGAGCGCTGATTTTTGTGTTAAAATGAAAAAGATAAAAAATACACAGGAAACAATATCAACATCTAAAAAAATGGATAGAAAGTACAGTAAACAGAAAATATCGCCATTCGGCCGATTGTTTAGACTTATTGGCTGGTGGTTTGGTTTTACCAATCTTTACGCCACATTTGCTGTTTGTCCTTTCTGTAAACAGCAGGGATGTCCTGTAGGTATGGCATCAGCAGGGGTTATTGGTGCTTTTTTTACGTTGTGTGTTCAAGATTGGAAACGATTTTTCACATTCATCAGGAAAAGAATAAAAAGAGGAAAATTCTAACAACCTAATCCTGCGGGCTCTGAGGCTCTTTCGCTGAGGCTTTATAGCGGGCAGGTACGCAGATGATTTGTGCTAAAATCATAACTGTCCAAATCAGCCGAAAGCCAGTCTTAACTGGTTATCTGGCGGTTTATCCGATCTTTGATGAAAATGAAGAAAGAAACCACACGTAGGAGCAGACTCCGTTAGAAGATAAACTCTCCCGCTATTTCTTCCTAACAATGGTAAACTCTCTTTTTCTAACGGGATAAATTCAAAGGTTTTTGAGCCGATTTGTGCCAAATTGTATCCTTGCCTTTTTTATTTTCCGGAGTATAATAAAAGGTCTCTTTAAACAATAACTTTTATCATGGAGGAGATAATGAAAGAAATAAAAAAAAGACTGCCGGTGTTAAAATATAATGAAAAAGGGCTAATTCCGGCAATTGTCCAGGAATACAAAACCAACCAGGTTTTAATGCTGGCTTATATGAACAAAGAATCTTTAAAAATAACCCTTAAAGAGGGCAGGACTTGTTTCTTTTCTCGTTCCCGGCAGAAACTATGGAGGAAAGGCGAAACTTCCGGACATATCCAGAAAGTAAGGCATATATTTTATGACTGTGACAAAGATACTTTGCTGGTTTTAGTTGACCAGACCGGACCCGCCTGCCATACCGGGGCAAAGTCCTGTTTTTTCAGGAAAATGGTCTAAAGATATCAGGAAATAATAGATAATAATGGAAATATCGCCGGATAAAAAAGATTTTCTAAAACTTGCTAAAAAATATAACCTTATTATTATTGAGACTGAATTTGTCAGTGATACAATTACTCCAGTTTCCGCTTATGCTTCTTTACAGGAGAGAGAAGAAAGTTTCTTTTTAGAATCTGTAGAAGGCCAGGAAAAAATAGCCCGTTTTTCTTTTATCGGTTTTAAACCTTTAATTTCTGTTCAAAACCACGCTGAAAAAATCAGTATTAAAAACCGGCTGAACAATACCAGCAAAACTTTTTCTATTCGAAAAGATATCCTATCAGAAATAGAGGAAATAATGGCTGGTTTTAAGCCTTTTACTTCAAAAACCGCCAGCCGGTTTACCGGCGGGTTTGTGGGTTTTTTAGGTTATGACAATGTGCGGTTTTTTGAGCCTAAACTTGCCAATAAACGGCTAAAATCAGCCCAAAGCGAATTTGTTTTGAATAAACACCTTATTACTTTTGACCACAAGGAAAGAAAAATTATCATATCTTCCTGCGTATTTGTAAAAAACAAAGCGGATATGGCTTCTTTATATGAGAAGGAGAAAAAGACAATAGGTAAAATTTACAGAATAGTCAGCCGGCCGTTTAAACCTGCTCCGATAGAAATCCGCAGGCCAAAGAAGAAATTAAAGTATTCTTCTAATTTTTCGCGCAGAGATTTTTTAAAAGCCGTGGATAAAGCAAAACAATACATAAAAAAAGGTGATATCATCCAAGTTGTGCTTTCGCAAAGGCTGAAAACAAAATTTAATAAAGACCCTTTTACTGTTTATCGTTTTTTAAGGCATCTTAACCCTTCGGCATATATGTATTATCTGGATTTTGAACAGGCTAAAATTATCGGCTCTTCTCCGGAGATGCTGGTCCGCTGCGAAGATAAAAGACTCTATACCCGGCCTATTGCCGGAACACGGCCAAGAGGCAGAACAGACGAAGAAGACGAAAAACTCAGCCGCCAGCTTTTAAACGATAAGAAAGAACTGGCTGAGCATATTATGCTGGTAGATTTGGGAAGGAATGATATTGGCAGAGCAGCCGAAGCGTCTTCTATCAAAGTGCCTGTATTCAAAAGCATTGAGAAATTCTCGCATGTTATGCATATAGTAAGCGAAGTAACCGGCCGGCTAAAAAAAGACAAAACTCCTTTTGATGCTTTAAGGTCATGCTTTCCGGCAGGCACAGTTGCCGGAGCTCCGAAAATAAGGGCTATGGAAATTATTGACGAATTAGAACCTCAGCCGCGGCAGATATATGCCGGATGCGTGGGATATTTTTCTTTTGAAAGAAATTTAGATACTGCTATAATAATACGTACTATTGTAATTCGGAACAGTCAGGCTTTTGTCCAGGCAGGAGCGGGTATAGTTTTAGATTCCCGCCCGGAAAAGGAATATATTGAAACTCTAAATAAAGCAAAAGCCCAATTATTAGCCATAGAACAGGCTTTAAACAATTAAAAGTATGCCTAATTACGACTACGAATGCCAGGAATGCGGTTATATTTTTGAGGTTTTCCAAAAAATTACAGACAAGCCTCTATCTAAATGTCCTAAATGCCAAGGCAAAGTTAAACGGCTGATTGGCAAAGGAGCAGGTCTTATTTTCAAAGGCTCAGGCTTTTACGCTACTGATTATAAGAAACCGGCCTCTGCTGAAAACGCCTCTTCCGAAGTTAAACCTAAGAAAGAAAATAAATCTCCCCAGCCCGGCAAAAATGAAAACAAAACCAATAATTAAACCTTTCTACGGTCTGCATTACAATAAAAAACTTCTGCCGAAAATGCAAATGCTGGTCTGCCCGCCTTACGATATTATAAATAAGGACCAGGAAATTAAACTAAAACAATCGTCTGAATACAATTTCTGTAATCTGATTTTGACTGATAAAGAACACACCTATAAAAAAATAGGACAGGTATTTAGACAGTGGCTTAAGAAAGAAGTCTTAGTTCAGGACAGCCAGCCTTGTTTTTACCTTTGCCGTCAGAAGTTTTCTTTTCACGGCAAGAGTCTGCGAAGATATGGATTTTTGGGTCTGCTTAAATTAGACAAGTCCAGAATTTATCCGCATGAGTATACGCATAAAGGTCCGAAAGCGGACCGTTTTTCAATTATTTCAGAGGTCCAGGCTAACTTAAGCCCTATATTTATAATCTACCCTGACACAAAAAAATCCCGGCTTTCCAAGGTTTTTGCCGGAATCATAAAAAATAAGCCGTTAATGAACTTTTCTACTCAACAGAATATAGAATATTCTATTTGGAAGATAAACGACAGTAAAGACACTCAAATCATCAGCCGGGCAATTGAGAAGAAAAAACTGCTTATTGCTGACGGCCACCACCGGTTTGAGGTAGCCTGTGCTTATGCTAAAAAGGCAAAAAAGCAAAACGGCCTCAAAGAATTAGATTATGCTATGGCTTATTTCAGTCCTGCAGCCGGCAAAAACATTCTTATTTTGCCTACTCACAGAGTAATAAAAGAATCCCGCCTGGATATAGTATCTCTGCAAAAAAAAATAGGAGAGATATTTTCTTTCAAACAGGAAAATTCCCTTACGGGCCTGGCCGAAAAAATAAAATCCGGCAAAAAAATGTCCTTAGGAATTTACTGCCGAAAAAAGTTTTATTTATTGCGTTTGAAAAACAAAAAAGTTTTAGGCAGAATATTTAAAACTGAAAGAGAAAAAGCATTAGCCGATATTGACGTCTTTATCCTGCATAAATTAATTCTTAAAAAGGCAAAAATCAAGCAAAATGAAAACAATACTATTTACACTATAAACGAAGAAGAGGCCATACACGCGGCGGATAAATATCAGGGATGTGCTTTTTTCTTAAAAAGCATAGATATAAAAAAACTTATAAACATATCTTCTCGGGGAATTAAAATGCCCCAGAAAACCACTTATTTTTACCCTAAGATAGATGCAGGCATAATTTTAAGAAGGCTGACTAATGGCTCTGTTTAAGAAAAAACCCAAATATACAATAGTTCGGGTAAAAAGAAAAGACATTCCCGAAGGTTTATGGCATAAATGTCCGGGATGTTCTTTCCCTATATTTACTAAAACCTTAAAGAACAACCTTTGGGTATGCCCGAGATGCGAATATCATTTTCCTTTAGGAGTATACGAACGGGTTCAACTGCTGTTAGATCCCGAAAGTTTTGAAGAATTAGACAAAAATATGGAATCCGCAGACCCTTTGAATTTCAAAGGAGTCCAGACATACAGGGAAAAAATGCAAAAAGCTCAGCAGCAAACAGGACTAAAAGAAGCCGCTATCTACGGCCGGGCAAAGATAGAAGGCCGGCCTATATCCTTTGCAGCTACTGACTCCCGGTTTATTATGGGCTCAATGGGCTCAGTTGTAGGAGAAAAGATTACCCGGGCAGTAGAACTGGCTTTAAAAGAAAAAATTCCTTTGGTTATTGTCTCCGGCTCCGGCGGAGGCGCAAGAATGTATGAAGGCCTGTTTTCTCTTATGCAAATGGCTAAAACTTCAACTGCCCTGGCGAAGCTAAAGCAGGCAAATATTCCTTATATTTCTGTTCTTACTCACCCTACAATGGCCGGGGTATTGGCGTCTTTTGCAGGGCTGGGTGATATTATTATTGCTGAGCCTAAAGCACTTATCGGATTTACCGGGCCGAGAGTCATTGAACAAACAACAAAGCAAAAACTCCCTCCCAACTTTCAATCTTCGCAGTTTAATTTAGAACACGGGCTTATAGATATGATTGTTTCAAGAAAAGAACTAAAGAATACATTATCCAAACTATTGAATTACTTAACAGCAAATTTAAGGAGGCAGGACAATGGCTGAATGGATTGGCAGAAAGAAAAGAGTAAGGAAATGTTATGGGTTTGACGAAGTTGCTTTAGTCCCCGGCAAAACTACTATAAATCCAGAGGATGTGGATATTTTCTGGGAACTTGACGGGAAAAAATTTCCTGTACCGATACTGGCTGCGGCAATGGACGGCGTAGTTGATGTGAAATTTGCCGTGGCAATGTCTAAATTAGGAGGGGTAGCGGTTTTGAATTTAGACGGAGTGCAAACCCGCTATGAAAACCCGGAGGATGTCCTGACACAAATTGCGAATTCCTCTTCCGAAGAAGCCACAAATCTAATCCAAAAGATTTATACTACTCCGATAAAGGAAAAATTAATCGCTAAACGAGTTCAGGAAATAAAAAGTCAGGCAGGCACTGCAGCAGTAAGCTGTATTCCCCAAAATGCTGAAAGGTTTGCCCAGATTGCTGAAGACGCCGGTGCAGACATATTTGTTGTCCAATCAACGGTTATTACAGTAAAACATACCTCTTCTAAATATAAACCTCTGGATTTATATAAATTCTGCCAGAAAAGGAAAATACCCGTAATCTTAGGCAACTGCGTAACTTATGAGGTTACTTTAGACCTTTTAGAAACCGGCTGTGACGGCCTGCTTATTGGCGTAGGCCCAGGCGCAGCGTGTACAACAAGAGGAGTATTAGGAATTGGGATTCCTCAGGTAACCGCTACTATAGACAGTGCGGAGGCCAGAGATTTCTATTTTAAGAAAACCGGCAAATATGTACCTATTATTACTGACGGAGGAATGCGCAAAGGCGGGGATATTTGCAAGGCTTTTGCTTCTGGGGCGGATGCGGTAATGATTGGCTCGGCTTTTGCCCGTGCAAAAGAGGCTCCTGGCAAAGGCTATCACTGGGGTATGGCTACTTCCCATGCTAATCTGCCCCGCGGGACCCGAATAAAAGTGGGAATAACCGGTTCTTTGGAACAGATTCTGTTTGGCCCTGCAGAAGTAGACGACGGCTCTCAAAATCTTATGGGTGCTTTAGCAACTTCTATGGGCACATTAGGTGTAAAAACAATAAAAGAAATGCACTTTGCAGAAATTATAATTGCTCCGTCTATCCAGACTGAAGGAAAAATATTCCAGGTCATCCAAAGAGTAGGAATGGGCAAATGAAACAGGCTTAGATTAGAACAAGAACAAGGTTTAGATTAAGATTGAGAAGTTGGTAAGTTATTAGATTGGTATGTTAAATTAAAATGCAAAAATCAAAATGACCCCGTAAAATTCGCTACGCTCATCACGGGGCAAGCCCCGTAAAGCTTCGCCACGGGGCAAGCCCCGTAAAGCTACGCCACGGGGCAAGCCCCGTAAAGCTTCACCGTGGGCAGGGAAAATAAAAATTCAAAAAGACTTTAAAAACCAATGAATAATAAAAAAGATTTAATTTTAGTCTTGGATTTCGGCTCCCAATATACTCAGCTTATAGCGCGCAGGATAAGAGAACTTAGAGTTTACAGCCTTATTGAGCCTTGCACTGTCAGCACAGACAAAATAAAAAAAATAGCGCCTAAAGGAATTATTTTATCCGGCGGGCCAAACAGCGTCTATGAAAAAAATGCTCCTATGCCAGACAGGGAAATACTTAACCTCAACACTCCTATTTTAGGAATCTGCTACGGTATGCAGGCAATAACTCATCTGTTTAAAGGCGGAATAAAACATACTTCAACCCGCGAATACGGCCGGGCAGAAATGTATATAGACAACCACCATGATTTATTCTTTACTTTGCCGGAAAAGATAACTTCCTGGATGAGCCATGGAGACACGATAACGCGCCTGCCTGAAGGCGCAAAAAAACTTTCCCATACTCAACAAACTCCTTATGCTGCCTTTAGTATTCCTAAAAAGAAGATATATGGAGTTCAATTCCATCCTGAAGTAGCTCATACAGAGTATGGTCTGCAGATTATCTCTAATTTTGTCTTTAGAATCTGCGGCTGTTTCCCCAGTTGGCAGGTAAAAAATTTCATCCAGGAAACTATAGCCAAAATCCGGCGGCAGGCAGGCAAAGACAGAGTTATCTGCGGTTTATCCGGAGGCATAGACTCTTCAGTAACAGCCTTGCTTATTCATAAAGCAATAGGCAAAAATTTAACCTGTATATTTGTCAACAACGGCCTTTTACGAAAAAACGAACCGCGGCAGGTCCGAAAGATTTTCAAAGAACACTTTAGAATAAATTTAAAATATGTCAACGCTGCTAAAGATTTCTTATCTAAACTAAAAGGCATAACTGACCCTGAACAGAAAAGGAAAATAATCGGCTATGAATTTATCCGGATTTTTGAAAATGAAGCCAAAAAGATAAAAAACGTAAAGTTTTTAGGCCAGGGAACATTATATCCGGACGTAATAGAATCTGTGCCGTTTTTTGACGGGCCTACAGCCAAAATAAAATCCCACCATAATGTAGGAGGCCTGCCTAAAAAAATGAAACTAAAACTAATAGAGCCTTTAAGAGAACTGTTCAAAGACGAAGTCCGGGAAATCGGCAAAGAATTAGGCCTGCCTGAGAAAATACTTTACCGCCATCCTTTTCCCGGGCCCGGCCTGGCAGTAAGGATCTTAGGCGAAATAGACAGGGAAAAATTAGCCCTAATAAAAGAAGTTGACGCAAAAATAGAAAAAATAATAAAAAAACACGGGCTTTATAAAAATATCTGGCAGGCTTTTGCAGTGCTTCTGCCTTTAAAAAGTGTGGGGGTAATGGGCGACAAACGCACTTACGAATATGTTGCGGCTGTCAGAGCAGTAAACAGTTTAGACGGAATGACTGCTGACTGGACAAAACTGCCTTACAAAGTTCTGGAAGAATTGTCTTCAGAAATTATAAACAAAACTCAGGGAGTAAATAGAGTGGTATTTGATATAAGTTCAAAACCCCCGGCTACAATTGAATGGGAATAAAATGGAACACTCAAAATTCGTCCATCTTCACGTCCATACTCAATACAGCCTTTTAGACGGAGCCTGCCGTCTGGATAAACTTATACAGAAAACCAAAGAACTTAAATTCCCTGCTTTGGCAATGACTGACCACGGTAATATTTTCGGCGCAGTTTATTTTTACAACCTTTGCATAAAAAACGGCATAAAGCCGATTATTGGAGTAGAAGCCTATTTGGCGCCTAAAAGCAGATTTGACAAAGGCAAAAACGGCGAAACCGGTAATTACCACATTGTGCTTCTGGCTAAAAATAACCAAGGCTATAAAAACCTGATAAAACTCATCAGCGCCGCTTACATAGAAGGCTTTTACTATAAACCCCGTATAGACTTAGATCTTCTCCGGCAAAACAGCCGCGGCCTTATTGGTATGTCGGGCTGTTTGAAAGGGAAAATCAGCCGCCATATCCTGAATAATGAAATATCTGAGGCTTTCAAGACAGCAGATATCTATAATCAAATATTCGGACAGGGAAATTTCTATCTGGAAATGATGGACCAAAATATTCCCGAACAGAAAACAGTAAACAAATACCTAATGCAAATATCCCGCGATTTAAATATTCCTTTAGTTGCTACCAATGATGTTCACTACATAGATAAAGAAGACGCTTTTGCTCATGAAGTACTCTTATGCCTGCAGACACAGACTACAATTAACGATCCTTCAAGGATGCGGTTTAGTACCCAGGAGTTTTATTTAAAATCCAGCCGGGAAATGCAGGAAATATTTAAAGACTGCCCTCAATGTTTGTCCAATACTATTGAAATAGCCGAAAAATGCAATTTTGAATTTGATTTTTCTCAAAGGCACATACCGAAATTTAACCTTCCTGAAGGAGTAAACGAATACGATTTTCTGAAAAATCTTTGCTATAAAAGCCTGCCTCAAAAATACCCTAATGCCTCTCAAAATGTCAAAAACCGGCTGGAATATGAACTAAACATTATTAATAAGATGGGTTTTCCCGGATACTTTTTGATAGTCTGGGATTTTGTAAAATATGCTAAAGAAAATAAAATACCCGTAGGTCCGGGAAGAGGCTCGGCTGCCGGCAGTATTGTAAGTTACCTTTTAGACATAACCACAATCGACCCGCTTAAATACAATCTGATATTTGAAAGATTTTTAAATCCAGAAAGAGTAAGTATGCCGGATATAGATATAGATTTCTGTTACGAAAAACGCCAGCAGATTATTGATTACGTAGCAAAGCGTTACGGAAAAAACAATGTTTCCCAGATAATTACTTTTGGCTCAATGCTCTCGCGTGCAGTTGTCAGAGATGTAGGCAGGGTTTTAGGTTTTACTTACGGCGAAATAGACAAAATAGCCAAGTTAATTCCTCCGGAAAACGATATGACCTTAAAAAAAGCCCTGGCAGTAAATCCGGATCTAAAACATATCTATCAAACAAACCCCGATATAAAAAAACTTATAGACACAGCATTCCATTTAGAAGGCTTATCCAGGCATGCGTCAACTCACGCCGCAGGCATAGTTATATCCGACAGGCCCCTTACTGAATATATACCTCTGTTAAAAACCCCTGACGGCCAGATAATAACTCAGTTTGATATGAAGTCTTTAGAACAAATAGGCCTGCTAAAGATGGACTTTTTAGGCTTAAAAACTCTGACTGTGATAGAGGCAGCCTTAAAAATAATAAAAAGGACGCGCGGCAAAGATATAGACATAAACAACATTTCTCTTAAAGACAGCAAAACTTACTCGCTTTTGGCAAAAGGCAATACTTCGGGGATTTTCCAATTAGAAAGTTCGGGGATGAAAGATATTTTGAGTAAACTAAAACCCACCAGGATAGAGGACTTAATAGCAGTTCTTGCGCTCTACCGGCCGGGACCTTTAGGGAGCGGGATGGTAGAAGACTTCATAAGCCGTAAACAAGGCAAAAAACCCATAAATTATATCCATCCCAAATTAAAAGATATATTAAAAGAAACCTATGGGATAATCGTATATCAGGAACAGGTTATGCAGATAGTATCTGCCCTGGCAGGATTCTCTTTATCCCAGGCAGATATTGTCCGCAGGGCTATGGGCAAGAAAAATCCGGAAGTAATGGAAGAACAAAGAAAAATCTTTATAGAAGGCTGTAGAAAGAATAAAATACCCGAAACTTCCGCGGAAAAAATATTTAACCTGATTGAATATTTTGCCGGGTATGGCTTTAATAAAAGCCATTCCACGGCCTATGCTGTAATTTCCTACCAAACCGCCTATTTAAAAGCGAATTTCCCTGTAGAATTTATGGCGGCTTTAATGACTTCTGAAAGGGACAATCTAGACAAATTGGTTATCTATATTAACGAAGCCAAAAGAATGGGTATAAAAGTCCTTCCTCCGGATGTAAACGAAAGTTTTTCTAACTTCACAGTTACCGAAAAAAACCAGATACGTTTTGGGCTTTTAGCCATAAAGAATGTCGGCAGGGCCGCAGTGGAATCTATCATCGTCACCCGGCAGAAATACGGGAAATTTAAAGATCTGTTTGATTTCTGCCAGAGGATTGACCACAGGGCCGTAAATAAGAAAGTCTTAGAAAGCCTGATAAAATGCGGGGCAATGGATAAATTCGGCAAGAGGGCGCAAATGATGAACATACTTGAAGAAGCGATTGAGTATGGCAATGAAATTCAAAAAGCAAAAAACTCTAAACAAATGTCTTTATTCGGCGGGCTTATCCCGGCAAAAAAAACCGGGCAAAAAATATCGGATTTTGAAGAATGGCCTAAACATCAAATTTTAGCCTTTGAAAAAGAACTTTTGGGATTTTATATAACCGGCCACCCTTTGTCTAAATACGAATGGCTCATCAACAGCCTAAGGCTAAATAAAATACAAGATATAACAAATTATTCAGGCCGGCTTAATTATTCAAATCCCTCAAAAAATATAACCGTGGCAGGAATATTAGACAAAATAAAATTGACCACAACCCGCAAGACAAAAGAACTTATGGGCATACTAAAAATAGAAGACGAAACATCCAGCATTGAAGGGTTTGTTTTCCCCAGAGTTTATAACGAAACCAAAAACTTTCTAAAAAAAGGCAATCCGGTTATTCTTAAAGGCCAGATAGACAATAAAGAAACAAGCCCTAAACTCATAGTCTCTTCAGTGATAGAAATCAACGATATCAACCGGTATATTACATCTTTAGTGGTCAATATAGAAACTCCTTCCGAAGAACTGATTAAAAAACTTAAACAAACCCTTTTGCAGCATCCCGGGGAAGTTCCCGTATATTTTAACTTTAAATCTCCGGAATACAGATTTGTTAAAGTCAAAGCCTCGCGGGATTTCCACATCCAGCCTCAACCCTTGTTGTTTCAACAAATAACCCGGCTTTTAGAAAACGACAGCTTCTACTTGACATTAGGCTGAATAAATGCTATAAATTCCATAATCCTATAATTTCCAGAATGTTGTAATAGACTCAAAGGTCCAGGCCCAAGAGGCTGAGGGCAAAAGCAGGATTTAGGTCAAGATTGAGAATAAGAACACCGGCGCATCTGGACAAAACGTGGACAAAACAAGACAGTCTTAAAAAGTTGCAAAGTTTATTTTAATTTTTGATGGTTTGACTATGCTCACCATCAAGCCTGAGCAAAGTCGAAGGGTTGATTTTTGTTTCTTACCGGCGCCCACCTCGGGGGTGGAACAAGTTCCACCCCCGAGGTGTAAAAAGTGCGCAAGCGCTTTTTAACGGTAGAAAGGCAACGTCGGGATTGGGCTTACGACGTTGGACATTCAGCTTACGACTTAGGATTGCTATTATAAAAAGTTGCCCAAACAGGAGGCTGGCTTTATGACTAAAAAAGATATTGCTGAGAAAATAGTTGTGGAGACAGGGTTTAAATATCCCTTAGTAAGCAAAATTACTAATAAGGTTTTTGAAACAATGATTAAGGCGCTGTTGGCAGAAGAGAGAATAGAAATAAGAAATTTCGGAGTATTTAAAATAAAGGTAAGACGTCGTAAAATAGGCAGGAATCCCCGGACTAACAAACCCATACCTATACCGGACAGGAAAGCCGTAATTTTTAAGCCGGGGCTGGAATTGAAGAAATTGTCCAAAAAAGCAGTCTAAAATGCCTGATTTCAAGTTAGTAAAAGGAACTAAAGAATATTTTCCTCCGGAAAGTGCTGCTCTATATTCTTTGGAAAAAACAGCCCGCAGAATATTCAAAATTTTTGCCTACCAGGAAGCCAGATTCCCTATATTGGAAGACAGCCGGGTATTTAGCCGGGGCCTGGGCAAAGAGACAGAAATTGTAGAAAAACAAATTTACCGGCTTTACCCTCTGGAAAAAAACATCTGCCTGCGCCCTGAAGGCACAGCACAAGCCGCCAAAAATGTCATCTCCCACAATATTTACCGGCAGAAAGAAATAATGAAATGGTTCTATATCGGGCCGATGTTCAGGGGCGAACGTCCCCAAAAAGGAAGGCTGAGGGAATTCAGTCATATAGGCGCCGAATTCATTGGAGCCGGCAGTTATTGGGCTGATGCGGAATTGATAAAAATAGCGTCTTTAATACTGTCTGAATCCGGAATAAAAGATTATTCCATAGAAATTAATTCTTTAGGCTGCGTTAAAGACAAACAAGCATTAAAAAACATCCTTAAAGAAAAACTTTCCTCCAAAAAGAATCTGCTTTGTCCAAACTGCCGGCAAAGGCTGCAGGGAAACACCCTGCGCATACTTGACTGCAAAAATCCCGGATGCCGGGAAATTGTCTCTTCTTTAAAAATAAACCATTCCTACCTTTGCACATCCTGCCGGCAGCACTTTGACTCTTTGTGCCGGGCATTAGAGCAATTAAAAACACCTTATACAATAAACCCTGTGCTTGTGCGGGGCTTAGATTACTATACCCAGACTGTATTTGAAATTAAATCTTCCAAATTAGGCGCGCAGGACGCAGTTGGAGCAGGAGGAAGGTATAACAACTTAATCCAAGAATTAGGCGGGCCGCAGATTCCCGCGGCAGGGTTTGCTTTAGGTATGGAAAGAATGCTTATGCTTATGCCTGTAAAAAAAATCAGCCCGGCGGCAAAAGTATTTGTTGCATACACCAGCAAAAATGTATATAATTATGCCTTTGAAATTTTGACTCTGCTAAGACAGCATTCAATATCTTCGGATATAGATTTTCTGGGCAAATCCTTGAAGGCCCAGCTTAAATATTCACAAAAATTAGGCGCGAGAATAACTGTTTTGATAGGCGATGATGAGATAAAACAAGGCAAAATCATTGTTAAGTTTATGAAAGAATCCCTGCAGAAGCAAATAAACGAGGACGAATTATTAGACACGGTTAATAACTATTTAGAAAAGTATGCTTAGGACCCATACCTGCGGAAGCCTTACAGAGAAAGACATAGGCAAAAAGGCAGTTCTTTGCGGCTGGGTAGACTCCCGGCGTGACCACGGAAAGATTATTTTCGTTGACCTGCGGGACCGCTACGGAAAGACCCAAATAACTGTTATTAAAAGCATAGCCAAACAAGCCTATCCTGCTGCCCAAACATTCAAAAATGAAGATGTGGTAAAAATAGAAGGTGAAGTAAGCAAAAGGCCTAAAGGCACAGAAAATCTTTCAATACCTACAGGGAAAATAGAAGTTTTGGCAGAGAAAATAGAAATATTAAGCCCTGCTCAGGAAATCCCCTTTATGATAGAAGACGACATTGACACTTCTGAAGAAATAAGGCTGAGTTTTCGTTTTTTGGACTTAAGAAGAAGAAAAATGCTGGACAACTTAACTCTGCGCAGTAAAATAAACCAAGTAGTAAGAAATTTTCTCTCCCAGCAGGAGTTCCTGGAAGTAGAAACCCCCTTTCTTACTAAATCTACTCCGGAAGGTGCCCGTGATTTTCTTGTTCCGGCAAGGCTCAATCCCGGAAAGTTCTATGCACTTCCGCAGTCGCCTCAATTATTTAAGCAGGTGTTGATGGTTTCCGGGATAGATAAATATTACCAGATAGCCCGCTGTTTTAGAGACGAAGATTTGAGAAAAGACCGCCAGCCGGAATTTACCCAGTTGGATTTGGAAATGTCTTTCGCTGACGAGGCAGACATCTTTAGATTAACCGAAGAATTGTTTTCCCGCGTATTTGAACAAACCTTAGGCAAAAAGATTAAAACTCCTTTTCCCAGAATAACTTATAAACAGGCTGTGAATAAATACGGCACTGACAAGCCGGACTTAAGGGAAGAAACTGGTTCTGAATACGCTTTTGCATGGATAACTGAATTTCCTTTGTTTAAATACGATGAGGAGAATAAAAAATGGGGGTCAGAACACCATCCTTTTACTGCGCCTTTTGTTGAAGACGAATACCTGCTTGAAAAAGGCGAATTGGGGAAAATCCGCTCGCGCTCTTACGATTTAGTATTCAACGGCACAGAATTAGGAAGCGGTTCAGTAAGAATTCACAAATCCCAAATGCAGAACAGAATATTTTCAATATTAGGCATAACTCCTCAGGAAGCAGAGGAGAAGTTTGGTTTTTTGTTAAAGTCTTTCAATTACGGCGCCCCGCCCCATGCCGGTATTGCTTTTGGCATAGACAGGTTTATTGCTATAATTACTAATTCTGAGTCAATAAGAGACGTTATTGCTTTTCCTAAAACGCAAAAAGGCATATGCCTGTTAACTAATGCGCCTTCTAATGTCCGAAGGAAGCAATTAGAGGAATTAAATATAGAAAACGCACAGGAGGGATAACATTATGCCTAAAGAATGCCTTAACAAAGCAGACAACTTGAAAAACTGCAACTGCACTTACCCTTGTTCTAAAAAGGGGCTGTGCTGCGAATGCTTAAAGTATCACCTTTCACGGAATGAGGTTCCTGCTTGTTTCTTCCATCCCGAAGACGAGAAAACTTATAACCGCTCAATAGATTTTTTTATAGAACAATATAAAAAGAAAGGATTGCCAAATGTCTGAATTAGCAATAATCGGATCCGGCATAGCCGGCATAACTTCTGCTATTTACGCTAAACGTGCAAATTTGGACTTCAGCCTTTACGAAAAAAAACTTCCCTGCGGCCAGATAAATTACATAGAAAGAATAGACAACTTTCCCGGAACCAGTTATGGCATAAAAGGTATGGAATTTTCCCAAATTTTATTAAACCAGATTAACGACTTAGGTATAAAAATAGAAAATAAGCAAATAACCGGCATAGAAAAAACTAAGACCGGCTTTAGACTGCACACTGCGGCTGAAGTTTTAGAACACAAGGCAGTAATATTAGCCTCCGGGGCAGCACCTAAAAACTTAGGTATAGAAAAAGAAGCACAGTTTGCAGGCAGAGGTATATCTTACTGCGCTGTATGCGACGGCTTTTTCTTTAAAGACAAAACAGTGGCTGTAGTAGGAGGAGGCAATTCAGCCTGCGAAGATGCGCTTTATCTGGCAGGAATTGCTAAAAAAGTTTATCTTATCCATCGCAGGGACGAACTGCGGGCATTTGATTACCTTGCCCGGCAGGTAGAATCAAAATCTAACATAGAGATACTTTGGAATAAAATAGTAATAGAGATAAAAGGCGGAGACTTTATAGAAGAAGCAATCCTGCAGGATACAAAGACAAATATTAAAACGACATTAAGAATCAATGCTTTGTTTGTAGCCATTGGCTACAAACCCAACACTCAAATCATCCGGGGCCTTGCGGATTTAGATTACCAGGGATTTATAATTACTGATTCTGAAATGCGGACATCCTGTGAGGGCCTCTTTGCAGCCGGAGACTGTATTAAAAAGACAGTCCGCCAGCTTATTACCTGCGCGGCAGAAGGGGCCGTTGCCGCAATGTCAGCCCACTCATACATAAAACACAAATAATCCTAAAAGTCTTGAGACGAAAAATAATCAACCTTATACTGCGGCTTATAGTAAGTTTAGGGTTGATAACCTATATCTTCAAATTCGTTCCTTACAAAAGTCTTTTGTCTGCGCTCAAACATGCTAATTTGGAATTATTGGCTTTAGGCTTTGCCTGCTTCTTTTTAGCATGGTTTATCTGTGTTATTCGCTGGAGAATTATCCTAAAATATATGGGCGTGAGTTTAACTTTCAATGATATCTTTACTCCTTCATTATGCGGGACATTTTTTAATCTATTTTTCCCTTCTTTGATTGCCGGGGATATTTTCAGAGGAATAGCCTTAAGAATAAAATACAACGTTGCCCTGCGCAGGATTACCGCCTCCTTAATAGTGGACAGGACAACTGGATTTATCGGGCTCTCTTTAACAGCGATTGTATCTTTTCTTATAGGTCTGACTGAGAATATCGTAGGGACTGCGATAATTCTGCCTATAACTTTATGGAGCGGGCTGCTGCTTATATTCTCTGTTTTCCTTTTCAGCCGCCGGGCATCAAAGATAATCCTGTACTTTACAAACAACTTTCCGGGAATAAAAACAAAACTTGAACGGCTATATGATGTCCTGCATATCTTTCGCGAAAGTCCAAAAATACTTTTAATCAGCGTCGGTATTTCTCTGCCTGTCCAAGCCTTTGCTATATTCTCATATTACATAACTGCGTTAGGCTTAGGAATTAGGCCTTCACTTTTAGGATTTTTTATTATAGTGCCCATAATTTCAATAATCAGCCTAATACCTATTACTATAGCCGGCTTAGGCAGCCGGGAAGGAGCAAGCGTTTATTTTATGGGAAAGACAGCAATAGCCAAACCTGTTGCTTTAGGCATATCGCTGATGAATTTTGTCTATTGGACGCTTATGGGAATAATCGGAGGAATATTATATGTTATGGTTTATAATAGATGGCTACAACGTAATAAAACAGCATAAAAGATTAAAATGTCTTACTCTGCAAACAGCCCGGCAGCAGCTAAGGGAGATAACTTTAGGAAAAATAACCCGGGACAAAGCCACTTTAGTATATGACGGGAAAGATTTGCCTTTAGTCAACAGGCAAAATTCCAGCTCTATAATTGAGGAATTATTCTCACGTGGAGAAACTGCTGACGAACTTATCAAAAAGATGATAAAAAAAGCAAAAAACCCCTCGCAGTTAGTAATAATAACCAATGACAGAGAGATTCAGCGTTTTGCAAAAAGCAATAGAGTCAAATTTGAGGCAGTGGAAATATTCCTCAAACGAAAACCTGCAGGCAGGCAGCAGCCAAAGGCTTTAAAGCCTAAAGATATCCAGGAAATAAACTCAGAAATTGTAAGCGTCTGGCAAAAAAAATACAACCTTTAGAAATATGCAGGGTAAAAATGAAGAAGCTGGATTTATAAAATTTTTAGGCACTGCAGGAGCAAGATTCGCCACTTTAAAACAATTACGTGCGTCTGCAGGGATATGGGTAAACTATAAACAAACCAATATTTTAATTGACCCAGGGCCGGGGAGTTTAGTCAAAATACTTTCTTCCAGGCCTAAACTTTCTCCGGAGTCCTTAAACGCTTTAGTTCTTACTCACAAGCATATAGACCATTCCTCAGACATAAACATACTTATAGAAGCAATGACTCAGTCCGGCAGGAAGAAAGAAGGTTTATTAATAGCCCCTCAGGATGCTTTTGGAAAGGACGGAGTTATATTCTCCTATCTGGAGGATTTTGTAAAAAAAACAGAAATCGCCCGGGTAGGAAAAACTTTCCAAATAAAAGACATTCATCTGGCTATTGCTTCTAAAATGCTCCATACGGTTGAAACCTACGGGTTAAAACTGTCTGCGGCAGGAAAAACAATATCTTTTATTTCTGACACTCTATATTTTTCCGATTTGGAAAACATCTATAAAAACACAGACATACTGGTAATAAATGTAGTTTTAAAAGAGAAAAAGCCGCAAGTTTACCATCTTTGCTTAGAAGAAGCCAAACATCTGATAATGGCCATAAAACCTAAAAAAGCAGTGCTTACCCATTTTGGGATGACAATGCTAAAAGCCAAACCCCACATCTTAGCCCGGACAATAAGCCGGGAGCTTTCGATAGAAACAACAGCCGCTTATGATGGAATGAACCTGAAGATATGACAAAGAGCAAAAAAGCAGTAGTATTATTTTCCGGAGGCTTAGACAGTATTTTAGCCGTAAAAATCCTGCAGTCCCAGGGAATCCAAACCTGCGGCATATTCTTTGACAGTCTATTCTTCCCGGAAAAACTTAAAGCAGAAACTACCCGCTATGCATTTATGCTGAGTCTGGAATTAAAAATAAAAGATATAACTTCCTGCCAGATTGATATTATCAGAAACCCCAAATACGGATTTGGAAAAAACTTAAACCCCTGCATAGACTGTAAGATCTTAATGTTTAAACTGGCTAAAAGATATATGAAAAAAATAAGTGCGGATTTTATTGCCAGCGGGGAAGTTGCTGGAGAAAGACCATTTTCTCAGAGAATACAAGCCATAAAAACTATTGAAAAAGAATCCGGCACAAAAAATTTAGTCTTAAGACCGCTTTCTCCGCAAATCAGCCCGGAATGCATAGCCTTGCAGAATAAATGGGTAAATAGAAATCTCCTTCCGCAAATATCCGGCCGTTCTCGGAAAATACAGATACATTTGGCGGAAAAATACAATATAAGCCAATATCCTAATCCTTCCGGAGGCTGCCTTTTGACAGAAGAAAAATTCTCCCGGAAAGTAAAAGACCTGCTCCTGCATCTCCAGCCGGACAAGAAAATAATAAACCCTGATAGAAGACAAAGCACTCTATCGGCGGCTTTCGCTAACGAAGTAAAACTTTTGAGAATAGGCCGGCATTTCAGAATAAACAACAAAGCGAAACTTATCGTCGGCAGGAACTTGCAGGAAAATAAAAAGTTAAAAAGGCAAAACCGGAAAAAGTATTTTATAGAACTTTCTCCGGTAAACACTCCCGGGCCGACAGCACTGGCCAGCCCGGGTATTTCGCAGAAAACGCTTGCTGTTTGTGCACGCATAGTTGCTGGTTATTCTGATAAACCTAAAGAAAGAAACATAAAAATACTGGCAAAATGTTCTGGAGAGCCACCTTTGATAAAACCGGTATATAAAAACATACAGAAAAATATCTTCCGAAACTTAATCGTATAACCTTTATGGATAAAAGAATGCCTTTATTTATAATTGCTTCTTTGGCTGCCCATACAGCAATAGTAGCGGGGATACATTTTAATATTCCGGTTACAGCCGCCAAGAAGCCGGCAAAAACTGTTTTTATCAAAACAAAAATTCACAAAATACCCAGGATTAAAAAAACTTCCTCGGTAAAAATCCCGCCGGATTATTTAAAGATCCCCAATCTTCCTGTAAAAACAAAACGGCCGTTAAAAGCTTACAACAAACCTGTAATTACGGAGAAAATAGAAAAAAGCAAAACTGCTGTAGAGATGATAAGTCCTAAAGACTTTGCCGGCTCACTGCCGGCTTATATGGCTTATTACGAGAAAATAAGGCAAAAGATAAAATTATCTGCTTTGCGCCTGTATGAAAACAGCCTTACTGGAAAAGTAAATATAACCTTTACTCTAAACAATCAAGGCAGGCTGATATCTATGGCAATAAATCCTCAGACAACAACTGCGCCGGAAATCCTGCGGGAAACAGCCGTAAAAAGCATCAATCTATCAACGCCGTTCCCCAGATTTCCTAAAGACTTAAAGGAATTCAAAACTTTATCCTTCAGTCTGAATATTGTATTTAAAAAAGAAAACTAATCGCCGAAAAATAACCAATCTAAAAGCGCTAACACTCTTTTAGATTTAGATTGAGATTGAGACTGAGATCGAGATTTTTTAATCTTAATCTTAATCTTGACCTTAACCTAATAATAACCTGCCAACTAACTTGTTGCTCAGTAATATTTGACAAGGGAAAAATTGGGGGTAGAATTTAAGCAGACCAAGAAAGGCAGAAAATGCTTAGGAAAGCCAAGATAAAAGACGCTAAAGAAATTTACAATTTGCTGGCAAACTTTGCCAAAAAAGGTTTACTTCTTGTCCGGCCGCTGAATTATATCTATGAAAACCTGCGGGATTTCTGGATATACGAAAAAAACAGCAGAGTTATTGCCTGCTGCAGCCTGCATATAGTCGGCTGGCAGGATTTGGCAGAGGTAAAATCTTTGGCTGTAAAAGACGCTTACCATAAAAAGGGTATAGGCAGTAAATTGGTAAACCAATGTTTAAACGAAGCAAAAGAAATAGGCATAAAAAAAGTATTTGCCTTAACTTATGCTCCGGAGTTTTTTAAAAAACTGGGGTTTAAGCCGACTAAAAAATCATCCCTTCCTCACAAAATCTGGTCTGAATGCGTAAATTGCCCGTATTTCCCAGACTGTAAAGAAACGGCACTAATTAAAACCCTTTGATAATAATACCTGTTTGGTTAATAAGTTAGTTTACACTGAAAAAAGCGGGTTACGGTTTTCTTAGATTTAACTTGTGTGTTGTATATTAAGAAAATATCTTTACCTTATCGCTTTTTATAGTAATTGCAAGACTTTTCTTATATTATGCCAGTTTTTCTTGCATTTTGGAGGTTTTTTTCCGATAGATTAATCACGGAAAATACTAATAAAATCAAGGTGTTTTGAAAAGATTTTTCAGTGTAAATTAATTAACTTTGGCATCCTCAGATTATCAAGGCAAAATAACCTTGAACATTAGGCAGAAAATGATAATATGTTATTTGCCCCGTTAGAAGAAGCCACCGACAAAGTAAGTGGCTGGAAAGAGATAGACGCTGACGGTGATTTAATATCACTGTTAGCAGGAAGCGTTAGTGAGAATTTTCTAAAGGGATGCTGTGATTTGCTGTCAAAAATTAGAACAATCTTAAGGAGGAGGAGTTATGGTAGATAAAGAACTTTTAGAAATACTTGCCTGTCCTGCCTGTAAAGGCGATGTAAAAGAAGAAAACGGAAAAATCGTCTGCTTAAAATGCGGGCTTAAATATCCTATTAAAGATAACATACCAATTATGTTAATTGACGAAGCAGAAGGTAAAAAAGATGCGCAAAAGCAGTAGAAAGAAAATCTTAATAATCAACGGGCCCAACTTAAACTTATTAGGCAGAAGACAGCCGGAAATTTACGGTAGGGAAAAACTTTCTGATTTAAAAACTATCCTGCAAAAAGAAGCAGAGAGAACCAACTTAGATATTGTATTTTTTCAGTCCAATCATGAAGGTGCTATTGTAGATAGGATAAATTCCGCTGTGGACAGATTCGCGCTAATAATTATAAACCCTGCGGCCTACACGCATACAAGCGTGGCAATAAGAGACGCTTTGCTGGCGGTAAATATACCGGCGATAGAGGTCCATTTGTCCAATATCCATAGAAGAGAGGATTTTCGCAAAAAGTCCCTGATTTCGGATATCTGCATAGGAGTAATATCGGGATTCGGACTGCAGGGGTATATTCTCGCTTTATATGCTGCCAGGAAGATTCTAAATGGAAAATAAACTTTTTTCCTTGCGGATTGCCAAATTAACTTCCGCGTTAAAAAATAAAGGGATAGATGGAATTCTAATATCTTCTGAAAGTGATATAACTTATCTTACCGGAGAACAGGGAATAGAAGGTTATCTTTTTGTAAGCATTGACAATAACCCTATATTATTTACTGACTTCAGATATTATCTGCAGGCAAAACAAATTCCTCAAATCAGCCTAAGAATCTATTCTTCAGGAATTTTCGATTACATTGCCAAAAATATAAAAAGGACAGGAGCAAAAAATATTTGTCTGCAGGCCCGCAGTCTGCCTCTGGCAGAATACAATATTTTTAAGGAAAAGTTTACCGAATATAAAATATCTTTAAATGTTTCAGAGGACCCTTTACCAAATATCCGGGCAGTAAAAGACAAAACCGAAATTGCCAAAATAAAAAAAGCCGTAGAGATAACTCTGGAAGCATTTAAATTTGCCCGGGATATCCTTTACCCGGGAATAAGTGAAAAAAGGCTTTCAATTGAAATAGAAAGATTTCTAAAATTGAAAGGAGACAATGCCATAGCCTTTAATATTATAACAGCCGCTGGCAAAAACTCAGCCCTGCCGCATTATAGCCCCCAGGAAGCAAAAATAGTATCAAACAAGCCATTACTAATTGATATGGGGGCAAAATATCAGGGATATTGTGCTGACTTGACAAGAGTTTTGTTTTCCGATAAAATGCCTTCTATATTTGCCAAGATTTTTAATGTAGTTAAAACAGCCCGTGTCAAAGCGATAGAAAAAATCAAGCCTGGTGTCAGAATAAAAGACATAGACTTAACTGCAAGAAATTACATTGAAAAATGCGGTTATGGAAAATATTTCGGCCATTCTTTAGGCCACGGCGTTGGATTAAATGTCCATGAAAAGCCTTTCATAAATAAGAATAATGACTCAATAATATTGGAAAATATGGTTTTTACAGTAGAACCCGGTATATATATACCGTCAAAATTCGGAATACGTTATGAAAGTGTAATAAGAGTTACTGCCAAAGGCTGCGAGGTCTTAGATGCCGATTAACATAGGCTCAATAAAACCCGGTCTGACCATTTCTTTAAGCGGCGAATTATTCATTGTTGTCAGATGCGAACATGCCAAATTAGGCAGAGGTTCTGCTTTCTGCCGGGCTAAATTAAGAAACTTAAAGACTGGCATAGTATTGGAAAAAACCCTAAGGGACTCTGACAATGTAGAAGAAGCCTTTATTGAACGCCGCAAACTGCAATATACTTACAAAGACGGTGGATTTTTCCACTTTATGGATATGGAAACATTTGAAGATTTTATTTTAGATAGAAATAAAATAGAACATATTGCAGATTTGCTCAAAGAGAATACTGAATTAAACGGGATTTTCTACGATAACAGTCTGATTAATTTAGAACTGCCGGCTGTTTTGGAATTAAAAGTAAAGCATACTGAACCCGGTATTAAAGGCGACAGTGTCCGGGCCGGGTTAAAACCGGCTGTTTTAGATACCGGCGCCCAGATACAAGTCCCTTTATTTATAAACCCTGGTGATATTGTTAAAATAGACACCGCGAATAAAGAATATTTAGGAAGGGCATAATGGAACCCGCCTAAAAAACGCCGGCGCGCTCTATAAAAAACGTCCAAAGTCGAATATCCAGGACATTAGACGCTGAAGATTAGAGGGTGGACACTTCTAACTTCTAACGTCTCACTTCTTACTTCTAACATTGGACGTTCGACATTGGACATCGGAGAGTGCTGGGAAGAAAATGGTTATTGATACTCAATCGGGAGGATAATGATGGATATAAAAGATATTAAAGAAATAATTAAGTTAATGGAAGAAAGCAATTTAGCGGAGATAGAAATAGAGCAGGAAGGCAAAAAAATAAAGTTAAGGAAAACCGAGACAAAAATGTTAACACAGCCGGAAATAACATACCAGAAAATACCGCAGCCTAATCAGCCGAACCAGCCTCAACAGAAAGATCAAGACAAAACTCACAATCTGATTGAGATTAAATCTCCAATGGTCGGGACGTTTTACCGGGCGCCTGCCCCTGATGCTGAGCCTTACGTAGAAGTCGGCAAAAAAATCAAAAAAGGCGAAGTGCTCTGCATTATTGAAGCAATGAAACTTATGAATGAAATAAAATCTGAAGTTGACGGAGAAATAGCAGAGATCTTAGTGGAAAATGCAGAACCTATAGAATACGGCCAGGTTTTGTTTCTGGTAAAATAACTTATGTTTAAAAAGATTCTTATAGCCAACCGGGGAGAGATAGCCCTAAGGATTATTCGGGCATGCAAGGAATTAGGAATAAGGACAACTCTTGCCTACTCTGAAGCTGACAGGGATTCCCTGCCTGTTCAAATTGCTGACGAAGCAATATGCATAGGAGAAGCCAATCCCCAAAATAGTTATTTAAACATTTCTTCTATAATCAGTGCGGCTGAAATAACCGATGCTGACGCAATCCATCCAGGATACGGATTTCTGGCTGAAAACCCTCATTTTGCGGAAGTATGTGAATCCTGTGGAATTAAATTTATCGGGCCTTCTGCAGAAAATATCCGGACCATGGGTAATAAAATAGAAGCCAGAAAAATAATGAAAAAAAAAGGCATACCAGTAATTCCCGGCAGTTTAGAGCCGGTAAACAATAAAGAAGAAGCCTTAAACATAGCTAACAGAATAGGCTATCCGGTTATAATCAAGGCCGCTGCCGGAGGCGGAGGCAGAGGCATGAGAATCTGCCACAGCGATATACGGCTCATTAGTGCATTTATAACAGCCCAGTCTGAAGCAGAAACCGCTTTTGGCAATTCCAGTGTCTATATCGAAAAATACCTGGAAAATCCCCGGCACATAGAAATCCAGATTGCTGGTGATAATTTCGGCAATATTATTTACTTGTTCGAACGGGAATGCTCTATACAACGAAGGCATCAAAAACTGATTGAAGAAACTCCTTCTTTGGTATTGAACGCAAAACTAAGACGGATGTTATGCGACTATGCGGTAAAAGGCGCAAAAGCCATTAATTATTCAAATGTAGGCACTATGGAATTTTTAATGGATAAAGAAGGAAAACTGTATTTTATAGAAATGAACACCCGCATTCAGGTAGAGCATACAATAACTGAAGAACTTACCGGAATAGACTTGATAAAACTCCAAATAAAACTGGCAGCCGGTGATAGATTAGATATTAAACAAGAGGATGTAAAACCCCGCGGTCATATAATAGAATTCCGTATAAATGCTGAGGATCCGGAAAATAATTTTCTGCCCTCTCCGGGGACTATTGATTTTCTCCACCTGCCCGCAGGTTTCGGCGTAAGGATAGACACCCACGCATATCAGGGATATAAAATCCCTCCTTACTATGACTCAATGATTGGAAAGATGATAGTAAAAGACAAAACCCGCAAATCAGCAATAGAAATTGCTAAAAGGTGTTTAGACGAATTTATGGTTGAACCGTTAAAAACAACTATCCCTCTTTATAAGAAAATATTGACAGATGAAAACTTCGTAAAAGGCAATTATAACACCGGCTTTCTCACCCGGTATACAGGCCCGGAGGTAGGCAATGAATGAGGCCTTGCGGGTTGGATCCGCAAATTCTTAAATACTCCGCCTGCAGCGGAGCAGATTGATACTGTTAAAAAAGCACCGGAGTGCTTATAGTTAAATCAAAATGTCTGCCTGCCGGCAGACAGGCAAAATGAAAAATGAAAATTCAAAAAGATCCAAGAAATATTATAATTTTGCATTTTGCCTTTTGATCTTTGATATGTTTTCTTACCGGCACCCACTTCGGGGGTGGAATTCTTTCCACCCCCGAAGTGTTAAAAAAACGCTGATGCGCTTTTTAAATGGCAGCCTCCGGCGTTGGCCATTCGACGTTGGACATTAAATGTTTGGTTCTTGGTTATTTTATTACAATTTTGCGCCTTGATTTTAATTTTAGTTCTGTAAAATAATAATACAAACAGGAGGTAATTATGAATTTTCTGGCTAAACTGGCATATTTTACCATATCTATAGCGGCAGGATTAGTTTTAATACTGGCAGGAACTGGCAGTTTAACACCCGCTGTAATAAACAATATATTACAAACAATAAATTCATCACTTAACCTGCAAATATCAACAATATCATCCGGCCTGCTTATAATTCTCTTGTATATAAGGTCAGTGGAATACGCTTTAATCAGAAAACGCAGAGAAAGAAATATAGCCTTTCAAAGACCGTTAGGAGAAGTAAGCATTACTCTGGCCGCTTTAGAAGATGTAATTAGAAAAACTCTTAAGGACATTGAGGAAATAAAGGAAATAAAGCCGCAGATAATCGCTTCTAAAAAAGGAGTAACTGTAATAATAAAAACTATACTCTCGGCAGAGACTAATATACCGGAAATAACTTCGAAAATGCAGAATTTAATAAAAGACAAACTCCAAAATATATTGAATATCGAAGAAGATATAATTATAAAAATAAATATCCGCAAAATCTTATTAGACACAAAAAAACATATTAAAGACAACTTCCAAGAAATAGAAGACGAGAATGCAAATATACCTTATAGACAGTATTAAAATTAGACTTAAGAAGGAGGTTTAACAATGTCAAAAGTAGCAATATTAACCGGCGGAGGAGACTGCCCGGGTTTAAACGCAGTAATCAGAGCATCTACAAGGACAGCGTTAAATAATAACTGGCAGGTAATAGGCATACAGAACGGCTGGCGCGGGCTTTTAGAAAAATCCTTTAAGCCTTTAACTTTAGATTCTATATCCGGGATACTTCCTAAAGGAGGCACTATCTTAGGAACATCCCGGACCAACATTTATAAGCAGGAAAACGGTCCAGAGACAGCCATAAAAAATTTTAAAGAAATGGGATTAGACGCCCTAATTGCCATTGGTGGAGAAGACACTTTAGGTGTTGCCAATAAACTTTACCAGCAGGGTTTAAATATCGTAGGAGTGCCTAAAACCATAGATAACGACTTAAATGCCACGGATTTTACCTTTGGTTTCGACACAGCAGTAAACATAGTCACAGAATGCATTGACCGGCTGCATACTACTGCCGAAAGCCATCATAGAATTATTGTTGTGGAAGTAATGGGCAGGCATGCCGGATGGATAGCCTTATATTCAGGCATAGCCGGCGGAGCAGATGTTATTCTTATACCGGAAATACCTATAGACATAGATGAAGTTTGCTCTATACTGAAAAAACGCCATAGCAGAGGAAAAACTTTCAGCATAGTTGTTGTGGCTGAAGGCGCAAAGATTAAAGAAAAAGAAATAACTCAAAACCAACAAGTAGATGATTTCGGCCATATTAAATTAGGCGGTATAGGCCATATTTTAGGAGATTTAATAGAAAAAAATACCGGCTTTGAAACCCGGGTAACAGTATTAGGCCACATTCAAAGAGGAGGATCCCCTACATCTTTTGACCGAATATTAGCCACCCGCTATGGAATAAAAGCAATGCAGCTGGTTCTAGAAGGAAAATTCGGCCGTATGGCTTCTTTAAAAGGCAATGAAATAATAGACGTGCCCCTGCAAGACGCAGTAGCAGAACTTAAAACTGTAAACCAAAACTTTTATGAAATAGCCAAAATATTTTTCGGCTGAGGAAGTTTATTTATGCAAAGTATAGAAAACAGTATTGCCGCACATATAAAACTATGTCAGGAATTGTCCGGTTATATTGAGTCAATAAACACAATCAGCCAGGCATTAATTTCCGTACTAAAGAACAAAGGCAAAATCTTAATTGCCGGCAATGGAGGCAGTGCAGCCGACAGCCAGCATATGGCAGCAGAATTAGTCGGCAGGTTTAAAAAAGACCGCCAGCCCATACCGGCGATTGCCCTTACTACTGACACATCTATTCTTACGGCTGTAGGCAACGATTTGGGCTTTGACAAAGTATTTTCCCAACAAGTACAGGCATTAGGCAGAGAAAAAGACGCTCTATTAATTTTATCTACCTCAGGCAAATCCCAAAACTTGATAGAAGCCATTCAGGCTGCCCAAGCCCAAGGGATAATTACACTGGCTTTACTGGGCAAGAATGGCGGAAAAGCTAAAGATTTAGCAGATTATTCTTTGGTAATTCCTTCGGGAAATACTGCACGTATTCAAGAAATGCATATTTTAATTATTCACATAATATCAGAAATAATAGAACAGACCTTATTTCCGGATTAACTTCCTGAATGAATTGTCTATGAAAGATAAACTGTTAAATTTAAAAAGCCTTGAGAAACTAATTAAAACTTTAAAAAATAAAAGAAAGAAAATAGTCTTTACCAACGGCTGTTTTGACTTAATCCATCCCGGCCATATAGAAGTTTTAAAACAGGCAAAAAATAAAGGAGATATTCTTATTGTAGGCCTTAATTCCGACCAATCAATAAAGAAGATAAAAGGTGGAAACAGGCCGGTGCTTGATTTAAAATCCCGCATATCTATACTTTCTGCTATTGGGTATGTAGATTACATTATCCCATTCTCAGATTTAACCCCTTTAAACTTAATAAAAAGAATAAAACCGAATGTATTGGTAAAAGGCGGAGACTGGAAAAAAGAGGATATAGCAGGATATGACATTGTAAAAAACAACGGCGGCAAAGTCTCCCGGGTAAAACTTAAAAAAGGATTTTCTACTACGAATATAATAAAGAAAATAATTAAAACTCAAAAAAATGGCAGAAAAGAGTAAAAACAACACTCAAACTGTAATTTTAAGGATACTCGATGCTAACTATAACCGGGCAAAAGAAGCCTTAAGGACAATTGAAGATATCTTAAGATTTTCTACTGCTGACAAAAATACCTACAGAACTATAAAGCAAGTCCGGCATAAACTTACCGATATTATTAAGGACAGAAAAATATTTACTGATATGATTTTAAGCAGGGACTCTCGTCAGGATATAGGCAGGCATATAGACGAATTTGAAATACACAGAGAAAGATTAGAAGATATAATATTTGCGGGATTTTCGCGGGCGAAAGAGTCTTTAAGAG
>WFRI01000050.1 GCA_015486615.1 Candidatus Omnitrophota bacterium | reverse complement strand
CTATTCCTAATCATAAGATAATAGGTAAAGGTTTGTTGCGTAAATTGTTAAGAGATGCGGAATTGACTGTTGAGGGTCTTTTAAAATTACTTTAGTCAAGATGCCCAATGCCGGGATTGGGTCTTTCTTACCGGCACCCACGTTAAAAAAGCACGCAGTGCTTTTTTAAGCGGTAGCCAGTGCTTTTTTAGCGGCAGCCTTCGGCCTTGGATATTGGACTTTCGGCCTTGGACATTGGACATTGGACCTTGGACATTGGACCTTGGACCTTGGACATTCAATATCGGCACAGGGTCCGGCTCAACGCAAGGCAATGTCGGGATTGGTTATTTGACAGTCATGGTATAATTAATCAGGAGTTAAAAGTATGAGTCCGACAATATTTCGTGTAAAGGGATATAGATTTTACTTTCTTTCTAACTAATGAAGAAAGCCGTGTGCATATTCATATTGAGTGTGAGGACGGAGAAGCAAAATTTTGGATAGAACCTATAGTGGCTCTTGCAACATATGTTAAATTAAAACCTCATCAATTGGCTGAAATACAAAAGATTGTAGAGAGGAAAAAGTATGAAATCATTAAAGAATGGGAAAAGTACTTTGGTAAGCGTTGAAAACATAACTCCTTTTGGCCTGTGGTTGTTCGTAAAAGGGAAGGAATATTTTCTGCAATATAAAGACTATCCCTGGTTTAAAAATCAGACTATTGCGTCAATCCAAAATGTTAAACTACTTCATGGTTGCCATCTTTATTGGCCAAAACTTGATATTGATCTTGAATTAGACAATCTTGAAAACCCTGAAAAGTATCCCTTAAAAGCAAAACTAAAATAGATTCCTAATCAATCAAGTAAGAGGGCACTAACGCGTAGTTGATTTCTATGTTAGCCTGCAGCAAAATATTTCTTACCACCACCCACCTCGGGGGTGGAACTCTTTCCACCCCCGAGGTGTTAAAAAAAAACACAAAAAAAACTTGACAACCTAAAGGAAAACCTTTACAATTTTCTTTTCTTTTGCCCACGTAGCTCAGGCGGTAGAGCACATCATTGGTAATGATGTGGTCACCGGTTCGACTCCGGTCGTGGGCTGATAGAAAGCAGGTAGTTAAAAAACCACTCAAATGTGGAGGTGGGGTTTTTTAACTATGTCTGTTTTTTTGTATAGTTAGGATTATTTTTGTAATATATTATTTAAGGCAAAAAATAAAATGAGAGAATTAATAGCTTTAAGATGCAGCATCTGCCGCAGAAAAAATTATTTTACCACTAAAAATAAGCGCAAGCATCAGGAAAAGTTTGAGATTAAGAAATTTTGTAAATTTTGCCGGGGATATACTGTTCATAAAGAGGCAAAAGTTTAATTTCTTAGTAGATAATAAGGTGAGTAGCTCAATTGGCCAGAGCACTGGTCTCCAAAACCAGGGGTTGCAGGTTCGACTCCTGCCTCACCTGAGTAGAAAATACGCAATATGAAAAAGATAGGCAATCCGGTTAGAACAGCAGGAAAATTTCTTTCTGAAGTTAAGGCTGAATTGAAAAAAGTTTCCTGGTCTTCGCCTCAGGAATTAAAAGACGCTACAATAGTAGTTATTATCAGCACATTTTTTCTGGCGGCGTTTATTGCAGTGTGCGATTTTTTTCTAAACTGGCTTTTACAGATGCTTATAAGGTAGAAATTTATGAGTGAAAAAAAATGGTATATAGTTCATACTCTTACTGGCGCGGAAGAAAAAACAAAAGCTAATTTGGAAGCTAAGATAGAGGCTTATAATATGCAGGAGATTATAGACGAAATAGTTATACCTAAAGAGCAGGTTACAGAGGTTAGGAAGGGCCAGCGCAGAGTTTTGGAAAGGAAGTTTTTCCCAGGGTATATTCTTATTCATATGGCTATGGATGATAAAACGTGGCTTTTTGTCAAAAAAACTCCCGGAGTTGCCACTTTTATCGGGACAAAACGTTCTCCCACTCCCATACCGGAATCCGATGTAAAGAAAATATTGGAAAGGTCAAAAGAGACAGAAGATAAGCCTTCTCCTAAGGTGACCTTTGAAATTAATGAAAATGTGCAGATTATAGAAGGCCCTTTTGTTAATTTTAACGGTGTGGTTGAGGAAGTTAATATGGAAAAGGGTAAACTCAGGGTTTCAGTGTCTATCTTTGGCCGTTCTACGCCTGTAGAATTGGAGTTTTGGCAGGTAGAGAAAATATAGAAATATAGAGAACAAATTATGGCAAAGAAAAAACCAATAACAGCGCAGATCAAATTGCAGATTCCTGCAGGTTCGGCAAATCCTGCGCCTCCGGTAGGCCCGGCATTAGGCCAGCATGGAGTTAATATTATGCAGTTCTGCAAGGCTTTTAATGATGCTACTAAAGACAAAGAGGGCATTATCCTGCCGGTAGTTATCAGTGTATATCAGGACAAGTCTTTTGATTTTATTGTAAAAACCCCTCCGGCTTCGGTTTTAATAAAAAGAGCGGCGAATTTAGCCAAAGCCTCTTCCGCTCCGGGGAAAGAAACCGCCGGAGAAATTTCTATGGATAATATAGAAGAAATAGCCAAACAGAAAATGCCGGATTTGAACGCTTCAGATTTAGATTCTGCCAGAAAAATTATTATGGGCACCGCTAAAAGTATGGGGATTAAAGTTGTATGAAAAGGTCTAAAAGATATAAAGAGCAGGAAAAATTGACAGACAGGTCTAAGGTTTATTCTTTGGATGAGGCGGTTGAGATTATAAGAAAACTTCCTAAAGCGAAGTTTGACGAGACTGTAGAGTTGAGTTTCAAAATGGGCGTTGATGTTAAGAAATCCGACCAGATGATAAGAGGCAGTGCCAGGCTTCCTTACGGCACAGGCAAAACCAAAAAAGTTTTGGTTTTTTGTGAACCGGAAAAAGAAGAAGAAGCAAAAAAAGCCGGTGCTGATTATGCAGGCGGCAGGGAATTGATAGATAAAATAAATTCCGGGTGGATGGATTTTGATTATTGTATTTCTACCCCTTCTATGATGAGAAATGTAAGCCGTTTAGGCAGAATATTGGGGCCGCGGGGGCTTATGCCTTCTCCAAAAACAGGCTCGGTTACAGAGAATATTGCTTTTGCTGTAGAAGATGCTAAAAAAGGTAAGATTGACTTTAAAATGGACAAGTTCGGCTGTGTCAATGCCGGCATAGGCAAGGTATCGTTTCCTAAAGAACAGATAGTTGAGAATGCCAAAAGTTTTATTAAATCCTTAATCGCTGCTAAACCTGCCGCGGCTAAAGGCAAATATATAAAATCTGCGGCTGTTTCTGCTACTATGAGTATTGGCCTGCGTTTAGCAGTTACGGAGGATATATAAGAATGAGAATCGGCCGGATTTACAGAAATAAAATAACAGACTTAATTGCCCGGAAAGGCCGGGAGACTCCGGACAGAGTTTTTGTAAGTTTTGAAGGTTTAAGTTCTGAAGATATGAATGCTTTGCGCCGTCAGGTTAAGTCTGCGGGCGGCAGTATCTTGATTTCTAAAAATACTTTGATTTTGCGGGCTTTTAAAAACAGCGGAGTTGAACTGCCGGAAGATGTTTTTAAGGGGCCGACAGGAGTAGCCTTTTCCGGAAGCGATCCGGTAAGTTTATGTAAAGCCCTGTTCAATTTTTCAAAAGAGAAAGAGGGCTTGAAAGTAAAAGCCGGGGTGATAGATAATAAGGTTTTGGATACCGGCGGGTTAAGCAGAATTTCAAAGCTTCCTTCTAAAGAAGTTTTAAGAGGTATGGTTGTTAATGCTTTAGCCGGGCCTATAGTATCTTTTGCCCGGGGCCTAAATCAAATAATATTAAAATTTATTTGGGCTATTGAGGAAATAAAGAAACAAAGAGAAAAGTAGGAGGGTAGTTATGGCTAAAATTGAAGAAATCTTAAAATCTATTGAAGAAATGACTGTGTTGGAACTTTCAGATTTGGTCAAGGCTTTAGAAGAGAAATTTGGTGTTCAGGCTCAGGCTCCGGTCTTTACCGCAGGCGCTATGCCTCAGGCCGGTTCTGCTCAGGCAGAAGAAGCGGAAGAGAAGACTGCTTTTAATGTGGTTTTGGCCGAGATAGGCGGCAATAAAATACAGGTAATTAAAGAGGTCAGGGTTATTACGGAATTAGGCCTTAAAGAAGCCAAGGAATTGGTGGATAACGCTCCTAAACCGGTAAAAGAAAATGTTTCCAAAGAAGAGGCTGAAGAAATCAAGAAGAAACTGGAAGCAGTCGGTGCTAAAGTGGAAATAAAGTGATAGAGGTTAATAACCCCGGGTTAAAAACTTAGGCGGCTTGATGAAAAAAAAGTACAGTTTTGGAAGGATTCAGGAAACACATCCCATTCCTTATCTTTTAGAGCACCAGAAGCGTTCCTATAAGGAGTTTCTGCAGGTTAATGTGTCTCCTGAAAGAAGAAAGAATGCTGGTCTGCAGGAGGTGTTTAAGGAAATTTTTCCTGTAGTCAGTATAGATGGCCAGTGGAAACTGGAATTCGTATCTTATTCTTTAGGCCGGCCTAAATATACTATGGAGGAATGTAAACGCCGTTTTTTTACTTATGCTTTGCCTTTAAGGGTAATATTTAGGCTCATTGGCCCTGATGAGGTTAGGGAACAAGAGGTTTATTTAGGAGATATTCCGCTTATTACCCCTAATGCCTCCTTTATTATTAATGGAGATGAACGGGTTGTTGTCAGCCAGCTGCAAAGGTCGCCGGGAGTGTTTTTTGAAGAAGCAACGCATGCTACCGGGAAGAAAATGTATTTTGCGAGAATTATTCCTTATAGAGGTTCATGGCTGGAGTTTAAATGCGACATTAATGATACCTTGTTAGCGATAGTTGACAGACGCAGAACATTTTTGGCCACCAGCATTTTGAGAATGTTAGGTTTATCTTCCAATGAGGATATTTTTGCTGAGTTTTCCGACCGGCGTTATCCGGAGATAGTCAATACTTTAAAAAGAGAGCCTACCAAAAATTCAGAGGAAGCATTTCTGGATTTTTACAAAAGGATGCGGCCTACTGAGCCGGTTACTTTAGAAGCCGCTCAGGAGGTTTTCAAGAGGATGTTTTTAGATAGTAAGAGGTATGATTTGGCTAAAGTCGGCCGTTATGTAATCAATAGAAAATTAGGCCTGGATACTTCTTTGAATAAACGGGTTTTAGATAAGGATACTATAGTAAATATCATAAAGTACTTGGTTCGGGTTAAAAACGGCGATGCTTCATTGGATGATATAGACCATTTAAGCAACCGCCGGGTAAAACTGGTTGGAGAATTAGTTCAGCACCAGGTTAGAATAGGACTGCTTAGGGTAGAGAGGACTATTTTGGAGAGATTTGCTTTTTTGTCTAATCTGAAGGAAGTCTCTATCCAGCATTTGATTAATGCCAAGGCTTTTTCTTCTCAAGTGCATGACTTTTTTGCCCGTTCGCCGCTTTGTCAGTTTATGGACCAGACCAATCCTTTGGCTGAGATAACCCATAAAAGAAGGCTTTCTGCTTTAGGCCCGGGCGGGCTTTCCCGGGAAAGAGCAGGATTTGAGGTCAGAGATGTTCATCCTACGCATTACGGGAGGATATGCCCTATAGAAACTCCTGAAGGCCCTAATATCGGGTTAATTGCTTCTTTAGCCACTTATGCAGTAATCAATCCTTTGGGTTTTATAGTTACTCCTTATTGGAAAGTAGAAAAAGGCAGACTTCAGAATAAAGTAGAATACCTTACTGCTGACGAAGAAGAGAACCGGGTAATTGCCCAGGTTACAGGGAATATTCATAATTCAGTAATAGAAGACGATTTTATCTATACCCGCTATAAAGGCAAATTCCCTCAATTTCCTCTTCAGAAGGTAGAATATATGGATGTTTCTCCTAAGCAGATAGTTTCGGTATCTGCGGCGCTCATTCCTTTTTTGGAGCACGATGATGCTAATCGGGCGCTTATGGGCTCTAATATGCAGCGTCAGGCTGTGCCTTTGCTTTTTCCTGAAGAGCCTTTGGTAGGGACAGGCATAGAAAAGAAAGTTGCTGTAGATTCCGGGGTTATGGTATTAGCCCAGGAAGCCGGAACAGTAGAGGAAGTGGATGCATCTCATATTAAGATAGGCAAACTTATTTACAAACTACGCAAATTTGAAAGGTCTAATGCAGATACTTGTGTCAACCAAAGGCCTTTGGTAAAGGTTGGCGATAAAGTAAGAAGGGGCCAGGTTATTGCTGACGGCCCTGCGACAAAAAATGGCGAATTGGCTTTGGGCCGTAATCTTTTAGCAGCATTTATGTCTTGGCGCGGGTATAATTTTGAAGATGCCATTATTATTAATGAACGGCTGGTAAAAGAAGATATTCTGACTTCTGTCCATGTGGTAAGGTTTGAAATAGAAGCGAGAGAAACCCGGCTGGGCAACGAAGAGATTACCCGCGATATACCTAATGTCAGTGAAGAGGCATTAAAGGATTTAGACTCCGGCGGTATAATCAGAGTGGGGGCGAGGGTTGGCCCGGATGATATTTTGGTGGGTAAAGTTACTCCTAAAACAGAAAAAGAACTTACTCCTGAGGACAGACTTTTAAGGGCTATTTTTGCTGAGAAAGCCGCAGATGTGCGGGATAGTTCTTTAAGAGTTCCGCCGGGAGTTGAAGGCGTGATTACTAATGTTGAAGTTTTCCAGAGGAAGGACCGCGGCCGCAGGACCCGTAAAGAAAAAGCGAAAGAAATCAAAAGAATGAAGGAAATAGAGAAGTATTACAGCGAAGAAATATCTATAATTACTGAAGAAAAATATAAGAAGATATCTGATGTCTTAGGGATATCTTTTGAAGACGCCAAAAAGGCAAAATATGAAGACAATGAGGAGATTAAAGATATAGTTAACATATATGACGAAAGGATTAAAGACTTTTTAATGGAAAAGGAGTTGGAGCTCGCCAAGATTAAAAAAGGCGATGAACTTCCTTCCGGAGTGTTAAAACGTGTAGTTGTGTTTGTGGCGATGAAACGGAAAATCTCTGCAGGGGATAAACTTGCCGGCAGGCACGGAAATAAAGGCGTTATTTCCACGGTTGTTCCTGAAGAGGATATGCCGTTTTTGGAGGATGGGACTCCTATAGATATAATTTTGAATCCTTTAGGCGTTCCTTCGCGAATGAATGTCGGTCAGATTTTAGAGACTCATTTAGGCTGGGCCGCCGGCAAATTAGGCATAAAAGTAGTTACACCGGTTTTTGACGGCGCTAAAGAGGGTGATATTAGGGAGTCTTTAAAAAAAGCCGGCCTGTCTGAAGACGGAAAAACTACAGTTTACGATGGTTTTACCGGTATGCCTTTTGACCAGAAGATAACTGTTGGCCAGATGTATGTTCTTAAATTGATTCATATGGCTGAGGATAAAATACACGCCCGGGCAATAGGGCCTTATTCTTTAATTACTCAGCAGCCTTTAGGCGGCAAAGCCCAGTTTGGCGGCCAGAGATTTGGAGAAATGGAAGTCTGGGCATTGGAAGCATACGGAGCAGCGTTTACTTTGCAGGAGATGCTGACTGTAAAAAGCGATGATGTCCAGGGAAGGACAAGAATATACGAAGCAATAGTCAAAGGCGAACATAAATTAAGCCCTTCTACTCCGGAATCATTCAATGTTTTAATGCGGGAACTCCAGGGATTATGTTTAGATGTCCGGGTGGAAAAAGGAGAAAAGTAACATGACAGACGATTTAGTCCCTTTCAATAAAATAACTTTAAAAATAGCCTCCAGTAAAGTTATACGTTCCTGGTCATACGGCGAAGTAAAAAAAGCCGAGACTTTAAATTATCGTTCTTTAAAGCCGGAAAAAGACGGCCTTTTTTGCGAACGGATTTTTGGCCCGGTAAAGGACTGGGAGTGTAATTGCGGGAAATATAAAGGTGTTAAGTTTAAAGGGATGAAGTGTGACCGCTGCGGAGTGGAGATTACCCGTTCTGCTGTCCGAAGGGAAAGAATGGGGCATATAGAGCTGGCCTGTCCGGTGACTCATATCTGGTTTTTCAAAGTTATCCCTTCTAAATTATCTGCATTGCTGGATATAAATTTAGGAGACTTGGAAAAGTTAATTTATTACGAGCATTATATCGTTTTTGATCCCAAAAATACCCCTTTGAAGAAAGGCCAGTTTCTAAACGATGACGAATATCAAAAAGCCAGAAAAGAATATGGGGATAGATTTACTGCTAAAATCGGCGCCGAAGCAGTTAAAGAAATGCTGCAGGAACTGGATTTGGATAAAATATGCCGGGAACTGAGAAAAGAGTCTCAGACTTCAAAAAGTCTGGCTGCTACTAAGAGGATATTGAAAAGACTTAAAATAATAGAAGATTTCAGGCGTTCGGGCAATAAACCGGAGTGGATGGTCTTAGATGTCCTTCCGGTGATTCCGCCGGATTTAAGGCCTCTGGTGTCTTTAGAAGGAGGAAGGTTTGCTTCATCGGATTTAAATGATCTATACCGCCGGGTAATTAACCGGAATAACCGTTTAAAGAAATTAATGAGTTTAAAGGCACCGGATATTATTATTCGTAATGAAAAAAGAATGCTTCAGGAGGCCGTAGATGCCTTATTTGAAAACGGCAGGCACGGCCGGGCTGTTTTAGGAGCCAACAACAGGCCGTTAAAGAGCCTTTCGGATATGTTAAAAGGCAAACAGGGCAGGTTTAGGCAGAATCTATTGGGTAAAAGAGTTGACTATTCCGGAAGAAGCGTAATTGTCGTAGGCCCGAATCTAAAAATATATGAATGCGGCATACCTAAATATATGGCTCTGGAGTTATTTGAGCCTTTTATTATTAAAAAATTAAGAGAAAAAGGTTTTGTCCATAGTATAAAAGGCGCCCGGAGAATGGTAGAGCGTGCCAGGGTTGAAGTATGGGATATTTTAGAAGAGGTTATCAAAGACCACCCGATTTTTCTCAATCGTGCCCCGACGCTTCACCGGCTTAGCATACAGGCGTTCTTTCCTAAATTAGTAGAAGGCAAGGCAATAAAATTGCATCCTTTGGTCTGCCCGCCTTTTAATGCTGATTTTGACGGCGACCAAATGGCTGTGCATGTGCCTTTATCTTTGGAGTCTCAGACAGAGGCGCGGATTATGATGCTTTCTGCTAATAATATTTTTTCTCCGGCTGACGGAAGACCGATTGTTGCGCCTACTCAGGATATTATTTTAGGCTTAAGGTATTTAACTGTGGAGAAGAAAGGAGCAAAAGGCGAAGGCATTATTTTTTCCGGTCCGGATGAAGTTTTTACTGCTTATCAGGAAGGCTCTGTTGATTTACATGCTTTAATTAAAGTAAGAGTAAAAGACGGACAGGAATATAAGATAATAGATACTACAGTAGGCAGAGTTATCTTTAATTCAGTTTTGCCGGAAGGCTTTGGTTATGTTAATGAAATATTAAGCAAGAAGAAAGTTACTAATGTAGTAACTTCCTGTTATAAAAAGTTTGGCCATAAAAAGACTATAGAACTTTTGGACGAACTTAAAGAATTAGGGTTTAAATATGCTACTGTCGGCGGAGTAAGCATATCTATCGCTGATTTAAAAATACCCAAAGAAAAGCAGGACTGCCTGCAGGATGCTTATAAAGAACTGGCTAAAGTAGAAGACCAGTATAATAAAGGTATTATTACAGAAAGAGAACGCCACAATAAAATCGTAGATATTTGGACGAGGACAACAGACAGGGTTTCCGATTATACGTTTAAAAGTTTGGATAAGTTTAATCCGATATATATGATGGCAGATTCCGGAGCCAGAGGCTCCAAACTTCAGATGCGCCAGTTGGCAGGAATGCGCGGGCTTATGGCTAAGCCTTCCGGAGAAATTATTGAAACCCCGATTACCTCTAATTTCAGAGAGGGGCTTTCGGTTTTAGAATATTTTATTTCCACTCACGGAGCAAGAAAAGGTTTGGCAGATACTGCTCTGAAAACTGCAGATGCCGGATACCTTACCCGCAGGCTGGTGGATGTTGCCCAGGAAGTTATTGTCGTTGAAGAAGACTGCGGCACAGTAAACGGAATTACTCTTTCGCCGATAGTTGAGGGTGATGAAGTGGTGGTTAGTTTGAAAGACAGGATTGTGGGAAGAGTTGCCCTGGATAATGTTGTGGATGTAGTAACTGATGAAGTTGTTGTCCGTTCCGGCGAAGAGATTACAGAGGAGATTGCTGATAAAATAGAAAAATTAGGCATAGAGAAGATTAGGATAAGAAGCGTGCTTACTTGTGAATCTGAAAGAGGTGTTTGCGCAAAATGTTATGGCAGAGATTTGGCTACAGGCAAGATTGTTGAGGTCGGCCAGGCTGTGGGCATTATTGCTGCCCAGTCTATTGGCGAGCCGGGGACACAGCTTACTATGAGAACTTTCCATATCGGCGGCACGGCTTCCAGAGTGGCGGAGAAATCTACTATTAAAGCCAAAGAGAAAGGCACTATTAAATATCACAACGTAAAAGTGATAAAGAAAAAAGAAGGTTTTATAGTTTTAAACAGAAACGGAATGGTAGGAATTTTTGACGATAAATTGAAAGAGATTCAGCGCAACCCTGTGCCTCAGGGCGCAGTTATATCTTTAGAAGACGGCGCTGCTGTTAAGAAAGGCGAGGTCTTTGTCCGTTGGGACCCTTATTCAATACCTATTCTTACTGAAGTAAAAGGAAAGGCCCGCTATGAAGACCTAATTGATGGTATTACTATCCAGGAGGAATTAAACCTTGCTACTAATAAAACTGAGCGGGTTGTTGTAGAATTCAAGGGTGATTATCATCCGCAGATAGTTATTTTAAGTGAGACTGACGATGTTTTAGGTATATACCCAATTCCTACAGCCGCGCATATTATTGTAGAAAATAACTCTAATGTAGAAGCGGGAGATATGCTGGCAAAAATTCCCCGTTTGATTGTAAAAACCCGTGATATTACCGGCGGCCTTCCCAGAGTTGCAGAACTCTTTGAAACGCGCAAACCTAAAAATCCCGCAATAATCAGTGAAATAGAAGGGTTTGTAGAGTTTAGCCAGGGCAAATCCGGTGAAAGGGAACTTATAGTTACTTCTCCCACAGGTATGAAAAAAGAGTATGTTATTCCGGCTGGCAAGCATCCAATTGTTTACAAAGGCGATAAAGTTTATGCAGGCCAGCAGTTAACAGACGGGCCTATTGTTTTGCAGGATATTTTGAGAGTCTGCGGCGATAAAGTCCTGCAGGAATATTTAGTTAATGAAGTTCAGGAGGTTTACCGGCTGCAGGGAGTGAAAATCAATGACAAGCATATAGAACTTATTATTCGGGAAATGCTTAAGAAAGTCAGGATTATTAATCCCGGCGATACTAATTTTCTGCCGGCTCAGGCAGTTGATAAATGGGATTTCAGGAAAGAAAATGAACGAGTAGTAAAAAAAGGCGGCAGGCCGGCGTCTGCTACTCCGCTTCTTTTAGGGATTACCAAAGCATCTTTGGCTACTAAAAGCTTTATTTCTGCGGCGAGCTTTCAGGAAACTACCCGTGTTCTTACTGAATCGGCTGCTGCAGGCAGAGAGGATTATCTGTTAGGATTAAAGGAAAATGTCATTGCTGGTCATTTAATTCCGGCTGGCACCGGATTTCCCGGCCATAGAAAGATTGAGGTGGTTAAGAATGCCGACAATAGCGCAGTTGATACGCAAGTCGAGAAAGTCAAAGCCGGCTAAAAGCAAATCTCCGGTTTTGCAAAAATGCCCGCAAAAGAGAGGGGTCTGCCTGCAGGTTAGGACGATGACTCCCAAAAAGCCTAATTCTGCTTTGCGTAAGGTTGCCAGAGTGCGGCTTACGAATAAATATGAAGTTACTGCTTATATTCCCGGAGAGGGGCATAATTTGCAGGAACACTCAATAGTTTTAGTCCGCGGGGGCAGGGTTAAAGATTTGCCGGGGGTGCGTTATCATATTATCCGCGGGACTTTAGACACTCAGGGAGTTGCTAATAGAAAAAAAGCAAGGTCTAAATACGGGGCAAAAAAACCTAAACAATAAAGGAAGATTAAATGAGGAAAAGAAGGTTTGAAAAAAGGAAAGTGCAGATTGATCCGTATTTTAATTCGGAAATAGTGGGCAAATTTATAAATTTAATAATGAAAAAAGGCAAGAAGAGCGTTGCCCAGAAAATAATTTATAGTTGTTTCAGAATGGTTAGTGAACGGTTGAAGGGCGATCCGGTGAAAATATTTTTAAAGGCTGTAGATAATGCCCGGCCCAGAATTGCGGTAAAGCCCCGCAGAATTGGCGGAGCCACTTACCAGGTTCCTGTAGAGGTTGATGAAGAGAGAGGCTATTCTATTGCTATGCGCTGGATACGGGATACTGCCCGGGCTAAAAAAGGCAAGCCTATGTATGTTAAATTAGCAGAAGAATTAATCAGCGCTTATAAAGGCGAGGGCTCTATTATCAAAAAGAGGGATGATACTCATAAAATGGCAGAGGCTAACAAGGCTTTTGCGCATTTTAAGTTTTGAACCATCTTTAGAAAGGCGGGATGAGAATTGAAAACAGTGCAGATGGGAAAGAGTATGGATGACAAAGGCGTAGAAAAAATAAGAAATATTGGTTTTATAGCCCATATTGATGCTGGCAAAACTACTACTACAGAAAGGGTGCTTTTTTATACGGGCAGGACTCACCGCATAGGCGAAGTAGATGAGGGCACTACTACTACTGACTGGATGGTGCAGGAGAAAGAAAGAGGTATTACTATTACTGCCGCTGCGACTAACTGTTCTTGGAAAAATTACCAGATAAATATAATAGATACTCCCGGGCATGTTGATTTTACTGTGGAAGTAGAGAGGTCATTAAAGGTTTTGGATGGGGCAGTGGCTGTATTCTGTGCTCAGGGAGGGGTTGAACCTCAATCGGAAACAGTTTGGCATCAGGCCGATAAATATAATGTTTCCCGCCTGGCTTTCGTTAATAAGATGGACAAAATTGGCGCTGATTTTTTTGGCTGCGTAGAACAAATGAAGCAAAAGTTAGGTGCTAATCCTTTAATTTTGCAGTTGCCTTATTTTAAGAATGATGAGTTTTATGCCATAATAGATATTTTAAAAGAGAAAATGGCAGTTTATAAAGATGCAGAGGGTATAGAGTTTGAATATGTTGATGTGCCTGTTGATATTCAGGAGGATTTGACTTTATATAAAGAACATTTAATAGAGACTTTGGCTGAAGTTGACGATAAAATTATGGAGAGGTTTGTCGAGGGTAAAGAAATTCCTGAGCCTGCTATTATAGCGGCTATAAGAAAGGCGACTCTGGCGAATAAACTTGTGCCGGTGTTTTTGGGCAGCTCTCTGAAGAATAAAGGCGTGCAAATGCTTTTAGACGGCATATGCAGGTATCTTCCTTCGCCTTTGGATTTAAAGACGGTGCGCGGCAGGGATGAAAACAATGATACTGTTGAAAGAAAGATAACAACTCAGTCTTCTTTCTGCGGTTTGTGTTTTAAAGTCAGCACTGACCCTTATGTGGGTAAGTTAAATTATGTTCGTGTTTATTCCGGAAAAATTAAGTCGGGCGATTATGTATATAATGCAGTTAGAAAAGTGCAGGAAAGAGTAAATAAAATAGTTAGAATGCATGCTAACAAACAGCAGATAATAGACGAGGCGTTTTGCGGAGATATAGTTTGCCTGCTGGGATTAAAAAAATCCAAGACAGGCGATACTTTATGCGACAGCAAAGATATTATAACTTTAGAGGAGATGAAATTTCCTGAGCCGGTTATTTCTATGGCTATAGAGCCGAAAGTAAAAGCAGACCAGGAAAAATTGTCTTACGCCTTAAAGAAACTGTCTGAAGAGGACCCTTCATTTTACGTAGGTTATGATAAAGAGACCGGCCAGACTTTAATTTCCGGGATGGGCCAGCTGCATTTGGAAATAGCGATTGACAGATTGCTGCGGGAATTTAAAATAGGTGTTCATGTGGGTAAACCGCAGGTTGCTTACAGGGAAACTATTACTAAAAAAGTATCCAGTGTAGGCAAGTTCATTCAGCAGACTGGCGGGCATGGCCAGTATGGGCACGTAGTTATTGTTATAGAACCGATAGAGTCCGGGGATATAGAGTTTGAAAATAATATTAAAGGAGGTGCAATCCCTCAGGAATTTATTCCTGCGGTAAAAACCGGAATATTGGAGGCTTCTAAAAACGGAGTTCTGGCAGGATATCCTGTTACGAATGTGAAGGTTTCTTTAATTGACGGATCTTACCATGAGGTTGATTCTTCTTCATTGGCATTTGAAATGGCGGCCAGTCTTGCTTTTAATGACGGTTTGCGTAAGGCATCTGCTGTTTTGTTAGAACCGATTATGAAATTGGAAATAATATCTCCTTTGGAATATTTAAGCACAATTATTGGAGATTTAAATTCCCGGCGGGCAAAAATTTATTCCATTGAAGACAAATCTAACGTTAAATTAATCCGTGCAGACGCGCCTTTAAGCGAATTGTTTGGGTATGCGGATATTTTAAGGAATATCAGCCAGGGCCGGGGGGTTTATACTATGGAACCTGCTTATTATGCTAAGGTTCCTGAGAATATAGCAGTAAAAATATCGGGAAAATAAGTAAAGGAGGTGTATTATGGCGAAGGAGAAGTTTGTAAGGAATAAGCCCCATGTTAACATTGGAACTATTGGGCATGTTGACCATGGCAAAACTACTCTTACTTCTGCTATAACTAAGTATTTGGCGCACAAAGGCCAGGCTGCGGCTTTGAATTATGAAGATATTGACAAAGCTCCGGAAGAAAAAGAAAGAGGTTTAACCATTAATATTTCTCATGTTGAGTATGAGACTGAGAAGAGGCATTATGCCCATATAGACTGCCCGGGCCACGCTGATTATATAAAGAATATGATAACCGGCGCTGCACAAATGGACGGCGGTATTTTAGTTGTTGCTGCTTCAGAAGGGCCTATGCCTCAAACCCGCGAGCATATTCTTCTTGCCCGTCAGGTAAATGTTCCGGCAATAGTAGTGTTTCTTAACAAAGTGGACCAGGTTGATGATCCGGAATTAATAGAATTGGTAGAAGTGGAAATCAGGGATTTATTAAACAAATACGAATTTCCGGGAGACAAAATCCCTATTATTAAAGGTTCTGCTTTAAAGGCTTTAGAAGATATGGAAGCAGGCAATTATGACAGTGACAACTGCAAAGCCATAGATGAATTAATAAAGGCGGTTGATGATTATATAGTTGACCCCAAAAGGGATGTGGATAAGCCGTTTTTGATGGCAGTTGAAGATGTTTTTTCAATATCCGGCAGAGGTACGGTGTCTACAGGAAGAATTGAAAGAGGCAAGATTAAAGTTGGTGAAGAAATAGAAATTGTCGGTATGCGCAAGGAGATTAAAAAGAGTGTTGTCACCGGAGTAGAAATGTTCAGGAAAGAATTAGACGAAGGAATAGCCGGAGATAATGTCGGCCTTCTTTTAAGAGGGATAGAAAAGAAGGATGTTGAGAGAGGTATGGTTGTTGCCAAACCGGGCTCAATTACTCCTCATACTAAGTTTAAAGCCCAGATCTATGCTTTAAAGAAAGAAGAAGGCGGCAGGCATACTCCTTTCTTTTCCGGATACAGGCCGCAGTTCTATTTTCGGACAACTGATGTTACCGGAACAGTTACTCTGCCTGAAGGAGTTGAGATGGTTATGCCGGGGGACAATGTGGAAATTACCGGAGAGTTGATAGTGCCTGTGGCTATGGAGAAAGAGTTACGGTTTGCTATTCGTGAAGGCGGCAGGACGGTTGGCGCCGGAGTTATTACTGAAATTTTGGAATAGACTATTATGCAGAGAATCAGAATTAAATTAAAGGCTTACGATTACCGGATTTTAGACCAGTCAGCCCATGAAATTGTAGAGACTGTTGCCCGGACCGGCGCTGAAATATCAGGGCCTATACCTCTTCCTACCAAAAAGAAGGTATATACAGTCCTGAGGTCTCCTCATATAGACAAAAAGTCCCGGGAGCAGTTTATGAGCGCTATTCATAAAAGGTCGTTGGAGATTAAGAATCCTACTGCTAAGACTATTGACGCTTTAAGAAAATTTAATCTTCCGGCTGGAGTAGATGTAGAGATTAAGCAGGAATCTTAATTATGGCCCTGCTGTAAAATGAAACATTTTCTGTCCCAGTCAGGCAGGATTATTATTCGGAGTATATTATAGAATAGATTGAGTGTTGAGGTCGTTTTTTGGTAATTTGACTAATGTCCAATGTCGTATGTTGGATGTCGGATGCTTTTACCTTCGACGTTGGACTTTCAATCTTGGACCTTGGACATTCCAATATCAGCACAGGGTCCGGCTTAACGCAGGGCAACGTCGGGATTGGGTTTTAGTTATTTTACTAATGTCGAAGTTCGAAAGAGGTTTTCAAAAATGTTAAAAGGAATTATTGGCAGAAAATTAGGAATGACGCAGTTTTTTACAGAGGATGCTTCTGCCCAGCCGGTCAGTGTCGTAGAAGTAGAGCCCGGTGTAGTTTTAGAGGTTAAAGAATATCCTGATAAGAAAACCGTTAAAATGGGCTTTTTTGAAGAGACTAAGGAGAAGAAGATTAAGAAGCCTCTTTTAGGATATTTTAAAAAATTAAATCTTCCGTATTTTAAAATTGTCAGGGAAATTGAGTTAATTTCTCAAGAACCTCTGGAAACCGGCAAAAAGATAGGCGTAGAGATTCTTAAGGAAAAAGACAAAATTGATATTCAGGGTATTTCAAAAGGCAAAGGTTTTCAGGGAGGAATGCGCAGGCATAATTGGGCCGGCCAGCCTGGCTCACACGGTTCTACTACGCATAGAAGAATAGGCTCTGCAGGAGCAAGCGCTTACCCCTCGCGGATTGTAAAAGGCAAAACTATGCCCGGGCATATGGGTGCAGAAAAAGTTACTATCCGAAACTTAGAAGTTTTAAAAGTTAATACAGAGAAGAGTTTAGTTTTTATTAAAGGATCTATTCCGGGTAATAGGAATTCATTAGTGTTTATTAAAAAGAAGATTTAATTATGAAAGTGGAATTCAAAGACATTCAGGGCAAATCCGCAGGAGAAATAGAACTAAACAATGATATTTTTGACGGTAAGATTAATCAGCAGCTGCTTTACCAAGTTATAAATATTTATCTGGGCCGGCAAAAAAGCATAAGGAAAGCCTCAACCAAAACACGCGGCCGGGTAAGTGGCAGTGGAGTAAAACCCTGGAGACAAAAAGGCACAGGCAAGGCAAGGGTAGGCGAAAAGAGAAATCCTTTATGGATAAAGGGCGGAGTTGTTTTTGGGCCTTTGCCGGGAAAAGTCAGTCTTACTTTGCCTAAAAAAATAAAAAAAGCGGCCTTAAAAAGTGCCCTTAATGCTAAATTGGCGGATAATCAAATAGTATTTTTGGATAATTTGAAAGATAGTTTTTCCTCCGGCAAGACTAAAGATTTTGCGGCGGTCGTAAATAACCTGAAGTTGAAAGGCTCTGCGCTATTTGTAGATAGTACTGTGCCCAAAAATGTTTTGTTAAGTTCAAGAAATATAAAAAGAGTAAGAGTGATTGGCGCCGGAGATTTGAATGCCTATGATGTCTTGCGGGTTAAAAACTTAGTTTTAACTAAAGAT
>WFRI01000049.1 GCA_015486615.1 Candidatus Omnitrophota bacterium | reverse complement strand
GTTTTGTTGCAAACCAATCCCGACCACTAAAAAAGCAATAGCGTGCTTTTTTACACCTCGGGGGTGGAAAAAGTTCCACCCCCGAGGTGGGTGCCGGTAAGAAAGCGGTTGCACAAAGTCCAAGGTCCAAGGCTAAATGTTAAACGTTAAGAAAAATGGCCGCTGTCTCTATTATTTATTATTTAAAGCCCGGTTATTTCTTATTACTTCCACCAAAACAAACAAACCTAAAAGAGCCAAAACCAAACTTACAAAGAACAAAACATTATTGCCGCTGACAAAAAACTGCCGGGCTTTGATAATTACCGCGGATAAACTTACCAGCAGCATAAATATCCCGGGAATAAAAGCCAATAAATATTTCTTCTTATAGGTTAAAAGCCAGCTGGCAGCTGCTAAAAATGCAAGGCTTGCCAAAAGCTGGTTGGAAGCGCCAAAGACCTGCCACAACTTTTGCCAGCCTCCGGAAACAATTAGGCCAAAAGCCGAAGCCACTACTAACAAAGTGCTTAAAATTTTGCTTTTAATATGAAACAATTCCTGGGTAACATAGCGGGTAATCCGGGTAGCAGTATCTAAAGTAGTCAGGATAAACGCATTCAGCACAATAACCGCAATGAACTTTCCCCAGGATTTTGTCAAAAAGTAAGTTATCCTGCCAAACCCTTCAGAAAAAAGTTTAATAGCATAACTTCCGTTTACTTTATCCGGGCTTATGCCTAAATGTTTTACTCCGGCAGTAAGGCAGATAACCACTAAAACCGCCAAAAGCCCTTCAGAAAGCATACCCAAATAACCAATTCTCTTAGCGTGGCTTTGTTTAATCAGTTGTTTGGAGCTGGTCCCGCTGGCAACCAGAGAATGAAAACCGGAAACTGCCCCGCAAGCCATAGTGATAAACATCATCGGGAACAACGGCCCTCCTTTAGCAGAAGCAAGACTTTTTACCGCGGGGAAAGAAATCTGCGGGTTTACTAACAATACACCTATACTCATAACTGCCAGGCTGAAAAATAGCAGATAAGCCGAAAGGTAATCCCTGGGCTGAAGAAGAAAATTCACCGGAATAATAGAAGCAAAAAACGCATAAATCATAAGAACAGCCATCCAGTAATTTTTTGCCAAGGTTATTTTGTAAAAACTCCCCAGCCAGATAAACCCCGCCAAAAGGCTTAGGCCAATGACTGTAGCCCATAACAGCCGGGTATTGAACCTATATACCAAAAAACCAATAAGCACAGCCACGGGAATAATTCCTAAAGACGGCAGGACAATCCGCGGCTCTTCCACAAAGGTTTTAGCACAAACCAGAGCAAAAACTGCAACTACCAAAACTAACGCAAGCCAGACGAATATTAAGAATACCAGACCTGCCCTGCGGGAAATATACTTGCTGGCAATCACGCCAATACTTTCGCCGCCTTCTTTGGCAGATATTGCCATAGCCAGAAAATCATGCACCCCTCCGATAAATACAGAACCCAGCATTGCCCAAATAACTGCCGGAACCCAGCCCCACCAAATACAGGCAAGAATCGGACCCACAATAGGCCCCGCTCCGGCAATAGAAGAAAAATGGTGGCCGAACAAAATCATCCAATGCTTTGCCGGGACATAATCTACGCCGTCGTATTTTTCAAACGCCGGGGTAGGTTTACTGTCATCTATGCCTACCTCCTTTTCCAAAAACCGGGCATAAAACCTATACCCTAAAGCAAAAACAACCAAAACTGAAATAAGTACAGCAACTGAACTCATACTTTGTTATCTACTGATTAAATACTCCATAAGCCGGCTGGCATCGTCAAAAAACAAATTGCTTTGCGCAGCCTCTTTTTCAGAAAAAGCCGGAGAAAAAGATTTAGGAATGCCCGGGCCGGATACTAAAAACGGGACCGGCTCAGAAGAATGCGTCCCTAAAGAAACAGGCGTAAAATGGTCAGGGACAACCATTATTCTGGTATCACTCAAATCAACATTTTCCATAATTGTGCCCAGGACAAACTTGTCAATTCTTTCCAGACAAGTTATTTTCATCCGCAAATCTTTATTATGGCCGGCTTCGTCAGTAGCCTCAATATGCACAAATACAAAATCAACCTTCTCCAGAGCCTCTAAAGCCTTCAAAGCCTTGCCCTGGTAATTAGTATCGTAATAACCGGTTGCGCCTTCAACTTCCATAACTTCCAAGCCTAAGCACCTGCCGATTCCTTTAATCAAGTCTACAGCGGAAATAACTGCCCCATTCAAACCAAATTTACTCTCAAACAAATCCATACTCGGCTTTACACCCTGGCCCCAAAGCCAGATCATATTAGCAGGGTTTTCCTTTAAATCCACACGCACGGAATTAATCTCGTGTTTAGAAAGCACATTTGCCGACCTGCGCATAAGATCAATTACAAACCCGGCGTTCTTGCCGGAAGGGTAATGCTTTTTCAAAAGTTTGCCTATTATGTCATGCGGGGCAAAATATTTCAATTTATCCAGGCCCTTGTCAACCCCGTTTCTTACCACCATAAGATGCCGGTAACTTACTCCGGGATAAAACTTTATTTCCTCATTGCCCAGATGGGTGTCCAAATACTCCAAAAGTATTTTCGATTCTTTAGTAGAAATATGGCCGGCGCTGTAGTCAAAGAGTTTGCCATCAACTTCAGTAATCAAATTACAGCGGAAAGCAACATCTTTAGGGCCTAAATCCACGCCCATATTCGCAGCCTCCAAAGGCCCTCTGCCGGTATAATAAATCTTAGGGTTATAGCCCAGAATGAACAGATTAGCCACATCGCTGGAAGGCTTAAACCCTTTAGGCACAGTCCTTACCCTGCCCACGACTCCGGAATGAGCCAGGGAATACATATTTTTCAAGTCCGCAACTTCTAAAGGAGTCTTCCCGCCCAAAGACGGATTAGGATAATCTGCGGCTCCGTCCGGAACAATTAAAACATACTTCATTCCTTACCTCTTTTTTGATTAATCACTATAATATAACACAAATCCGCAGATTGTTAAGGAAAAATTATGAGGATATATAAAGGAGAATTTGTGCCGCGATGCAACCAAAAGCCCAACCTTCGGACAGACGCTTTCGTCAGTTTTTCATTCCGTAGCAGTGGGATAAAAGATATTGAACACTGTGTTCAAAAAGTTCCACCCCCGAGGTGGAACTTTTTATCTATGCAGATAAAAATACCTAAACCAGATATAAAAAGTAGATATGAGCATTGACTGGAGCATAAAAAGAGAACCGTATTTTAAAAATCTTCTGAAGGTTACATGATAATGGTTCCTTTCGGCAATTTTGGCCATAACTATATTGGCAGAAGCGCCGATTAATGTGCCGTTGCCTCCTAAACAAGCGCCTAAAGCCAAAGACCACCAAATAGGAAGTCCTATCTCATAGGAGGACCATAAAGGGTAAACTGAAGAAAAATGAGCAACAAACTGTTTTACTAAAGGCACCATAGTAATCACAAAAGGAATATTGTCTAAAACCGATGACAAGACAGCGCTTCCCCAAAGTACAAGGACACACAATAACAAAAGGTCGTTTCCGGCAAATTTTATAATCTGTTCAGCAACCCAGACAATAACCCCGTTATATTCCAAAGCCGCAATAATCATAAACATCCCGATAAAAAAGAAAATAACTCCCCACTCCACGCTGGTCAGGCTCTCGTCGCTTTTGCTTTTGCATACAAGAAGCATAACCATACTGCCAAACAAAGCAATAATGCCCGGTTCTACATTAAGCGAATTATGCAGAAAAAAACCAACAAAAATAAAACCCATAACAATCAAGGACCTTTTCATCCTTTTTTTATCCACAATAGCCAAAGCAGGAGCAGATTGAGTTACCCGTTTCTTAATATTTTCAGGGACCTGAAACCTTTTCCTAAACAGAAGATAAACAGTAATAAGAAAAGCCCCTAATATAAATGAAATAACAACACCCAAATGGCATAGGAAATCGTTAAACGACAGTCTGGCCTGAGAACCTATAATTATATTCGGGGGGTCGCCGATGAGAGTAGATGTCCCGCCGATATTGGAAGATATTGCCTCCAGCATAATAAACGGCAGAGGCGATATTTCTAAAATCTCGGTAATAAGTATGGTTACCGGGACAAGAAGCACAATAGTTGTAACATTGTCCAAAAACGCTGAAAGCAGAGAAGTAGCCAAAAGCAGAAGAAGCATTATTGCCATAGGAGAGCCTTTTGTGCGCTTGGCAATACTTATTGCCACCCACTCAAAAAACCCTGTTTTGGAAAGAACATGGACACAGGTCATCATTCCCACAAGAAGGAAAATAACATTAAAATCTATGGCTGATACTGCCTGCCGAAAACTGACAAGTTTAAAAAAAAGCGCCAATGAAGCGCCGATAATAACTACTATGGTTTTATTAACTTTCTCGGTGGCTATTAAGACATAACTTACCAGAAAAATAAACAAAGCCCCAAATGCTTTTATGCCTAAACTTTCCATAAAATCAGAAGAATAGTATCTTGTCTATAACGGAAAATCTGTCTATAATACCCAGCAGTTTGTTATCTTTATCTACTATAAACAACTTGTCTTTATGTTTTACTGCCAAATCAAAAATTATCTCTACTAAAGTTACGTCATCCCTTGTGCAAGGGGCATTTTTGTCCATAACATCTTCTACTTTAAGCCCCTTTTTAATCCTGAAATATTTTTCAAAAGGGTCTATGTGCCGGACAAAAGATATTGTCTTAAGCCGCCGGAAAAAATGCGGCAGGCCGTATTCAAAAATATCCAAACAGGATACCTGCCCGTAAAATTTATTGTTTTTATCTATTACCGGCAGTATATCCTGCCTGGAAAGGTGCATAATATTAGTAACTTTTTCCACAGAATCATTTATATACACAAAATTCTCTACCCGCCTCATAATATCCCTTGCCAGAATAAATTCAGTAGCGTCAACGTCCTCCCGGGAAAGTTCTTTAAATATGTTCTCAACCGCAATCTCACCCCTGATTATTCTGTCAAGCCGCCCCCTGCCTTTCAAAAACCTAATAACAGCAGACATAGCCTGCAAAACTATGTAGGGCTCGTCTTCTGAAGAAATCATCAAAAAAACAAGTTTTACCGGCTTATTGTCAATACTGTCAAATTCTACGCCCTGGCGGCTTATTCCTATAACAATAGCAAGGCTTCCCCAGCCTTTTATGCGCGCATGCGGGAATGCCAAATATTCGCCTATGCCTGTAGACTGCATTCTTTCCCTTTCTATAACCGCCTCAAACAACTCATTTGAGGTTAAGCCTCTTAATTCAGGCTTATATTTTTGCAAAGCAGCCTTACAAAGTGTCCTTATGATATCTTCTTTACTGCGGGAATTATCCAGATAGATTATATTGCCGGTTTTAATAAACCGGCTAATATCTATTGTGGCGCCGTTACTTTCTGAAGCCGGCATAATAATTAGGCTGAGTTAATCGAAGAGTTTTTAATCTCATAAGAAACTATAACCGCCTCGGCTATATTTTTCATAGAAACGCGGCGGTCCATACTGGACTTCCTTATAAGATTATAGGCCTGTTCTTCTGTTAAACCCTGCTCTTTCATCAGGATCCCTTTGGCTTTTTCTATTTTCTTCCTGGATTCCAGTTCTTCCTGGATAACTTTAGTTTTTACCAAAAGTTCGGTATTTTCAATAGCGACCGCAGCCTGGTTAGCTATGGTAATCAATAGGTCCTTATCTGCCTGAGTAAATTTATAAGGGGATGTAGTGTAACAATTAATAACTCCTATAACCTTCTTTTTAACCAGCATGGGAACGCTTACCATTGAAACCAAACCTTCCTTCTCGGCCAATTTTTTCTCCTTATACCTTTTATCTTTTAACACATCAAGTATAGCAATTGCCTTCTTTTCTTTAGCCACTAATCCGACTATCCCTTCCCCTAACTTTAGGCTTCTTTCCTTTAAATATTCCCTGCTTAAGGCTTGAGTCGCCCGAATTCTCAATTCTCTGGTTTTAGCATCAAGAAGCCATAAAGCGCATATTTTTACTTTCATAACATTCGCAGTAAGAGTAACAATAAGCTTAAGCATATCTTCAAGATAAAGGTCAGAAGTAATAGCCTTGCTTATTTTATTAAGGGCCTCTATGTATTCTTTATACGGCCTTCGGCTCATTTTTTTATTTTTGCTATCCTTAATATTTTCTTAACATCCGGGCTTACAGATTTAGGCGTTCTTACGCTTTTAACAGCGATGTCGGGGTCCTTTAACCCATGCCCGGTCAAAGTGCAGGTTATAACAACCTCTTTTCTTCCCGGCTGTTTAAAATACCCCTGCTGTTTCAACTTTATCAGCCCTGCTATTGATGCCGCAGAAGCAGGTTCTACAAATATCCCCTCTAAAGCTAACATTTTATACGCTTTGATAATTTCCCTGTCGCTTACAGCGTCTATTAATCCCTTTGACTGGTCCCTTGCTGCTTCTGCCTTTTTCCAGCTGGCAGGATTGCCTATTCTTATAGCAGTAGCCAGAGTTTTAGGATGCTTAAATACCCGGCCTTTAACAATAGGACAGGCCCCCTTTGCCTGGAAACCGAGCATTGCCGGAAGTCTTCTAATTCTGCCCTCTGCTTTATACTCTTTATACCCCTTCCAATAAGCAGTTATATTTCCGGCATTGCCCACCGGAAGAATGTGAAAATCCGGCGCCCGGCCCAAAGTATCGCATATTTCAAACGAAGCGGTTTTCTGGCCCTCTATCCTGTGAGGATTAAGGGAATTTACCAGCCGGACAGGATAATTTGCCGAAATTTCCCTTACGAGAGAAAGCGCTGTGTCGAAATTCCCTTTTATAGGGATAACAACTGCCTGGTGAATAAGAGCCTGGGCTAATTTTCCCAAAGCAATCGCTCCTTCCGGAATTAACACTATACACTTAAGCCCGGCCCGGCTGGCATAAGCCGCAGCAGAAGCAGAGGTATTTCCAGTGGATGCGCAGATAACCGCAACTTGCTTTTCCTCTTTGGCTTTAGAAACAGCCAAAGTCATTCCTCTGTCTTTAAAAGACCCTGTAGGATTTGCGCCTTCAAATTTTAGGTAGACCTTAAATCTTCTGCCTAAGAATTCAGACAGCCTGCCGGAGAAAATCAAAGGGGTATTGCCCTCCAATAAAGTTATTACAGGAGTATTTTTCCCTACCGGAAGATAATTAAAATACCGTTTAATAACTCCCTGATATTTAGCCGCATCCATAAAGCCTAAATCTCCTCTATTCGTATAACCTGGGTAGGCGGATTAATTACTGAAAGGCTGTCTATTTTAGCCTTGGCTTTTAACAAACTTGTTTCCCTGGCCTTATGAGTCAACATAATAATAGGCACAAACCGCGCACTGTCTCTTTGCTTCTGAGTTACAGAAGCAATACTTACTTTATAATCCGCCAAAATCCTGGATATTTTTGCCAGCACTCCCGGTTTATCAACCGCAGAGAGTCTCAGATAATAACGGAAAGAAAAACGCGCCGGGTTTACTAAATCCGCATTTTTATTTCTGCTTGCAATATACGTATGCGGGTATTCTTTGGCTAAAGACACAATATCTGCAATGACAGCGGTAGAAGTTGCATCACCCCCGGCACCCAGTCCGGAAAACAAAAACTCTCCTGCACGCTCAGTATTGATAAACACAGCATTGAAAGAGCCTTTTACCTGCGCTAAAGAATGATTGTTCGGAATAAACGCCGGATGCACCCTTGCTTCTATCTTATTATTAGGCAACAAACGGGCAACCGCAAGCAGTTTAATAACATAGCCTAATTCTCTGGCGTATTTTATATCTAAATCGCTGATATTCTCTATACCTTCAACAAACACTTTTGACAAAGGCAGGCTCCTGCCAAAACACAAATAACTTAAAATAGAAAGTTTATGCAGAGAGTCTATGCCTTTTATATCCAAAGAAGGATCTTTCTCAGCGTAGCCTATTATTTGTGCATCTTTTAAATTCTCCTCAAAACCTCCTCCGAAATCGGCCATATTAGACAAAATATAATTAGTAGTTCCGTTTAAAATACCCACAATACTTCTTATCCCCGCCAAAGACAAATGGCTGGCAATGCTTCTTATAACCGGCACCCCGCCGCAGACTGAAGCCTCAAACCTCAAACGCCCGGAATTCCTGCGCGCGGCTAAATCAAACAGAACACTGCCTTTTTCTGCTAAAAGCGCCTTGTTGGCAGTAACCACATCTTTACCGGATTTCAAAGACTCTTTTATAACCTCAAAAGCAGGATTAATACCTCCTATAAGTTCAACAACAACATCTATTTCAGAAGAACGCACAATGTCAAAAGGCTCTGCAGTAAAAACAATATCTTTAAACTTTTTAGCCAAATCCTTCCTTTTATCGCAAATACTGCTTATAACAACATCAAGACCGTAAGATTCCTTTATTAATTCTTTAGACTTTAGCAGGTTTTTCACCGTGGCCGAGCCAATAGTTCCCAGGCCTATTATTCCCAATTTTATACTCTTCACTATTTTCTCTTCCTGTTTAAAAATGTATCTACTGTCTGTTTTAGTATTTTACCGGTTTTTTCTTCTAAACCAAAAAAGGCAATCCTGGTCTCATAAATCACCCCTTTAACCACTTCTTTAGATTCCACAACCCTGCCGATTAAAACTAATTTGTCTTTTATTAAAGGAAGCCTTATAATCATCCTAATAATTACGCCGCTGTCAAAACGACGGTTAGTTGTAAGCAGCATTCCTGCCTGGGAAATATTCTTTGTCTGAGATAAATCATTTTCATCTTCCTGCCCTACAATTCTGTAACTGACGATGAAGTTAACATTTATCCGCGGATGTTTCCTTTTCTCTCTCCCCTTATACCCCAATACAGCCTCCTTTTAACAAGACTTAAGTCCTTACAAGTTAAAAACGAAGTAAGCCTTCGCACAGGGCCCTGCTCATTACGGGACTCGATTATTTTTGATGAAATCAAAAATAATCGGGGCGAGTGGACTTGAACCACCGACCTCTTGAACCCCATTCAAGCGCTCTAGCCAAACTGAGCCACGCCCCGTAAAATTCGCTCCGCTCACCACCGGGCACGCCCCGTAAAATTCGCTCCGCTCACCACCGGGTAAACCCCGTAAAATTCGCTCCGCAAATATATCAAAAATCAGAATTACGATATATCTTAAATCTTTCGACATTAGACTTTCGGCGTTGGACATATATACCAGCGTTCTTTAAGCGGCAGCCAGTGTTTTTCAAAATAGTAACGGAATTTATTATACCTGCTTTTTCTAAAACAGTAAAGAAGGATTTTTACTGGGTATGTGTCAAGTCTCAGCAGGTAGTTTTCTTGCGGGCCCAAAACGATTAGAGTGAAAAACTTAATTAAGAATACAAACAGACCAGATTTTACCACTTCGGAATAAATAATGTTTATGGTATGATATTAAATATGAATTATTTAAAATACAATGTTACTGCAAGGAAAGAAAAAGCCCTGAAAGCAAAGATGGACAGGCTCGGTATAAAAGAGGCTGATATCCTGGAGAAGTTTGTCCGTTCCCAAGGCAAAGGCGGGCAGAAGGTAAATAAAACTTCAACCTGCGTATATTTAAAACATCTGCCTACAGGCATTGAGGTGAAATGCAAAAAAGAACGCAGCCAGGCCTTAAACCGGTTTTTAGCCCGCAGGATTCTTGCTGAAAAAGTAGAAGAACTGGTTTTAAAAGAGAAGAGCGAACGCCGGGAGAGAATTGAGAGAATAAAAAGGCAGAAAAGAAAACGCTCAAAAAGGGCAAAAGAGAAGATATTAAAGGAGAAAAGGATTACCTCAGAAAAGAAAAAATTAAGACAGAAGCCAACTATTACTATTACAGACAGTTAATTCTCAAAATATAAAAACCTACTCTGGTTTCTTCTCTCTCTGCATAAGATCCTTTACCGCATGCAAAGGGGATTTATTTTTATAAAGGACAAAATAGGTCTCTTCAGTAATAGGCATATATATATTG
>WFRI01000048.1 GCA_015486615.1 Candidatus Omnitrophota bacterium | reverse complement strand
CCATACTTCCATTAGAAAAAATATCCTTTAAGATGGAAAAGCGACCTTCACCTTTTTTAAACTTTATATTAATGCAACGATAAAAATAATTTTCTAATCCAGAAGCGATTATATGCGGGTTCCCTAAGAAAGTTTCGTTTTTTAAATAACTGCTGTATCCTGTTTTGTATTTTGGGAGATCGCTTGACGTCGGACCAAAGTTAAAATTAAGTAAATCAATCTTCTCAAAGTTTCCTTCACTTAAACTAAAAATATCATTGACAATCGGCGAGGCGGCGGAAGGATACAAAAAGGACAAGCCACTACGCGTAACACGCCGCGCGTCAATCGGACCGCTGGAGGTATCTGTCGGCATACCTGAATTGGGTGATAAAATCATCTTATCCTTAACTAAACACCCCAATTTTGCTCTATCTCCTTGCGCGATATGTTCATTTAGTTTCAATTTTAAAGTGTTTGTTCTTTGTAATATTTTCGGGTATATCTGAGTTCTATCCTTTTCAGATTTAAGCATTGACAACATCTGAAAGAGTTTGGTCAAAATATTTTCATAAGCATTTGGATTGTTCTTATCAAAAACGACCTCTAAAAAAGACGATATATCTTCCAAGTCTTCATCTTGGACTCTCCTGATATCGGAATGCCATAGATAAGAAAGGTCTATTAGCTTTATCTCCCCCTTATCATTTATCATAATATTGCGAATATCCCCATTTGGTTTCCTAAGATCTCCATGGGCTATGCCCTTTGAATATAAAAATGCGCACGCCTCTAGAACAGAAGCCAATATTTTGACCCGATACCAAAACGGCAATTGTCTCATAAGACGTAGATCAATATCAACATAACCATCCAGATACTCCATTATTAAAATAACATTTATATCAATATCTACAGAGAACATATCTTTAAGGGAAACAATACCGGGATGTCGAAGCTCATCTTTTCTTCCATACCATTCACGCACATGCAATTCATTTAAATAATCTAATCCATATTCCATGAGTTTCGGCACATCAGGAATTCTAATAGCAACAAATTCCTCCCTATTTTTATCCCATGCTCTAAAAATATAATGACCAAAGCCTTTTCCGCGCGGGAGCTTCTCAAGCAAATACCCCCTGTTTTTAAGTGTACGCTTTATATTTAGAACAAGAGTATCTGTCTGCTGACCGGTGGAATAATCTGCCTCACATCTTAAACTTGTTATAGAACTACTTGCACTTGCATCCATACTTGCATCTATAGATTGCTCTTCTCCTTTTAAGCGAAGAGTTTCAATAATATCGAATTTCCCCAGCTGTCTGCCGGAAGCATATTCTACCTCTGCCATTGAACTGCTGGCCGCATTCTTTAACTTTACCGGCAAACAATCACAAAAAGGAGATACGCGGTTTTCAAGCCAGTATATAAAGAGTTTTTCGTGCGCGGGGATAAGTTCTTCCGAAACACTTAAATAGGATAGCAGAAGTCTTAACGCCTCCTGATAATCAGCCCCGTGGAAAGTTAATCTTTCTTCGAAAAAGCTTCCCTCATCGCCTCTGAATTTATTAAAAATAGTCCCTTCCTTCGGCTCATAAAACATACCCTGTAAGGCTCGATGCAGACATAATAATGCTGCCAGTTGATATCCTTTATTATTTTTGGCAAATTGAGGATGGGATAACAAGAAGAAGATAAGGAGGTTAATTTGCGTATATAGTTCTGCCAATTTCTCTTTCCTTGCCCTAAGTTCCTCTAATAACCAAAAAATCGGTGTCCCTATCCCCACAATAAGCCCGTCCGGCAACTGATAGAAAACCTCGGAGGAGTCAGGAGCTACGCAAAATAATCTTATCTCTTGGCCGGCAACGTTATACTTCCTATGTTCATAAGGGAAAAATACTTCCTGTTTATAAAAATCACATTTTTTATCTTCGCCGGCTCTGTTGTAAATTAAATTCCCGGCCTCAACTTCCCATTCCTGTTGTATCCGGGTACTGCCCTGCTGTATCCGGATGCTGCCGGTCCTTTCAACCCTGACAATCCCTATCCCTCCTCTAAGGGCCGCCGAAAGAAGAGAATAGTCACTATTCTTGCCGTAAATGTATCCGTAAACAGCCGCTTTATGCACCCTATCTCCTTTAACATCCAGAATTAATCCCTGCGGCCGTTTCCTCAAAAGCTGTTCCTCAATTTTCTCCAAAGAAGGGAAATATCCGCCTTCTAAAAGTTTTGCTGAGATAAGATGAAAAGCGCGCCTGGTTACATATCCAGCATTTATAATAGTTTCTGCCAATTCTCTCATAAGTTTTTCGCTTACTCTTCCTGTTTCTAAAACCTTTGAAAGGGCGCGGGAAGGAATTCTTTTCTCCCCTGTCCGATCGTTATGCAGCGCTTTTATAATTATATCAATTGGCTCTATGCCTGCTGTCGAATTAATGCCTTCAATTAAAAGCGTGCTGAACAAAGAGTAATATATCTCGATTAATAAGTCGGCTATCTCATCCAGCCCAAAAAGGGATTCATCTGCCACAACTGTAATCCGAAAGACCAGACTTGTGAAAGGCGAAAGGATATCAGTGTCTTTAACTTTACTCAAAGCTAACAGCAAGGCTTTATATTTGTTGGGCTTTGATTCTATCTCTTTTACATCGTCTATAACATCCCTTAGCAAGCTTTGCGCCTTTGTTTGCCCGCATTTGCTATAAATATCTTTAATAACTCCTAATATTTTCTCTGCCTTATCTTTATCAGCAGAATTGGAAATCACTCCCTTCACATAATTCATAAAAATATCAAGTCTCTGGCCGAGGTCAGAAATAGAATCAATATCCCTGATTCCTCCTATTCCCCTCACCGCGCTGGAGGAAGAACCGCTTCTCTTACTGTTTTCCACACCTGCAGGTGCCTGCTCGGTTTGCAACGTCTTTTCAGCCGCCTCAACCAACAATGCCTCTACCTCATAGGGCGCAAGAGCAAAGACAAAGACATCCCTCCTATTTTCTGAGCTGTCCGACAATAAATCCTTTATATTAAATGAAGTATCTTCGGGAAAGAACTTTTCCGTATTTACTTTGACCTCCACATCTTTATCAGAAAAATTTCCTAAAAGGATAAGGAATCTGCCGCCGGAGAATTTATACCCCATACTGATTACATTCTCCGGAGAGGAATTATTTAAAAACACAGGCAGATTGCCCCATTCAATTATCCTCCAGGAAACCATCTTTTTAAGAAGCCGGGCAATCGCGGACCCGTCAAGAAAAGATTGAATAACAGTCTTTATATCTCCATAATGTTCTTTATGCAGACTGCGCCATTTTTTAAATTCTTCTTCGCTTATGAAACATTTATCTACCAAGGGAATAGCCTCTCCGGAAAGGCATAATAAGTCCCGCAAGTTTATCATTACCGGCACACCGGATAGCCCCAAGGCAAAGAGAAATAAATGGAAAACTTCCTGGAATTTAGGGCTTCCGATAGATTTAACCGGCTCCTCGTCAAAATTAGAAGGATAAATTATTTCCCGCGGTTGCATTTTAACCGCCCACTTTAAGCTCTCTGCCAGGCAGAAAGCCTGCTTTTTCCCTTCAGCCAATGCCCTGGCATCACCAAAAACATTAGAGTAATAAACCCTGTCTACTCCCAATTCCAAAAGACCCTTTTGATGACTTTCCTCATAACACTCACAGGTAAATATGAGAAACTCGCCATATTCCTTTAAAGTATAAGCCCTGAGCGCCTCTATTATCTCCCGTAAAGGCTCGCCTTCGACAAAAGGCGGAGTAAAGCCGTAAACTTCTTCCCATTCTCTCAACATAACCTCTCTTAATAACTTGTAGGCTAAATCAACCCGGAACCTCCTTACTCTTAAATCAACCAATTTAGCATACTCCTCTATAAACATTTTCTTTATAACCGGCGAAAAGAAATTGGGAAAAGCCTGGTCTTTATGCACGACTCCGCCCAAACCGACAAGATGAGCAACTCTTACAAAGATACCTTTTTCTTTTAGGTAAAGAATAAAATACCTGCTGTCTTTCTGTGCCAGTTTCCTGGCAATTTCTTTAATTTCAGTTATGCCTTCTCTCTTAATCTCTTCAATCTCCTCATCGGAAACAATAAAATGCACAAATTCCTTATAATTTTCCCTCAAGAACCTGCTTTCAGGAGCCGTCCAGGGAACAAAGTCCACTTTTACCGCTATGCCTAACTCTTTTGCCTTCCGCATCAGCTCTCTAAAAGAATGAATCTCTTTAAGCTCTAAGGGGTAAAGAAGGGAAAAATTGTTGCCAAATCTATGCTCTAAAAGCACATTTCCATATATCCGCTCTTTATGCCTTCCGTCTCTTATCTGATAATTACTCACCTCTACGACCACAATAGAATCTTTATTCTCATCTATGATAAATTCCTGCGGCCGCGGATCGTTTCTTCCCCGGTGAATTTTCCGGGAAATTCCCGGCATCTTAAACAACCGGTTATAGGGATAAATTGTATGCACGCCGTATTTTCTAAATAAAAGCAAAACTTTTCTTAGTTTTTCAGCGGGCTTGCGCACAAACAGCACATTTTCTCTTTCTTCCGCCCCTAAGTTAAACAGATTCAAAGATAAAATAACCCCTGTAGATATGATCTTTTGTTTCCTCTGTTTTAAAGCCGCTATAAGCCTGCCCAGAAAATCAATAAACAGAAAGTAGCGCTCAAGCCTGTGGTTTTTAGCAAAGAGAATTTTATCAAGCGCCTCTATTATCTCTTCTGAGCCCTCTATGCCATCTAATAAAGTTATAATATAATTACGATACCAATGAAAATTATCCTGTAAGTTCTTGCCTTCAAGAATCAGCCTCTTTAAGGTATCGCGGAAGCCGTTAAGGCCGTGGCCTTGCGCTTTTGCTTTTATATTTTCTCCATTCTCTGCTACATTGAAGCGAAAATACTCAGCGTCGTTTCTGCCATTATAAAGAATCTCATCAATCAGAACCTTGTCATTTAAAGAAAGAACAAATCTCTCTATCGCCCGGTTCTGCTCCTCTAAAACCCTCTCTTTCTCTGCCAGCTTCTTCTGCAACAGAGAAAGCCATCCTCTTGCCTGCCTTGGGACAATATTGCATTTAAGTAATCCGGTTTTTAAAGCATTAAAGATGATCCTCTGTCTTGTTTTTTCATCGTTGTACGCTCCAGCCGCATCCTCAAAGGCTTTAAGCAGGTCCTCTTCAAAAGGCCGAACCTCCCCCTGAGCATCCGGCGGCCCATAAGAAACAAGAAAACCGTTACCTTTTTCTTTATCTTTATTAAAATCCACTAATAACTCCGGAATTGCGCCGTCGTCCGTCGCAATCAAAATCCCGCCGTTTATCAAAGCCTTCATCATACTGGTAGCAGAAGCTTCCCTTTTAAAATTCGAAATCATAACCGAAGCAAAAACTCCCTGCCAGATTATATGCGCCTCGGCGATATTGTAATCGTAGAGTATGCCAATCCTTTCTTTCAGTTGAGGATATTTCTCTATAGCGGCCTTAATCCTGCCTATCTGCTCTTTCCCCCAGTTATCAAAAGTACGGCCGCCAATAAGATAGAAAATATTAGTTTCAATAAGCCTTCGGACAAAATCTTTCCTTTCCAATAAAGAAACGAATTTATCCAGGCATTTATAAGGGACTACCCTTCTTAAAATAGGAACTATTGGAAAACCTTCTTGGACCTCTATCCCTTTAGCCTTTAGCCAATCCCTTAAGCGGCTCTCTAATTGCTTCTTTACCTTGTCTATCTCGCGGACAAAGGGGTCCTTTAATTCTTTATTTTCTATCTTTTCAAACATCTCTTTTAAGCTGAAACTGCTTGTTTCTACCGCATATTTCAAAATAACCTTTAATAATTTTCGCGACAGCCACTGCCTGCTGTGAACACCGTTAGTATTGCCGTAAGTTTTATCTCCATAGATTTTGTATTTAAAATTAGGGATTAAATCTCCTAATATCTTATTATGCAAATCGGAAACGCCGTTTATGCCGTCCGATAAAATAAAAATAACGTCAGCTAAACTTATTCCTCCCGGGCGGAAAATATACGGCCTGAAAGCGGGGTTGATGCCGGAATTTTCAAACACTCTAAATTCAAAATCAGGAAAAGCAGAGGCCACAACACTATGGTTAATCTGCCAGAACAGAGTGCCTTTAAAGTCTTCATCCTCGGTATATTCATCTTTTACCGCATCAGGGAGAACTAACCCTGTATAGAGCTCATTAGTAAGAAAGATAAATTTATCTTTTACCCCGTTAGAGACAGGCTGTTGCAAGCGGCCTTTAAACGCCTCGACAGAATTATCTCTAACGGGGTTTACTTCTCCCCGACGTCTTAATATCTTAAGGAGCTTAAACTGCGCCTTCCTGAAAATCACCATCTGCCGCACTCTCTCTTTTCCCCCCGGCGGGTCAGGATAAACACCATCAAATATAGAAGGCGAATATAAGAAATACAGGCGCGCGCGGCCTAATTTATAAAAATACACTTTGATATTAAAGCCGCCTGCCTCGTAAGTTATTCCCGTATCTTCCAATACTGAAAGCAAAATATCAACATATTCTTTTTTTATCGGGCCTATGCCTTTTATCCGTTCTGAATATAAAGGCGTAATTCCTATAACATCGGCGCCGTTATCAGCCAGCCCCCTGATTAAATCCGGCATTAAAGCGCCCAAGCCGCCGGTCATAGTAAGCCGAGCAAGTTGAGGAATTATCTTATTCTTTATCTCTTCCTGAGAATAACCTCTTATCTTTGCCTCTGCTTTTACTTTTCTAAATACCCCCTTAACCAGGCCTATTTCCATTTGTGAGCTTACAATCGTCCTTTCGGCAGCTAAAGGCGCGTTTTTCCTTACCCAATCATACGGGCCCATCTCCCAGCCTAATTCCTTCAAAATCGCCCGGGCGATTTGAGCGTTTCTCAGAGAAGATGAAGATTTTAGCCCAAAGAACCAGCCGTCCGCCGGGCCGCTTATCCCCGCCTTTATTGAACTGCTGGATATAGCACTGCCGGCGGCAGTAAGTTTTAAAGAGTCCCTTTTTGCAGTTTCTTGTATCCTATATCTCTCCCAGACTGTTCTTATTTTTATGTGCTGGGATTTAATCTGCTTATTCTCTTTCTCAGGCAGAGTAAGAGAATAAATAGTTGAAGAAGATTTTTTATACTTAAAGGTTTTATTCAACCCTGCCTTTTTGATTGAGAATAAAACTTCTCCTGTAGCTAAATTATGTATTACTAAAATCTGGCTCATTTGAATAAACTTAATTGCAGCTGGATAAATCCCGTTAGAGAACTCACACCGGGTATTAGACCCCATATTTGTAGAATATGGCCTAACCTTATGGTTTGCCGCCGGGTATTCTCTAACGGGATAAACAGCAGCATTGCCAGAATTAAAGCTTTTTGTTTCCACAACAATATGTGTCCATTCCGGATAAATATAGCTAAAATAAACATTATCATACCTGTATACTCTGCCTTTATCATCTTTAGTGATAATTTCTAATGGCTGATTTTTGGCTCTTGCTTCGGACAACAAATAAGATAATTTCTGTGGAACGCGCTGAATAGAAGATGAAGCAATATATTTCTGGCTTAATTTCCTGAAATAGACTTTTACTGCCGCACAATATGCTACTAAACTTAAAATTGGCAAGTCATCTGCGCTTTTTCCTGGCAGGCCGGTTCTTGGAATTGTATTCTCTAATTCTTCTATGCCGCAGGTATGCTTGACACCAAGAAAAGAAAATAGTATATAAGTAAACCTATATTTGTTGAAGAAGAGAATGAAATTGTCGTAATAGCGGTTTATGTCTATTATTTTTAATAAGAAGGAGGGAATATGCGTATAACTTATGACCCAGGGGTAGATGCCCTTTATATAATGTTTAAGGAAACCAAAGTAACTACTAAACAAATTGGTGAAGGAATTGCGGCCGACTATGATTCCGAAGACCGGCTCGCCGGGATCGAAATTCTGGACGCTATAAAACGCCTGGAAGATAATAAAAAGGAAGTGTTTAAGAAGATTGCTCTGGAAGAAATTGCTTTGAGTTTCTGATTCTTCTTTATTATTACCCCCCATCACCTTATCTTTAATCCCTGTATATCGAATCCCTTGCTTTTCTTCCTTTGGCGTCATCGGACTGCTGGAGACAGGTTTAACATTGCCAACAGTGAAATTATTTACCATAGTTAGAATATCTTTCGCAAGACTCCGGCACACCCAGACCCATCCAAAATCAGGAGGTGAGGTTGACAATAAAACTACGGAAGGAGACACTTTGTCTTGATTGTATAATCTGTTTATAAACTCGATAAAATTGTCATAATCCAAACAGGCATCTGTCTCAATGTTCCATATTACAGTCTGATTTAGAGGCCTGCCTTCTAATTGAAAATACGAAGTAAATACTGCCTCTTGATAATAAACTATACTCTCAAAAGGATAAGAATTATTACTTCCCAAAGGTTTGTTGGAGATATAGTTTCTATTAACATAAGGAGCTGCTCCTTGCCGGCCTCTTAACATCCTGCTAATACAACCCTGTTCATAATTGTGAGTGCTAAAATCAAAAACTCTTATTTGCCTGCTAACGGTGCCATCAGCTAAAACACGAACAAAATTACCTGAATAAAGATTATTTTCCGTATAATCCCACCAGCTCTTTAAAGAACCACTGCCTTTATAGGTTTCTGCTACTTCAAAATAATCATCAGTATGCAAATCAATAAAAAGCTGAGTATTACCTTCATATGGAACCTCTCCTCTATCTTGAGCTTCCCGCAAATAAGGGACACTGTATTTATGATTATCAAAGACATAAATACTTAAATCTTGCGGACTGCGGATAACCACATGATTAACCATAGAATTATAGGTATTCTCTTTTAAGACCACATCTTCCCAATTGCCTAAAACCAACCGCGGGAAATGCACAGAACGCCAGAAACCGCTATCTTCATCCCAGTAGTAATTTTCCCTGTCGAAACTATCTAATTCCAAGCTTGCACTATGAACATTATCGTATAGGACCGGACTGCTGGAAACAGGCTTAACATTGCCAATAGTGGAAAGACCGCTATACCTTGGATCCCTGAGCACATTTTCCTCTATCACACCAAGCAAATCTTCTAAAAGAGGATTTACAATCTCCTCCGGGGGAATTTCCCCTCTATAAAGAGACTCTTTCGCCAATTTATAAGAATTACTTTGTGGCCGCAAAAAGCCCACGATAGAAATTGCCCGGCGCAGAATATGAAGGCCGTATATCTCAAGCCAAGAAGGAAAGCGCAACTTAGAATAAACCTCAGAAGCATTATTTCTATAATACTTTTCCTCAGGAAAAGCGTAAGGACAGTCATAATTATAACTAACTCTAACCAATTTCTTAAATTTTCCTATCCTTGATTCTCTGAAGAATAAATAATAAAAATTCCACCAGCCTATCGTGGGAATATATTCTTTAATACACTTGATCTTCAAATTGGAAGGCAGTTTTTTATTGATAGCTTTAGATATATCTTTGCGTGAAAGCATAGCCACATCCCCGCGCACATAAATATCAATGTCGCCTATGATATGGCCATATTTTCCG
>WFRI01000047.1 GCA_015486615.1 Candidatus Omnitrophota bacterium | reverse complement strand
TTTTAGAACTTTCTTCCTCGGCTTATTCTCTTTTCCTTATTTTTAAGCCCGTTATTCCAAGCCTCTTCAACCTTTCTTTAGGCTTCTATTTCGGCAGAAATCCTCTTGTTAAAATAATCTTGAGCAGATTTATATTGAGAGTTGGGGCTTGAACTTTTGTTAAACTCCTAAATGTAAACAGTTAAATCACAAGATTTATGCCTGTAATAAGAAAGGGCTTTCCTGTAGTAGGAATCTACCTGTTTTTTAATGGCCTGAGTCCTTTCCAATCCGCTCTTCTTTTCTTCTTTCTTCCGGGCTAACTCTTCTTGTTTTGCTCTTTTAGCCGCTTCTCTTATATAGTCTCTCATTTCAGGATTCCTGGCGATTTCCAACGCCTTAAGCCACTCTTTCTTTGCTTGCTTTAACTTTCCCTCTTTATAAAGCGCATTCCCTTTCTTAAAATGCTTTCTTACTTTAGCCTCTCTCTCCTGATTGCGTTTTAAGATTTCTTTTTCTTTTATCTCTTTATCTACTTTTTTAAGATTCTCTTCTACCTTTTCCAATAATCGTTTAATATTATAGGTATATCCTTTTATTTCAGGCACTTTTTGATACTGTGCTTTATTTTCGTTAGACGCTGGAGGCTGGATATTAGACGTTAGACGCTGGACATTCAACTTTCGACCTCCGACGTCCGACGTTCGACTTGCAGGCTTCGACGCTGGACGCTGGGCATCTAACTGTCCCTGAGCAAAGCCGTTTACCTGCAACAGCAAAAACATACCCGCAGTTATGCGGATTATCAACCTCATCTTATTACCCATCTCTGCACCTCCATTACTATAGGTTTTGGTTCTGCCTCTGTTTTTATCTTCCGCCATAATTGTCTTGCTTTAAGCAGTCTTCCCTGGCGGTAATATTCCAATGCAAGCATATTTAATTCCTTAAGTTCCTTTTCCAATTCAATACGCCCGCGGACATATTCCTCTGCCTGCGCATACATCATTTTACCTATTTCTAAAGATTTTTGGTAGTATTTTTTTGCTTTATTCAGCCTGCCTTCTTCCTTAAACTTTTTGGCAAAATAATAGCAGCGGTATAATTCTTTAGATACAGGATTATCGGGCTTAGCCAGTTCTTTATTAACCAATTCCCAGGCCCAGAGTTTAATCATTGTTTCTAACCGCCTCTGCCTGGCACGTTCTATTTCTTCAGGCGTCCGGTCATAGAATTTGCCCGTAAGCCTGATAAACGGCCCCTGGGCAGTATAGTCAAGATGAGTCAGGTCATCATTGAAATCAGTGAAGTTATAACCTGCTCCTACCTGCACAAAGTCACTGATTTTCCGCGACACCTCAACTAACGCCCCCTGCTTATAATCTTCAGCCTGCTTTTGGGTAAGGCGCCTGTATTCAACACCCACCTGCCAGTCTTCGCCAATTTTATAATTAAGCCGGGTAATATTAAGCCAGGTTGAAGTTTTGGTAAAATCAAAACCGGTTACTTTTTCTTCGCCCATCTTATAAGCCAACTTTTCTGAAATCTGCCACCTGTCAGTTAAATCATATATCGCCTCTCCTGCTAAAGTATGCGATTTTTCTCCCTCGATATCAGAGAAACTGCTTTGTCCTGAAGGAGAATTATCTTCCAAATAAGTATATTTAGCCAAAAGATTAAGCCTGTCAAAATTAACCGGCCGATAAGCCAGCCCCAGGACAAACTCTTTATACTGTGCCATAGTTGAGCCAAGAGTAGTATTTTTGGTTTGAGAATAATTCAGATTGGTAAAAAGAGTAGTATCAGGATTTATCTTACCTTCAACAGCGCTGTAAACAAGATACTGGCGTTGATCTTCCTCCCCTCTGTCACTGCGCAGTTCAAGTTTTCCCGAAGCCTTAAGCCGGGAAGCGCCGGTCAGAGGGTCTTTGTCCACATAGCCAACGCCTAAACTTAAGGTGTTGCGGGTAGTCTGAGTGCCGTTGTGATTCTGAACTATCCCCCTCTCAAAACTGCCTCTGGCTGACCATTTATCGTTTATATCGCCAGAAAGCCCAAAAATATTTGTATTGGAAACTTCGGTGCTGCTTTGAGCCTGCTGGCGGGTAAAAGTCCCTTCTAATTTTCTCCCTTCTCTTTCCCGAGTCAAGGAAAAAGTATCCGCCCGGGTTAATTTGTCTCTGCTTTTGGCATAAGTCTTGCTCGTGGCTAAGGTCAATTCTTTGTTGAGTTTTCTTTCCGTTCCAAAAACCAAAGACTGGCTGGACCCGCTTGAGGAAGAATCTGTAACTGCTACAGTTGTATAAACTTTAGTCTTCTCATCCAGACTCGCCTTACCGCTGAAAGAAGCAGTGCTGCCTACTTCTCCGGTTCTATAATTAGTCCGTGTATAATCACTGGACAACTCCAGCCTGTCTTTGACATTAACCGCCGCCCCCACACTTGAGGCTGTCCCCTGAGTATCCATAGTCTCTTTAGCCTTTAAAGTGAGATTGTCATTAACTTTAGTTTCTGCCGCCAGCGTAGTTTGATTATTAGCCTTGCCTCTAAACGCCGCCTGTTGTTTTAAAGAAAGTGTCGTTTTGGGAGTTAACTTATAATCTGCCTGCACAGCAAGAACATCCTCTTTAGCGTTAGTCTCAGATTCAAATTTTTCTTTCCTGCCGCTTACTTCCTGGTGCCGGTATTCGCCGGTAAGTCTCAATTTCCTGCCGCTGTGAATTACCTGAGCCGAAACAGTTTGTGTCTTCTCAGCTCCGGTCTGCAGTTGAGTCTGGGCGTTTCCTTCATCAATAAGTTTTTGTATATCGTAAGACGCCTTTAATCTCGTCTGAAGAGTCAAGTCGTAAGTTGCGGCCAGGCCGGCCAGTTCTTTTCCCTGCTGGGAAACAGTCGCAGTAGAAGAAAAACCCTTCTCTATTCTTTTATAATAACTTCTCAGCCCCAGTTTGCCAAAAAAATTCGCCTCGCCTTTTATCCCGTAAGCCCTGCCTTCATCCGTATCGGCAGTGGGAAGTTCAGTAAAACTTAAGCCTCCGTCAGTAGAAATAAAATTATTCACTTCTTCGGATTTACTCTGGGCATATTCAGCAGTTAATTTAGCATTCCTGCCTAAATGAATAATAGTATCTGTCCCTTTTAACTCGTAGTTCTTGTTTAATTGCTCTTCCCGGACATAAGTGCCCCCGACTCTTAAATAATCGCCTAAAGACTGCTGAGCGCGCAAACCGTAAGTTCCTTCATCATATTTATCTTTAGTCTGATACTCATAATCTACCACTACATAAACAGGATTGCCTTCTAAAAGATGCGAAGAAATGATAGAGTCTGATTTCACGATGTAAGACACAGGCTGCCAAAAAATAATCCTGCCGTTAGAATAGTCAATCTCATAATCAGGGCCTTCCTCCATATCTTTTGTCGTCAAAACCAGGCCAGTTATTTTATCTCTGACTTCAATTTTAACTTTTTCCGAACCTTCGACAATATCTTTATGTTTCAAATAAAAAAGTGAACCGCCGGTGCCTACAAACTCATTGTGCGCGGCTCTCTGTTTAGCGCGGGCGCGGAAAACAACTAACTTCGTGCTGGGTTCGCCGAACCGGGTAGTAGAAACACTCTCTAAATGGACTTTTCCTCCATAGAGCGTTCGGTTAAATTGGGCAAATTCCGTCCCGTTAAAGCCGGTATTGTAATTACCCCATAAAACCGAAGATTTGTCCCATTCAATCAAAAGATAAAGCATCCCCTGGGTATTGGTAGCGTCGTAGTTAACAACAGAGGCATCGCCATAAACAGGATAGTATTTATTCGGATCCAAATGACGAAAGAGCGCTTTCCTCTGCCTGTCGGTATCTAAACTTGAAGTTATCAAATACTTTCCTTTAATCTTGCCTTTTAAATAATAAGACAACTTTCCTTTAGACCAAAACCCCTCCCGGAATCTATCGTTGTGCTGGACTGGCTCAATATGGCCCCGCATTTTGGTATATCCCATCTCGGCATCGCCCATTGCTACAAAGAATAAATAGTCATTTCCGACTTTAATGTGTTGTTTATAGATTATGTTAGACGCAGATTTTCTGATTCGTCCTCCATAAGATACTGAAGCCGAACCGCCACTTTCAGAAGTGCCATCACTTCGTATAGAGAACCTCTGGCTTGATAAAGGAACTGAATGAATACCTTGTTGTGATAGCGTCCCTGGCCCTCCGCGATGTTCAGTGGTATTGACACTGCCGCCCTCTGCAGTTGTGATATTGCCCCGAATCGTTCCTTGCCCGGAAAATCCTTCGTTATTTTGTAATTTTTCTCTGTCAGGTCCATTCTCTGCTGCCACACTTCCAATTTTTCGAATTGATACTCCATTTTCTTCTCCCTTATCTAATGTCCTGCCTCTAACATTAGATGTTGAAGGCTGGAAGATGGAAGATGGAAGATTTTTGTCTTTAACATCTAACCGTCCAGGAACAACTTCTATATCATACCCGCCTTTAGGCAGAATTATCTCAACTTTAGTTTGTTTATCCGGCTCTCTGCCAGGCTTATTCTCTAATAAATCTCTCGCGGTTAGTCCTTTACTTTCCGTCACCGGAATTTCTTCCTCTAATTTGCCTGATTTTAGGATTCTGATGTAGTATTTATTGTTAGAGGCTGGCGGATTCTTGTCTCTAACATCTAACATAACCAATATTGTCTCCCCTTCTATCTTAATCGCCTGGTTGTCTAAATTATTGAGCCTGCTTTCTTTGAGTAACCACTCTTGATAGTTAGACGTTTTTGCATCGGACGTTCGACGTTGAACATTGGACGTCGGACTTTCTGCGTCTAACGTTTTCTCCTTGGTAACATCCCTCCTGCCTCCCGCACCAAAGACTATCAGCCTATAAGAATAATTTCTGTCCTCTGTTATCTGTCCTCCGTCCTCTGTCTTCCCATCCCACAAAATCGGCTCAAAGATATTACCTTTTGTTCCTCTAAATACTTTCACAATCTGTCTCGTGTCTTTATCTAATATCTCCAATCTCCAGTTTTTGATAAATAAAGCATAATTGGTAAATATTCTGAATTCGTATATTCCGGGCGGTGCCGGATGTCCAATGTTGGATGTCGAAGGCCCAACGTCCAATGTTTCTGCCTCCGGCCTCGGACTTTCGACGTTGGACGTCTGACGTTGGACGTCAAACGGATAATAAGCAACATTAAGCCGGGGCCGGGGTCTTCCTCTTTCCTGAACAATCTTCACCTGCCGGATACGGGAAGAAGATTCTTTATTTTGAGGAGAGATTTTTGAGTTCACTCCAAAATTTACCTTAAACAACATACCCGGAGTAACATCAACAATTACTGCTTTGTCGGTAGTTAAATACGCCCCTTCCGGCAGGGTGCTCTCGTCAAGCCTAAGAACATGCCTTCCGGGAATAACCGCCGCAAGATGAAACTTACCATCTTTATCTGTAGTGATAACCGTGCCGTCTTCCATCACAATCCGCACATCGGGAATACCGGACTCTTGTTTGTCGTATGTCGTATGCCCAACGTCGTAAGTCGAATGTCCAACGTCCAATGTCGTAGGTCGGATGTCGGATGTCATTTTCTCATTGAGTCGATTAGCTTGTGGATTTTTGCGGCTATCTCGCTGCATAGATTCAGTAGATTTTCTGCTTCGTCCTCCATAAGATACTGAAGCCGAACCGCCACTTTCAGAAGTGTCATCACTTCGTATAGAGAACCTCTGGCTTGATAGAGGAACTGAATGAATACCTTGTTGTGATAGCGTCCCTGGCCCTCCGCGATGTTCAGTGGTATTGATACTGCCGCCCTCTGCAGTTGTGATATTACCCCGAATCGTTCCTTGTCCGGGAAACCCTTCGTTATTTTGTAAATTTTTTCTGTCAGGTCCATTCCCTGCTGCCACACTTCCAATTTTTCGAATTGATATTGCATCTTTCTCTCCTCCTTCGACCTTCGACTTACGACTTACGACCTTGGACCTTCGACTTTGGACCTTATTATCCTGTATTCCATTCTCATTCCTGTCCCAGAATACTTTGCCAATAATTGTCCCCAAATCAAACAAAGGCTCAGGCACAACCTTAACCGTCTCAGAAGCCTCATTCGATATGACTATCCCATTAGCATAAGAAGCCTTGGCAATATTCTCGTAGTTGCCGAAGGTGACGCCGGAGCCGACAACCAACTGGTATTTAAGTATCCTTGTCGTGCCGGACTTGACTGTGCCGATATGAAACAACAGCGGACGACTTCCCTGGGGGTCGGATATCGGATTGCCATCCAAAATCACTTTGCCGCTGAGATATTTAAATCCGGCAGGTATCTTATCTTTCAGATAGACATCAGTCACATCGCTGGATGTCTCATTCTTTATCGTAATTGTATAAGTAACCACATCGCCAACAGATACTTCTTTTTTATTGGCGTCCTTTTTAATTTTCAAAAGCAGTGCGGAAGCATCCATAGGCTGGTCCATTTCAATAACCGCCCCCGCTACAGTAAAAGGCTCGCCTTTAGAGCCGGTGACAATAGTCCTGCCGGCAGGAAAACTTGTTTTAACAGAAGGATAGTTGTATCCGGAAGCACTTACTGCAATCTTAAAATCGCCATTGATGGTAAAAAAACTATAAACTCCATCGGAAGCAGTGGTCTGAGGGTTAGAATCTCCGGCGTCTATCTGCACTCCAGGCACAGCCTTTATCCATTTCCTTCCCGGCCCGGGATCATTATCATAATACAAAGTCACCTTTGCGCCCTGAATAGGATTATTACTTACCGAATCAAAAACTACGCCATAAGGGTCGGTCAATTGGACAGTGCGGATATCAGAAGTTACTCCATCTACAGTAACAGTCAAATAATTCTTGCCTTTAGGCAGAGAAGTAGTTAAAACAACAGAGTAATTGCCTGAGGCATCCACTGTGCCTGAGCCGACTTCCTGCAGGGGAAGATTGCCGTCAGCATCATTTGCCTCTATGCGGACGCTCTGGCCGGCTAAGCCCTTGCCGGTAATCGTAGGCTTTGCTCCCAGAATTCTTTGGCCTTCAGCAGGAGAGTTAATCACCGGCACCTGGTCAGTTGTAGGATTGACAGCAACCGTAACACTTACGGGAACTCCCGCAATACTTCCCACATAAGGAGTAAGAGAATTGCTGCCTGCAGCAAGGGAAGCAGGAATTTCAATCCTGAAATTGCCGTTTGCATCCGCAGTAGTTGTTGCAACTGCCGTGCCGTCTTTATCTTTTATGACGACAGTATCGTTCGGGCCGGCTACTCCAATAATCGTAGGAGTGGTATCCACTGTTTTTCCGGCTATGGGAGAAGTAATACCCACAGCATTAAACACCCAGTTTGCGTTATTGTTTCCTGAATCTACAGAATTATAGCAGGTTACAATATTGGTATTGGCATCTGCGTCTTTAACATCTATATAGCTTACTGTTTGAGGCCCGTTGGGAAAAGTTATATCCCATTTAGAGCCTGCCTGAGTAGAACGCAAGGTAATTAAATTCCCGCTTGCGCCGGTCAGTGTCAAAGTATTGTTTACAGTTTGAGTTGTGCCGGCAGTAAAATTGAGCTGTTTGCCGGGAGTAGTGCACTCCAAATTATAAAATGAAGTATTGCCGGAAATGGTTGCTGCTGCCGGGCCGTCTAAAGTAAGAGTGCCGGAAGAATGAGTAAATGTCCCTCCGGAATGGCTGAAACTGCCGGCTAAAGTAAAAGACTTGCCGGGACCAGGAGCAGTAAGAACGCCGGAAGATAAAATCAGCGAGCCGTTGGCATCTATATTTCCCTGAGCGGCGTTAAGAGTTCCTCCGTCTATGGTCAAATCTCCGGCAGTAGTCAAAGTATTAGCATTAGTTGATATATCCAGAGTGCCGGAACTTATCTGCAAGGCGCCGTTTACAGTTAAGCCGGCATTAGTCTGAAAAATATCTTTTACCGTATGGGTATCGTTAATAATCAGGTTATAGTAGTCAGCGCCGCCAAAATCAGCCAGTGTAAAAGTATCCGGCACAGTGTCGCCGTTTCCGGTATAAACTACAGTTCCAGAATCTGTATCCATAGTCCCGATAGAAACCGTCTCACTGCCGAACAATTGCAGACTGCCTTCATTAGTAAAAGTTCCGGAAACAGTAAGGTTTTTGCCGTTCAGATTTAAACTGCAGCCAGAATTAATGGTTAAATTAGCCACAGTGGTATTGCTGCCTAAAACCGGCTGGTTATGGGTAGAAGTTTCGGCAATAATTACTGTATCAGAGGCCCGGGGGACCAGCCCTAAGTCCCAGTTGCTGGGAGTATCCCAGTCAGTAGAGTCGGAGCCGTCATAGGTAATAGTAACGCCGTCAAAAGCCCAATTAGGATTATTGCCGGAGTTTTCTGAAGTTGAAGCGACTAAGGTAATTCCTCCCGAGGCATCAGAATCCTGGACATCTAAATAAGATAAATTCTGGGTGCCGCCGGGTTTTAGTGTCAGGTTGTATTTATTGCCGGAAGAGGTGCTTCTTAAAGAAAGCAAACTCCCTGATTTGCCCTGTAAAGTTAAATTATTTTCAATAGTCTGAGCAGCAGTATCTTGAAAAGTTAAAGTCTCAGCCGCAGATGCGGTTTTCTTCAGATTATAAAAAGTATTTGAGCCGGAAACTTTCTGGTCAGTCCCGTCAAAGGTTACAGTATTATTTCCGGAATTAAAAGTACCTGAATTTGACCAGTTCCCGGCGCAGGAAATATTTAGGCCGTTGGCGTCAAATGTGCCGGCTGAATTGGTAAAATTGCCGTCAATATCTATCGGGTTAGTAACAAGTTTCAAGGTGCCTGCGCCGGAATGCGTCAGATTGTAAAACAACTTACCTGCTCCTGTGCCGCCGGAATTTAAGGTCTGGGTAATCCCGTCTCCTGCAGTAAAATCCACTGTGCCTGTGCCAGCGGTAAATGTGCCGGAATTTATCCAGTTTCCGGTTAAAGTAATAGTTCCAGTAGTCAATACCAATGTCCCGGAATTGTTAATATCCCCGGCCACATTTAAAATTCCGGTATTGATATTAAGGCTTGAGCCGGAAGGAATGGTAATTCCCGAAGCATAAGCCGCAGAGGAACTTATGCAAAAAGAAAATAAAACAATAAATGCATTCCTAATTTTCTTCAAAACCGAAATATCTCCTTTTTGCCCCACTGTTTCAGGCCTTTTGTGTCTGAAATCTCTGCCATGCCCGATAGAGATTGAGAATCTTCCTGCGGGCATAGGTGTATCGTTTAATCAAATCCTCACAGAGAGACCTGTCCATATCCTGGACAAAAATATCTCTTACCTGCTCTAAGTAAACCATCGCTTTATTACACTCCTCCATAATTGTTTCCATTATTTTCATCTCATCACCTTTCTCAAATCTGCGGGAATGCGCTACTGCTAAAGATGTGGGAATATCCAGACAGCAGGAGATTAATTTATCTTTTATCGGGCATTCCTTCCCTTCCAGTAATGGCACCACTTTAGTCATCACCTCAGCCGCTAACTGCGAAGTCTTCTGATATACCTCCAGGTCCCGGAAGCCTCTGATAGGCCGCTTGACGCGAAATCTGGTTTTTTTATACATCTCATCTCCTTCCCGATATTGAATGTCCAATGTCCAACGTCGTAAGTCCAAAGTCCAAAGTCCAAGGCTGCCGCTAAAAAAGCACTGGCTGCCGCTAAAAAGCGCTACCACGCTTTGGACACCTCGGGGGTGGAACTCTTTCCACCCCCGAGGTGGGTGCCGGTAAGAAAGAACCAATCCCGGCATTGCCTTGCGTTGAGCCGGGCCCTGTGCCGATATTGCTCACTTTCTATCTTTTAGACTTTATATATTTAGCAATGCATTTAGCATAAAAGTCAAAATCCTTTAGGCTTTCTTTTAAGTATTTATAAACCTTCTTAAAATCGATTTCTAAATATTCGTGGACCAGAATATTCCGAAAGCCTGCAACAGGCGCAAATCTTTTTGCGAAGACAGAAGAAATAATTTTATTTTCACCTAAGATTATAATCACTTCTTTGGCATTTTTTGGTTTACGCAAGCCCAAAGAGCTTATTAATAGTTCTCCTATATCGGTTACGCACTCAACGGCTAATTGGAAATAGCGGCATACCGCTCCTTGAATAGTATAATCTTTTTTAAATTGAATAAGGGAAACCTTCTGGTAGCTTTTGAGAAATTTTACATATTCATTTAATTTATCTAATCTGGCGGCGATGCTCTTGTAATCAATCATAAGATACCCTCCTTTGCAATACGTTCAATAGTTAATTTCGCATGGCGCTCGTAATAATATTGTTGGTCAAAATATAAACTTAATATTTTTGCCTCGTAGCGGATACGAGTTAGTTCATCTCTGCAATAGATAACTTTTCCAGAAAATATCACTTGATAAGCTAAAAATATATCCGCATCATTCAGTATCACTAAATCTATTTTATTTGTCTTTACCCCGTTAAAGAAAGCCGCCAAAGAACTCTGTTCTCTAACAGGGCCTGCTAAACTCCCTGCCTCGCCAATCAACTCAAGACGAATACTAAATCTTTTATATTCATCTAAATTTTTATCGAGATATACAGCAATATCTATATCGCTTAATTCACCAGCACTGTTCTTCGCCTGCGATCCAAATAGATAGGCAAATTTTACTTCGTCCCGGACAGAAAAATATTTAGCAGCCTTACTTTTAATTTCCTCTGCAACTAATTTCATCCGCATCTCCTACATTTACCACTACGCCTTTTTACCGCCACCTACCGATGTTCAATACCCAATCCCGGCATTGCCCTGCGTTGAGCCGGACCCTGTGCCGATATTGAACGCCCAACGTCCAATTTATCTGTAGTCAAACATTTTCGTCTGTTTCGGATCATCTTTTCCTGCTCTTTTTCTCAACTTATAAACTACATGCAAAGGGAAAAACTCAAAATAATTATTTTCGTCAAACCAAGCGCACTTAAAATCATACAACCTTAAGCCGGTTAAACGAGACAAAGCAAGAGCATAAAGAGTAAGCTGGCTAACCGCGCTTTTTGTCTTACCGGCCGAAGCATTAGGCTTATAATCTAAAATATGCACTGAACCGTTCCGTACTTGTAAAATGTC
>WFRI01000046.1 GCA_015486615.1 Candidatus Omnitrophota bacterium | reverse complement strand
TACGCCAAGAAGATAAACGACGAGATACTCGTGCCTGACTTCAAACTCAACCTAACCGACGGCAACATCTCCATAGACGACTTAAAAGCCTTTGGGAATAAAGACTTTGGCATACTCTACGACCAAAAGGGAGCGCCCAGAGACATACCCAGGACCATACAGTTTTTTGAACGGGTAATTTATCTTAAGGAGACAATTTCTCAACATAGTTATTGGGGAATTTTCAACAGGGTGTATGGAATAGATTTAAAGGCTGTCACTGCTAAAGATCTAAAATCTTTGGCAAAACTTTTCTACGATAAAAACGGACGCCTTAAATCAAAGAAAGACATAGACAGATTTGTAAAATACCTGCCTTATGTTGCAATTATTATAGAGGCGGTAAGACAGGGCCGGATTCCTTCAGAAAAATTTATTGACTGGACAAAAGGCAGGCCTTTTGAAATCTCCCGGCTTCCGGCATTTCTTACGCTGAATCCTGACCTAAATAAGGATTATAAAGATTATGATAAATTAGCCGATGCCTTATTCAGTCTTGCTTCTTATATGGATTACTTCCTTGGCGAGATGAGAAAATACGATCTTAATACTGATGCTTTTGATATGGTTTACGGCCTGCATTCTTTACGCAGCGATTTTAAACTGCGGCCGGGCGATTATAAACTGGCGGCAGTTCTGTTTATGATTATAAGCGATGTCCCCGGTGATTTTAAAGCAGAATTCTCCCCGCGCAAGGCCCGCGAATACGCCCGGACAATTCCTTATGTTGCCTCATTGATAAAGGAGATTCAGGCCAGGCCGGATTATATTAACGCTATTAATTTCTTTCACAGATTAGGTATTCCTTATGACAGCAATTTCAGCCTTAATCCTGTTAATTATGATAGATTTGACCTTATGAAAGTAGGCCGTTTCTTGTTTAAGATAGGAGGACTTATTCGGCAAAGGCACGATAAATCCGGCGCCGGATTCCCGGACTCCCGCACTTATTTAGAGACAATATACAAGATGTATCAAAACTGGGATGAGATTCAGAGCAGGCTTATAAGGCTCGGCAGAGAAAGAATTAACTTTTTGCCTGAGCGGGTGGGATTTTCCTATCGGATTCTTTCAGGGGTGGTTACTGTATTTATGTATGACGGATACAATATGAATACCAGAGTTCAACCTGAAGGTATAGCGCAACTGGCAGTAAGCTTTATCGCCCGCGGCAGGAATTTGAAGGACGTAAGAGACAGGTTCTTCCGCGACAGCGAGTTAATTGAGCAGGCTGTTCAGATAGGTTCGATTACTGTCCGGGAGGCTCCGCTTGATTATAAAATCGGAGAAGCTACACATACTAAATATGAGTTTTTGCCTAATGGCAGGCTTTATTCTACTACTCTGCAGACTTATGATGTTCAGAACGGGAAACTGTTAAGAGAAAGAATTAACGCTCCCGAAGGATACAGCCGGATAAACGAATATTCTTACAGCAACAGCGGCCAGGTTTATTATGGTGCAACAGGCGAGCCTTTCTTTATTCCCGCGGCGGTTGATATTGATGTGGATACAGGCAGTGTGCGGGCGCGTTATGCCCATATTGAGAATACAGCGAATATCCCGGCAGAAAGGTTAACCCAGCATCTTACCTATTATACTCCCGAAGGTGTGGTTTCGTTTAAACTGGAACGTATTCTCAATTTAGGTGCCGGCAATATCTTGGAAGAAATAGACAGAGAGGACGGGGTGCGCACGCGTAATACCTATACTTCCGCTTTTATGGAGTTCTTGGGAGTTGCTTCAAAAGGAGTAAAGACTGATATGTTTACCGGAGATGTATTAAGTATTACTACTTTTGATAAACGCAGGGGATTTGAATTTACCTCAAAGGGCATAAGACTTATCTTCCATATAGAAGATAAGGTAACTGCACTTCATATTACACAAGAAAAGGATTTTCTGAATAAAACTCACAGAGAAATAAGAAAGGCCGACAATTTCCATAGAGAAATCCGTTTCTATTTTGATAATCCTCTGTATGCCGGTTTCGGTGTTGCCAGCCGGGCGGAGGGATTCGATTTAGTTACCGGACTGAAAGTAAGCCGGTCTAAGAGTCTCAAGTTTAATAAATATGGAGGAGTAAGCCTCTACAAAGAGAATGTTATTACTCATATAGCTAAAATCTACGTTAGAGACGGTAAAGGCAGAGCCCGCCTTATTTACAGCGGGAAGGATGTTTATGCTGAGTCCGGCAGCGGCCGTATTTATGCCGACAGTGTTGCCGAGGCTTTTTATAAAGATAGATACTACAGGGCAAGAGGCATTGCTTCTTATGCGGTAAGGCGTGCTTGGGATAGTTATTCGCAGACAGCAGGAGGTGTAATAGATGAAAGTAGTCCTGAAAGGCTGGCTAAAGGCGGCAGATTAGTCAGCAAAGTATATAATCCCAATACAAATATAGAAACAGAGATTAGTCTGATTATGTTCAGAGACTTAGTGGACAGGATTAAAATTGCTACCGAGCAGGGTATTGAAGAGAGCAGAATGGGTTATAACAGTTTGGATGTTGAAATAAGCCGGATAACCACAAATGCCGCCGGTTTTACCATAGTGAATTCTTATACTTTGGACAGTAAGGGCAGGCCGGTTGATGAACAAGGCAGGCGTGTATATAAATATATTATCGCCCGGCGTGTTGTGCAAGGCACAGGTCTTGAGAGTATAGTTAAGGTGCAGGGCTGGAACGGTTTGGATAAAGAGATTAAAACAAATACCCGCGCCGGATTTGAGAAAAAGGTGATTGAGTATAATGAATTAGAAGTGATAAAAGGCAGTAAGACTTATGACCAAGACAATAATATTATTTTGATTACTATTGCGGAGTTGGATTCTAAAGGCAGAATAACCGAGCCTTACCGTTCTCAGAGAAGGGCTAAGGCACGAGTCTATAATCCCAATACCGGCTTAAGATGGGTTATTATTACTGAAAGCGCTACGGGCCTGGTCAAAGAGTCTCGTATTCAAACCCGAAATGGGGTTGAAATTACCAGAAATGCTTACAACGCAATGCGGGTTTTGGTTAAGGCGGTAACAGAGGATAAATACGGAAGGGTCATTCTAATCGCAGATTCCAGTTCTTATCTTGACGCGCAAGGCAGGGTAAGGCAGGATTTAAGAGAAGAGGCTAAGTCCGCAGGTGATATTATCAATCCCAATACCGGCCTAAAAGTTACGGTTATTACTGAAACTGATACCGGCCTTGTGCTTGAGTCTAAAGTCAGAACGCAAGCCGGCAGCGAGACTACATACAATACCTATAATTCTTTGAGAGTATTTGTCAAATCTATAACTAAAGACCAAAGCGGCCGTGTTGTGCTAACTGCGGATGCAGCGCCGTATCTTGACAGCAAAGGACGGGTTGTTGAAAGTTTGCGCCGGCAAAGGTATCCTTTGTCAAAGGCCGATATTGCCAATCCCAATACCGGCTTAGAAAAGACAATTACTGTTTATGCTGCTACCGGTTTAGTTAAACTTTCTGAAGTCCAGACTGAAACAGGCAGAGAAATTACGGCTAACACTTATAATTCTTTAAGAGTTTTAACTCGGGCGGAAACCCGCGACCAATTTGGCAATATAGTTTTAATCACTACGCCGGAATTGGACACCGAAGGCAGGATAATTAAAGAATATAGGGATAAAGCCCAGTCTAAAGCCGAACAATTTAACCCCAATACCGGCTTAAAGATTAAAGTCATTACCGAAAGCGCCACCGGCCTGATTCTTATCTCCATTGTAGATACGCAAGCCGGCAGCGAGACTACATACAATACTTATAATTCTTTGAGAGTATTTGTCAAATCTATAACTAAAGACCAAAGCGGCCGTGTTGTGCTAACTGCGGATGCAAAACCGTATCTCAACGGCAAGGATCAGGTTGTTGAGAGGCTGAGAGTTCAGGCGCGTTCAGCCGCGGTTGAATACAATCCTAATACTTATTTTAAACGCGTAATAACTACCGAGGCCGCTACCGGATTACTGCTGGCAATTGATATAGACACTTCTACCGGAAGAGAAACTACAATTGTTAAGTATAACTCTTTAAGAGTAGAGGTAAGCAGTGAGACTAAGAACGCCAGAGGCATAACGGTTCAGGAAAGTGTAACTTATCTTGATGCAGCGGGCCGGCCGGTTGATAGAAACAATCAGAGAATTTATAGAAGGTATATTAAAAGAATAGTTAACCCTGTTAATAGGGTGGTAGAAGTTATCAGTCAGGAAATGGCAACCGGCCTTATCTGGCACAGCGACAAAACCAATGAAGCCGGCACGTATTCTATCAACAGCCGCTATGACAGTTTAAGAAGAAAACTTGGCTCAATAACAAGAGACGCAAAGACAAAAACTTTGCTTTATACTTCAGGTAAGGCAGTTTACAGCAAAGGCGGTGTAAGCGCTGAGGATGTGGTTGACCATATTAACAAGAAAACAGACCGCAATGTTTATGATAATATTGGCAACCTGATACGCATTATTAACGAGAATACCATTACCGAAATAAACTACGATGACCTGCGCCAGGAGAAAGACAGCCGCACTTATGTAAACTTAGGCACACGAGAAAACAGCATTAGAGGAAGGAAGTTTATTGTCTCCCGCACTTTGAATTACGGATTTAACAGCAAAGGGAAATTCAGGCTTTTGAAACAATCTCAACATCTTTTCGCCAAATATCAGGGCGCGCCTCTCACTTGGCAGGATGAGATAGACAATGCCGGAAGAGTTCCTCTCCATTATGACGGTTATTTAGAGAATGGCAAGTTTATTCGGGAGAAACTTTCGGAAAATATCTTTGAAGGTATCCTTGGAATGGTTGGCAGGCCCCAGGAAGGTCATACTTACATATATAATGAAACCGCCAAAGACCATAAAGGAGAATTATTTATTAACTCTGAGATTATGCCTTTTGCTAATGGAGAATATACAGATAAAGCGGGCAGAGCATATATTGAGATCAATAATCTTAAACAGCATACCCGCTGGTTCTTATTAAAAGACAACCGCGGCCGTATCGAGAAACGCTGGGACGGCTCGTTATATCCTGACGGGACTTTTGAGATAAAAGAGATGTTGACCCAGAATTATCAGGGAGTTCCCGCAAAAGCCGGGTTGTCAACCAATATGGCAATGTATTTATCCGACGATTCTTTGTCTGCTCACGGCCTGCCGATAAGCGAATCGCTGTTGTTCAACAATAAAGGAGTAGCGGCCGATATTTACAATCCTGATATATCTCTGCTTTGGGATAATCAGGGGAGAATCAGGTATCAGGTAAAGGATACTTATAGATACAGAGGCACACAGGCGGTAGGTTATAAACAGGAATACAGAGACGGCGCCGGCCTGCTTGAAGAGCGCCACTTCGGCCGTCTGAACGAAGAAGGCAATTTTATTGATGAGATGACCGTTTATAGTTTCTATTTAACTGACAGGCAGAAAATCAGGCTTGAAGGCAAACGCTCAATTGGCAAATACGGCGTTGCCGATATTACCGTAACTACGGTATATGATAAAAATGGCAAAAATGAAACTATTTATTCTCTGTCTAACAATAATAGCGGCATAGATCAAAACGGTGATGTTCATTACAGCGCAAAGTTCGGCGAAGGCTATTTAGCCAACGGCAAACCTATAAATTATACCAACCTCAGAGAAGCCGTAACTTGCGGAGCCGGCCATACGGAAAATATCAAATTCAAATACATCCGCTATACCAGGCAGGAGACAAAAGACAACGAAAAAGGCCGGCTGATTGTGATAAAAGACGGCTTTGAGGCAATAGATAAAATTACCGGCTTTGGCAAAGGTACTCCTTTATGGATAACTTTTCTTAATTATCCCGAATACGGCGACCGCCGTCTTGCCCTTGGAAGTTATTGCTATAAGTTTAACTCTACCAAAGAAAACTTCATAGATTACGCTCAACCTACATGGTGGGCAAGGAATGTGGACAGCTTCTGGCGGCAGATTGACGATAAACAGGACAGCGATTGGGTTGCAAGAATGTATAATTTGAGATTTGTAGTTGTAATATTAGTTTATGATGTGGATGGTAATCGGCAGAATAGAAAGAGCATAAAAGAAATGGCAATGCGTCTGGATGGAAGGTTGTATTTTATTCTTAACAAAAGTACCAGCATTTTTGGACTAGAGAAGAAATTTTTTAAACCATCAACTAAGACTTATTTTAATAGTGTGGGATTACCCGAGCTCACTTATAAAGTCACTCATTCTCAAGAGAAATTATGGTATAAGCATATTGTAATTTTTGATAAAAATAAAAATAAATTAGGCACGTATTGGGTATGGGATATAGATGTTGAAAAAGGCTATATTGCGTTGTTGAGAAGAAATATATGGGAAAGTGAATTTGTCCAGGGTAGGAGGGCGCATATAAGCGATAACATGCATAAAATCAATGGAGCTATAGAAGTATATATAGCGCAATATCCATATAGTACAGGGGAACAAAAAGGAACAGAATATTTCTTAGGAGAACCAATTAAGCGTAGATGGAATAAATGGACAGTAGAATATATAGGCAGAGAAAGCAAGCCGTTGAATATAGCACGTGAGTATCTTAGAAATTTGTGGAAGAACAATAAAGAAGATAATCCTGTAGTATTACATAGTAATTTTAGTTCTTTTATCTCCGTTGTGTTTATTTCAGCAGTTGGGTTATTGCTGAAAGTTATTTTTAGTAAAATATTTAACGATAAAAAGCCTATCATCAAAATAGCTTCTTTTGTGCTAAAAGTAGTGTCTTTAGCTGCTATCGGCATTTATGGAGGGAATTTAGGTGTAAGTATTGTTATTATATCTATAGGAGTGTTTCTAATCAGAATATCTATGTATCCTTTCTTGAGGCTTTTAGTAAGGATAGGGATGGTTGTCTATGTAGCTTTTGCTAAAGACCATGAGTTGTTGCCTGAGATGAAAAATGAAAGACTTACTTATTATATAGGTTTAACTTTTAAGCCGCTATCTTGGCCTATACGGATTTTGTTCGGTTTTGTCCTTTCAATATTAAGGCGGATTATAAATAAAAAAGTAAAGCCTATAGAAGTATTTGATTATTCTGATAGTAAAGATGTGGTTAGAGAAGATTTAATAAGAAGATACCCGCAATTTTCTTATGCGAGGATCTTCTTGTATTACTTAGAGCAGTTATTGAAAAAGGATTTGAATGAGTTGAAAGATTACTTTTATAGTTCTCAGAGCGGAATAAACAAATTAGATTTAGAAAAATTTATCCAACAAAAAGAAAGGTATCTTAATGAATCTATTTTAAATAATATGAGCGATGATGATGAAAGAGATAATGAACTAAAGCACGCGTTAATTATTGAACCTATAGTGACCTTTTTTAAGGTTATTTTAGAAGACGAAGGGATGCATTTTTTTAGGCAGATTGCAGGTAAAGAAAGGGTTAGCAAGAATAGACACCCTTTTACTATGAGTTACTTCAAAGATTTTATAGAATATTGTCTTAAGAATGACCGGGATCCTGTAAAAGATTTCGGGTTTGATAAATATCTTTTTAATATTGAAAATCTTCCAAAAGATGAACACAGAATTGAAATTTCTTCTGAGATAGCAAAAAAAATAATGAGCTGGTTAAATGAAGAATACAAGAAAGACAATCTTTCTATGCCGCATTATCCATTAGGTTTTGTTAGAGGTTATATAAAGGTTTATATTGATTTTGTTAGGTATATTTTATGGGCTGTTAAAAGTTCAAATAATGTAGAAGGCCGGGATGATTTGTTTATAAAACGGACTTTTATAAAGATAGTATTTGGAACTTGGGTGGTGTTTAATTCTTTATTAGGAGTAATATTGTTTTTCTATTCTTATAATACTATACCGCTGGCTTTTATGTGGGTTGCTGGAATTTTATTTATTCTAATTGCCCGTTCTTCTTTACGTAGTTTTTGGTACATATATTTAGATGTAATAGCAACTGTTATAAATAGAAGAGCGTATGTTTTATACAAAGACCTAAAGAAGAAGCATGTCAATAGTTTAATACCGGAGGAAGATGAATATTTAAATGAAGTGTATTATAATATGTTTATAGATAATACATTAAGGAGATTCAATTTAATCAGTGAAAAAGGAGTAGGCCCGTTAATGAAAAAAGAGTGGCCTAATGAAAAAGAATTATCTCCCAGGGGCATCAGAACCATGGTAGAGTTTTTTAATATGGTTGGTCTTCTTAAAAACTCCGATGATATAGATATAAGTAAGTTGAAATTCTTTACTTTCCAGATTTCTGCACTTAGTGAGGAAATATTACCTAATGCAGATGTTTTAGACGGAAATGTTGTTAAGAATCCAGTAGGTTCAGGGCAGGTGCACGCTGTTCAAACTGTATTCCAATTAATAAAAGAAAAATACAGAGAAGAATGGGAATTCTATATAAATAAATTTATTGAAGAAAACAAAGAATATATAGATAGTGAAGAATTTGACTTGGAACGAATATTAGATTCACAAACCTCTTTTAAAGAAACAACAAAAATTCTATCTACTGACAAGAAAACACAAAAGAAAATATCAGACAAGATATTGAAAGAGTGGGTTACTTATAGAATTACTAATTTGTATAACACCT
>WFRI01000045.1 GCA_015486615.1 Candidatus Omnitrophota bacterium | reverse complement strand
TTGAAAGGCTCTGCGTTATTTGTAGATAGTACTGTGCCCAAAAATGTTTTGTTAAGTTCAAGAAATATAAAAAGAGTAAGAGTGATTGGCGCCGGAGATTTGAATGCCTATGATGTCTTGCGGGTTAAAAACTTAGTTTTAACTAAAGATTCTTTGAATAATATAGAAAAAAGATTGTTAAAACTCTAGAAAGGTTATTGCTATGGAAAATATTTATGATATAATAATTACCCCTTTGCTTACTGAGAAAGGAACGAGATTAGCCGCCAGCAGCCAATACGTTTTTCAGGTAAGGCCTTGGGCAAATAAACTACAGGTAAAACAGGCAGTGGAAAAAATTTATAAAGTTAAGGTAAGAAGCATCAGAACTTTAAATTTTAGAGGAAAACAAAAAAAGATAAGGATTCAGTCTGGCTATAAGGCAGACTGGAAAAAAGCGGTTGTAACTTTAGAAAAAGGTCAAAAAATAGAAATAAGTTAATTATGCCGGTTAGACAAATAAAGCCTACAACTAATTCCCGAAGATTTACAGTGAGTCCTGATTTTAGCGAGTTGACTAAAACCAAGCCGGATAAATCTCTTTTGGCTCCGTTGAAAAAGTCCGGCGGAAGAAACAATTACGGCCGGATTACTATCAGGAGAAGAGGCGGAGGGCATAAAAGGAGGTATAGAATTATTGATTTTAAACGGGATAAATTTGATATTCCGGCAAGAGTAACGGCTATAGAATATGACCCTAATCGAAGCGCAAGAATTGCCCTTTTAGAATATCCAGACAAAGAAAAACGTTATATTATTATGCCTAAGGGGCTTAATGTGGGTGATGAGATTATAAGTGCTAAGGATTACCGGGCAGAAATAAAACCCGGCAATGCTATGCTTTTAAAGTATGTCCCTTTAGGCACAGATATTCACAATGTGGAACTTACGCCTGATAAAGGCGCAGTATTTATCAGAAGCGCCGGCAGCAGCGGCCAGATAATGGCTAAAGACAAAGGTTTTGCCCATATCAGAATGCCTTCAGGAGAGATTAGGCTGGTGAGTTTGAACTGCCGGGCTACTGTAGGCAAAGTTGGGTTTGAAGAGCATTCTTCTATAGTTTTAGGCAAAGCCGGCAGGAGGCGCTGGCTTGGCAGAAGGCCTGAGGTTAGAGGAGTGGCGATGAATCCTGTGGACCATCCTCACGGCGGCGGTGAAGGCAAAGCCGGCCAGGGGAATCCGCATCCGGTTACGCCTTGGGGCAAACCTGCTAAAGGAGGGAAAACCCGCCGGGCAAAAAATATGAGTGATAGATTTATTGTAAAGAGGAGGAAAAAGAAATAATATGGGCCGTTCAATTAAAAAAGGGCCGTTTGTTGACGAGAAACTTTTTAAAAAAGCCAAAACAGTCAGGCAGAGAGGCGACAGGAAGCCGATAAAGACCTGGTCGCGTGCCTCAATGGTAATGCCGGATTTTGTCGGGCTTACTTTTGCTGTTTACGACGGCAGAAAACATGTGCCGGTGTTTATTACTGAAAGTATGGTGGGCCACAGGCTGGGTGAATTTGTTCCTACGAGGACATTCCGCCAGCATGGCGGGATAAAAGCCAAAAAGGCTCCTGATAAAAAGTAAATGAATTATGGTATCAAGGGCAGTTCAAAAATATATCCGTATATCCCCGCAGAAAGCACGGGAAATAATTGCTTTGATAAAAGGCAGGGAAGCCGGCAAAGCCTTAAATATTTTGTCTTTAGTTAACAAAAAAGCATCCCTGTATTTTTATAAGACTGTTAAATCGGCAATAAGCAACGCTGCTAATAAAGGAATTGATACATCGAATTTATATATTTCTAAGTTAATAGTTAATCCCGGGCCGGTGTTAAAAAGGTATAGGGCAGCTTCTTTTGGCCGGGCAGTTACAATCAGGAGAAGGACTTCGCATATAGAAGTTGAGCTTGACTTAAGGCCGGAATAGACACAGGAGGAATTAGTGGGCCAGAAAGTTCACCCGTATGTTTTAAGAATAGGATTTGGCAAGAACTGGCTTTCCCGCTGGTTTGTTGACCGCAGGAAGAGTTTTGCCGATTTTTTGGAAGAGGATGTCCAAATCCGCAGAATTATTAAAGATTATTATCAGGAAGGCTCTATATCCAGAATTATTATTGAGAGAGTATCTCCGGAAAGTATCAGGATAAAGATCTATACCTCCAGGCCAGGGGTTATTTACGGCAGGAGGCGTCAGGAGATAGACAGGGTAAAAGGTGCTATTTATGACTTAACCAAAAAGGAAATAACCATTGACGTTTTAGAAGTTTCGGAACCTGCTGTGGAGGCTCAATTAGTTGCAGAACTGGTTGCTTTTCAGTTAGTTAAGAGAGTGCATTTCAGAAGGGCAATGAAAAAAGCGGTTAGCAGCGCTTTGCAGTCTAATGCCGCGGGAATAAAAATAATGTGTTCCGGAAGACTGGGCGGGGCAGAAATTGCCAGGACAGAAACATATAAACAGGGCAAAGTCCCTTTGCAGACTTTTCGTTCGGATATTGATTACGGTTTTGCAGTGGCTAAAACTACTTACGGGACTATTGGAATAAAAATCTGGATTTACCGTAAAGAAGCCTATTTAGGGGATTATTTAAAACCTGAAGAAGAAGTTAAAGGCAGGAAATAATGGCTTTTATACCCAGTAGAGTAAAACACAGAAAGGCTCAAAGGGGCCGGCGCAAAGGCCTGACTGTTGCCGGAAGCAGAGTGTGTTTTGGCGAATTCGGCCTGAAGAGTTTAGAGTGCGGGGTGATAAAACATACTCAATTGGAAACTTTCAGAATTATAATGGCCAGGGCACTGCGAAGAGGCGGAAAATTCTGGATAAGGATTTTTTCTGACAAGCCGATAACTAAAAAACCCCAGGAAACTCGTATGGGCAAAGGGAAAGGGGATGTGGAAACATGGGCAGCAGTTATTAAAAGAGGCAGAGTTTTATTTGAAATATCCGGGGTTCCCCGGGATTATGCTCAGGATGTTTTTAAAGATATTGCTTATAAACTGCCGATGAAGACGAGGTTCGTGGAAAGATGATGAAAACAGGAGAATTAAGAGGCTTTTCTGAAGAAGAGTTGCAGGAAAAAAAAGCAGATTTAAAAAAACGTCTGTTTGAACTTAATTTTAAAAAGAAATATGGGAAAGTAGAGGCCCCGCATATTTTTAAAAGTATAAGGCGGGATATTGCCAGGATAAATACTGTTTTAAGGGAGAAAATTGATGAAGAAAAGAAGGAAAATCCTTGAAGGCGAGGTAGTCTCTGCAAAAATGCAGAAAACTGTAGTGGTAAAAGTTGTTTCTGTTTACCGCCATCCGTTGTATGGAAAAAATATTAAAAGGGCTAAAAAATACAAAGCGCATTATGAATCCGGAAATATTCAGCCTGGCAGCAGGGTAAGGATTGTTGAAGACAGGCCTTATTCTAAAGAAAAGCATTTCAGGGTTCTGGAAATTTTAGCAAAAGAACAGTAAAAATATGCTTACGGTAAGGAGCAGATTAAGAGTTGCAGACAATAGCGGAGCCAAAGTGGTTTCGTTTATTGGGGTTATTGGCCGCAAGGACAAGAAATTTGCTTCTATAGGGGATGTTATTACTGCCAACGTGAAAGAATCTATAGGAGAAGGGCAGGTAAAAAAAGGCGAAGTTGTCCGGGCAGTAGTTGTTAGAACGCATTTTCCTATAAAGAGAAAAGACGGGTTTGTGGTAAAATTTGACACTAATGCCTGCGTAATAATAGATAAACAGGGTAATCCCCGGGGAACCCGCGTTTTTGGTCCGGTGGCCAGGGAACTTCGGGATAAATTTGCTAAAATTATTTCTTTAGCCCCGGAAGTTTTATAAAAAAAGGTTTTTATGGCGCTGAAATTAAAAAAGAATGATAAAGTTATAGTGCTTAGCGGCAAGGATAGGGGAAAAATCGGGAAAATCCTGAGGTTTTCAGACAACAAATCCCGGGTTGTAATCGAAGGCGTTAATATTGTCAAAAAACATATGAAGAAGAGGTCGGAAAATTCGCCTTCGGGAATACAAGAAATTCCGGCGCCTTTGCATATTTCCAATGTTGCGCTTTTCTGCCCTTTGTGCAAAAAAGCCGTGAGAGTTGGAGTAAAGGTTTTAGAAAATAAGGATAAAATAAGAATTTGCAAAAAGTGCGGCGGGCAGTTATGAATAATAAATATACGCCAAGATTGAAAGAGAAATACCAAAAAGAGATTATACCTCTTCTTAAAGATAAATTTGGCTTTAAGAATGATTTATCTGTCCCGCGCCTTTTGAAAATTGTTATAAATATGGGCATAGGAGAAGCAGTTAGTGATCCCAAACTGGCAGATAAATTCAGGCGGGAACTTTCTGCAATTACCGGCCAGATGCCTAAGATTACCCGTGCGCGTAAGGCCATATCAAATTTTAAGATAAGAAAAGGCTTGGTTTTAGGCTGTGTGGTTACTCTGCGCAGGGATAAGATGTATGAATTTTTAGACAGGTTTATTTCTGTGGCTGCTCCGAGAATCAGGGATTTCAGGGGATTTTCCCCGCGGGGTTTTGATGGAAGCGGCAACTATAATTTTGGTCTGCCGGACCAAACCATATTTTCCGAACTGGATATTGACAAAATAGAAAAAACCCAGGGGATGAATATAACCATTTGTACTTCTGCAAAGACCGATGAGAAGTCCTTAGAATTGTTAAAACTAATGGGATTTCCTTTTAGAAGATAGGGAGGATTTGTGGCGGCAAAAGCAAAAATAGAAAAATGGAAAAAACCGGCCAAATTTAAGGTCCGGCAGAGGAACCGCTGCAGGTTATGCGGCCGGCCGAGAGGATTTATCCGGGATTTTGAACTTTGCAGGGTATGTTTCCGGGAACTTGCCTGGCAGGGGAAAATACCCGGAGTTAAAAAAGCCAGCTGGTAAATAAAGATATTTTTAATGCAGGTTTAGATTTAGGTTTAGGCGGTAATTAAATTAAAATGCAAAATGTAAAATGACCCCGTAAAATTCGCTACGCTCATCACGGGGCAGGCCCCGTAAAATTCGCTATGCTCATCACGGGGCAAGCCTCGTAAAGTTGCGCCACGGGGCAAGCAAAGTAAAATTCAAAAAGATTTAAGA
>WFRI01000044.1 GCA_015486615.1 Candidatus Omnitrophota bacterium | reverse complement strand
TTATGAGATATTTATGTATATAAGAATGACTAATAATAAAGCAGCAGTAAAAACTTAACTATAAATGGGCTATAGAATACTTTTGGCTGATGATGAAGAAGAAGTAAGGCGGTATTTCGGCCAGGCTCTTAAAGTAGCCGGTTTCTCGGTTGTTTTTGCCAGTAATGGGGATGACGCTTGGGATATATTGAAATCTGGAAAAGTAGATTTGGCGGTTTTAGATATAAATATGCCTGGTAAGGATGGTTTTTCTATCTTGAGATGGCTGCGCCAGGAAGCGAAAAGCCGTCTGCCGGTGGTGATTTTGTCGGGTTTTGGCGAGTTAGACAGAATAAAACAGGGATACAATTTAGAAACAAACCATTATATAACCAAACCTTGCAGCAGGTCCGAGTTCGTAAAGTCTATAAAGGCTATTCTTTCAGTAAAAACGCTCAGCGATAAAAATGAAGATTAAAGTGGTCTCTTTATCTCAGGTAAGTCTAAAAAGGAAATTATTTATATCTTTTGTTTTGATTTCATTCCTGCCCGTATTGGTTTTTCTTTATTCTGTTTCTAATAAACAGTTCTCCGCTTATATTATTTCGGGTATGGTCTTAAATGTTATTTTGGGATGGTGGATTATAGCGGATATTATTAATTCTATAAGCGGTGTCTTTAAAAAAGTAAAGCAGCATACTCCTCAGGAGGATTTTAAAGGAATGGCGAATTCCCATAATGAGGTTGATTTGTTAGGTTCTGTATTTGACAATTTGTCTAATAAAGTAAAAGTTAGTTTTGACCAGTTGAAAGAAATCAGCCAGAGGACAGAGCAGCTTAACAAAGAAGTGGTAAGAAAAGTATCTGTCCTGTCGGCTGTTTTGCAGGTTAATGAACTGGCAGCAGATTCCTTTAATATAAATGAAGCGTTTGACCTTTTAGCCAATAAGGTTAAAAATATTTTAGAGGTTGATGTTATCTTTGTTTTTCTGCAGAAGAAAGATGAACCTGTCTTTACTTGTTTGACAACAATAGGGGCAAACTGGGATTTAGGACAGGTAGATTATTCAAAAGTCTTCCTGCATCCGCTTATTAAAAACGGCCAGAATATGATATTAGACGGCAGACATTTTTACAGTACTGATTTTCAGGATTTCGTCAACGCTGAGTTAAGATTGGGAAGCGTAGTATTAGTTCCTTTGGCGGTTAAGAAAGTGGTCAGGGGCTTTATGGGTATAGGCTATAGGAGTAAAGAGGCAGTTTTTGCTTTAGAAGATATAGAATCTTTAGAAGTTTTTGCCCGGGATGCTTCCTTGCTTTTGGAATATCAGGACTTAGCCGGCAAAGTTCAGGATCTGAAATCTAATGATCCGCTTACTGGTTTATACCAGGCAGAATATTTCAAAAGATTAGCCGAGGAAGAAGTGAAGAAGTCTTATAACCTGCATAAGCCGGCTGGGATATTGGCTATTTCTTTAAAAGGGCTTACTTGCAGGGAGGGCGTTTCCCTGAGAGAAATTGAAATGATTATTAAGAAAACGGCTGAGATTATCAGTTCATCCGTAGATTACGATAGTAAAGCCGGCAGGATAGGAGATAATACCTTTGCTGTAGTTATGCCTCATAAAAGTAAGGGTTTTATAACATCTAAAGGCAAAACGATAATAACCAGCATAGAAAGAGAAATATCTCAAAATAATATTCTCAATGATATTAAAGTAATATTCGCTGTAGCGGAGGCTCCAATTGATGGCAGTGCTTTTGGTGAATTGTTTAATAAAGTGTTGAAGGAAATAAATGTATCCCAGGAAGAAAATTAACAAGCCTTTGGGAGAACTATTGATAGAAAGAGGTGTAATAACTGCCTCTCAATTAGAAGAGGCCTTAAATGTTCAGAAACAAAAGGGCGGCTTAATTGGTGAAATAATTGTTGAGCTGGGTTTTGCCGAAGAAAAAGATATTGCTTATTCTTTGTCTATACAATATGGCTTTCCTTATATCCCTTTGGATAATTATGAAATCAATTCGGATGTTATAAATATTATTCCCCGGCAGGTAGTAGAACAGTATTGTTTGATGCCTCTGGATAAGATAGGCAGCACTTTAATGATAGCGATGGCGGACCCTCTTAATTTCCATGCTGTTGAAGATGTAGAGTATCTTACAAATTGCGTAGTGCAGATTTTTATAAGCACTATTTCCGATATTAAAAAAGCTATTGAGAAATATTACGGGAAATGATGTTTTTAGAAGGAGATGGATTATAAAGAAAAAATAGCCGATACGATTTTAAAAAATAATATTATAGAGAAAGATAAAGTAGAAAAATTATTAAAAGAAAGCGAAGATACAGGAAAGCAGTTTATTGAGGTTTTGGCGAGTTCGGGATACATAAGTGAGAAGGATTTTTTTATCATTCTTGCCAAAGATTTAGGCCTGCCGGTTATACCCCTGGCTAAAATTAATATTCCTAAGGAAATCATTTCTTTACTGCCTCGTGAATATGCTTTAAAATATAAAATAGTCCCCATTGGTAAAGTCGGCAACAGTTTGACCGTAAGTTTTCCTCTCCCGCCGGATGTAGTTTTAATAGATGATTTAGAAAGAATTACAAACTGCGAAATAGCCCCTGTTTTGTCTTACAAAAAAGATATAGAAGACGCTGTAAATAAATATTATATTCAGGAGAGTATAGAAAATATTGAAACTATTCTTCAAGATGTTGCCAATGCAGATTTAGAAGTTGTTAAAGAAGAAGAAAAAGATGCCGTTTCTGTAAATCTTGATGTCAAATCGATAGAAGAAGCCCCTGTGGTGAAGGCCGCGAATTTTATTTTATCCAGTGCTGTCCTAAAAGGAGCCTCGGATATTTTAATAGAACCTTTAAGTAGTAAAATACGTGTACGTTATAAAATAGACGGCATTTGGCAGGAGGCTGACACTCCTTCAGCAGGGGTATTTTCCTTGGTAGTTTCCCGGATAAAGGTTATGGCTAATTTGGATATAGCAGAACATCGTCTGCCTCAGGACGGCAGGTTTAGAATGAATATTCACGGCCGGGAGGTCGATTTTCGTGTTTCAATAGTTCCTTCTATCCTTGGAGAAAAAGCCAGTTTGAGGATTTTGGATAAATCAACTGCTGTTACTGATTTATCTGCTTTGGGATTTAGTGATGAGGTAGTTGAGAAATTAAAAGACATTTCCGGCAAGTCTTACGGAATGATTATTGCCTGCGGTCCTACCGGGTCAGGAAAAACTACTACTCTTTATTCTATACTGAACTATATTTATTCTCCTGCTAAAAATATTATTACTGTTGAAGATCCTATTGAATACGAATTAAAAGGCATAAACCAGGTTAATGTTAATACTGAAGTCGGACTCACTTTCGCTTCTTCTTTAAGGTCGATACTACGTCAAGACCCGGATGTGATAATGGTAGGCGAAATAAGGGATATAGAGACTGTGGATATTGCAATCAAAGCGGCTCTTACCGGGCATTTAGTCTTGTCTACTTTGCATACTACAACTGCCGTAGGCTCAGTGGTCAGACTGATTAATATGGGTGTAGAACCGTTTCTTATTACTTCTTCTTTAATCGGAGTTATTGCCCAAAGGCTAGTCAGGAAATTGTGTGATAAATGCAAAGAGCCGTATTCTCCTATGCCTGAGGCTTTGCAGGCACTGGGTATTAATAAAGAAAAGATCAAAGGAGCAAAGTTTTACAGAGCCAAAGGCTGTAAGGAATGCTTTTTTTCCGGATACAAAGGCCGTATAGGTATATGTGAATTATTGGTGCTTGATGAAGAGATAAAAGAGTTAATTCTAAACAATGCTTCAGAAAGCGAGGTGGAAAGAAAAGCCAGAGAAAAAGGTATGCATAGTTTTCTGGATGATGCTGTAAGTAAACTGTTACAGGGCGAGACTTCTTTAGAGGAAGTTTTAAGAGTTGCGGGAGGCAGACAGGCATGGGACTGAAAGAAAGGATAATAGAGGCTTTGCGTAAGGAGAAAAACATAGATGGGGCCGTAATCCGTACTTTGCAGCAATCTTTGTCTTCGGAGGGAAACATTAAGACAATATTGATTGACAAGTGCAATCTTAGCGAGAAAGATTTTCTTGTGCTTATTTCCAATGTTTTAGAGATTCCTTATTTAGATATAAGCAAGTTCTCTTTTCCTGAAGAGAATGCCGGTTTTATACCTGAAGAGATTGCTTTTAAGTATAAAGTCTTTCCTGTCTCAAAAATAAAAAATGTACTTACTTTGGCTACTGCAAATCCTTTAGATGTTATAGTTTTTGACGATATAAGGATGAGATTAAATGTAGATATAGAACTTATTCTTTCACAGGAAGAGAATATTATGGCCGGATTGAATAAAATATACCATAAAGAAGAAAGCATTTCTTCAATAATGGAAGAGTCGGATTTAAACACAGAAGTTGTAGAGAATAAGGATGTTTCTATTCAGGGCTATGATCTAGTTGCCGAAAGTGAAAAAGCTCCAATAGTTAAGATAGTGAATTTGATTATTTATGAAGGACTGGCCAGAAGGGCATCGGATATACATATTGAGCCTGCAGAGTCTGTTTTGCAGGTTAGGTATAGGATTGACGGAGTTTTGCATAAGGCTTTGGACATCCCTAAGCAAAATCAGAATGCTATTCTTGCCCGCTTGAAAATAATGTCTAATATGAACATTACAGAATCCAAAATTCCCCAAGACGGCAGGTTTAAAATAAAAATTCAGGGCAGGGAGGTTGATTTTAGAGTGTCTTCTCTGCCGACTAAATATGGCGAAAAGTTTGTCCTAAGGGCTTTAGACAAGGCTAACCTTTCTATCGGTTTAGACAAACTGGGCTTTTCTCCATATCCTAAAAAGGTGTTTGAAGAAGCCATTAAAAAACCTTTTGGAATAATTTTGATTACCGGGCCTACCGGAAGCGGCAAATCTACTACCCTTTATTCTATAATTAATTCTTTGAACCATCCGGACAAACATATTATAACTATAGAAGATCCGGTTGAGTACCAATTAGAAGGTATAACTCAAATACAGGTGCATTCGGAAATAGGTTTAAGCTTCTCTGCTGCTTTAAGGTCTGTTCTAAGGCAGTCTCCGGATATAATTATGGTAGGCGAAATTCGCGATTCTGAAACCGCTGATATTGCTATAAAGGCTTCCCTTACCGGAGAGATGATTTTTTCTACTTTGCATACTAATAATGCAGTGGGTGCCATTACCCGTTTGGTAGATATGGGTATTGAGCCTTTTTTGGTTGCTTCCTCAC
>WFRI01000043.1 GCA_015486615.1 Candidatus Omnitrophota bacterium | reverse complement strand
TTAATCTGCCGTCTTAAGATAAACGCAGCCTGCTCTAACGAAAAACCCTTCTTCCCTGCCCGGGCCAAACATTCTTTTTTAGAAGCGTAAACAACCACTGTTTTATCAAAAAGGTTCCCCAAATTCTTCTCAAACAGCAAAGGAACTTCTACAAATACCAGATTGTTCTTTTTAGATAAAACCGAAATCTCTCTGCGCAGCCTTTTGACAATTCCCGGGTGAATAATCTCCTCCAATTTATCTAGAAGATTCGCATCTTTAAACACTACTCTTCTCAGTTCCCCTCTTAAAGACCCGGCCTGAGTTCTTTCAAGTCCGAATGTCCTCTTAATCTTGACAGCAATCCTTTTATCTGAATCCAGCAAGTTATGAGCAACTTCATCAGCATCTATGACTTTGTATCCTTTTTTCGCCAGTATTTTCACAAACGCGCTCTTCCCGGAACAAAAACTCCCGGTAATACCTATTACCATAACCTTTTATACATTTCCAGATATTTTTGGGAGGTATCATCCCAGGAAAAACTCAGTTCTGCTACTCTTTTCATAACCTCAGCCCAAGAGTCTCTTTGCTGAAAAAACTCTTCAGCCTCTTTTATTTTTTTTGTCAAAGATTCGGCAGAATAATCATCCATAACAAAACCGTTGCCGCTTTTTTGGTTTTTTAAGCAGTCAAAAACAGTATCTGCTAAGCCCCCGGTAGGATTAACTAAAGGCAGGACAGCATATTTAAAACTAATCATCTGTGAAAGCCCGCAAGGCTCAAACCGCGAGGGCAGAAGAAACACATCACTGGCAGAGTATATCTTATGAGCAATGCCTTCGTCAAATTTCAAATGCAGGGAGAAACTCCCCGGATATCTCTGCGCTAACACAGATAATGCTTCATGATACTTTTTATCTCCCAAGCCTAAAATAGCGACTTGAACTTCCGGCAGAACAGATTCTAAAGCAGGAATTAAAACTTCTATACCCTTTTGCTCCGACAAACGGGAAACCATACCCAGCAAAAGGCAGTTTTTATCTTCTGCCAGTCCCATCTCCTTTTGATAAGCGAGTTTATTTTCAACTTTGGCCTCTAAATTACCACTGTTGTAATTCGTATAAATAAACCTATCAGTCTCAGGATTCCAAATATTATAATCTATAGCATTAAGTATCCCTTCTAATTTATGTCTATTCCGGCGCAGGATGTCTTCCAACCCGCAGCCAAATTCCTTAGTCTGGATTTGTCTGCTGTAAGTAGGACTGACCGTGTTTACTGCGTCAGAAATTATAATTCCGGCCTTTAATAAATTCAATTGCCCGTATATTTCTAAATGCCGGAGAAATTCCGAAGGCAGTCCTAACAGGAGAAATTTTTCTTTAGGAAAATACCCCTGAAAAGCAAGGTTATGTATAGTAAGAACTGTGCGGGTATTTCCAAAACCCTGCTCATCCTTGTATAAGGCTTTAAAATATACCGGCACCAAGGCAGACTGCCAGTCATTACAATGCAAAATATCCGGATTAAATTCCGTTTCCTTTATAATTTCTAAAGACTTACGGCAGTAAAAGCTGAACCTTTCCAAATTGTCGGGATAATCTCCTTCGGGGGTATTGTATAAATAATCTCTTTGAAAAAAACCGTCATTTTTAATAAAAATTATTTCTGCCCCGCCAGGTAGAGAAGATAATCCATAACTGCCGAGATCTCTATCCGGAGAAATATTCTTATACCAGGGCATAAACACCTTAACCTCATTGCCTGCCCGGCTTAAAGCCAAAGGTAAAGCGCCAGCCACATCACCCAACCCGCCGGTTTTTGCATAAGGAAAAACCTCTGAGGAAAAAAATGCAATTTTCATTATCAACCTCCCTTTCCAACTTTTGACTTTAGATATTAGTAAAATAACCAAGAACCAAAAAAACAACAACCAAACAAGAACCAAACACGAATACAGCAATGTCTGGTTATTGCCGCCACGCCTTTTTACCAGCATCCACCTCGGGGGTGGAATTTTTCCACCCCCGAGGTGCCCAAAAAGCACGCCAGTGCTTTTTTAGCGGTAGATAGCGTTTTTTAAGTGGCAGCCATTTTGATTTTTGCACTGAACATACGACATCCTATATAACCTACATACTCATTGTTTCCATATTAAACCAGTCTTTGCCGATTTTTAAATTGACCTTTAGCGGAATATTCAAAGAAACTATATTTTCCATAGAATCTTTAACCAAAACTGCCAAATCTTTCAACTCCGGCTGGTAAACATCAAATACCAATTCGTCATGGACCTGAATTATCATCCGGGACCTAAATCCTCCATTCATTAATCTGCGGGAAATATCCACCATTGCCATTTTTATAATATCCGCAGCGCTTCCCTGCACCGGAGCGTTTATTGCCTGCCTTTTTGCTAATTCATAAGTTCTGCTATTGTCCTGCGGCAAATCAATATACCTGCGCCGTCCGAAAATAGTGGTTACATAACCCTGCCGGGCAGCTTTTTCCACCGTAGAATCAATAAAGTTTCTTACCTCTGTATACATCTGGAAATAACCATCAATAAATCTGCCGGCTTCTTCAACAGAAATCTTCAATTCTCTTGCCAAACCATAAGGGCTCATTCCGTAAACTATGCCGAAATTTATCCTCTTGGCGAAATTCCGCTCTTGATAGGTAATACTGTTTACATCTTTGTTAAACAAAACCGCCGCGGTAGCAGTGTGGACATCCTTACCGCGGATAAAATCTTCTATAAGTTGTTTGTCCCGGCAAAGATGTGCTAAAATCCGCAGTTCTATCTGTGAATAATCAGCACTTAAAATCCTGCCCGGATTAAAACCCGGCACAAACGCCCCCCGTATTTTTCTGCCTAATTCTTCCCGAATAGGGATATTCTGCAAATTGGGCGAATGAGAAGAAAGCCTGCCTGTCTGAGTGGCCGTCTGCAGAAATATAGGGTATAACTTATTTTCACCTCCAGCCTGCAGAATTAAAGGCTCAAGATAAGTATTAATTAGTTTGTTAAGCTTTCGGTAATCTAAAAGACTCTTAATTAAAGGATGCCTGCCTTCTAATTTCTGCAAGGTGTCTTCATTAGTGGAAAACCCTGTTTTTGTTTTTTTGTAAACAGGCAGTTTTAATTGATTATACAAAATATCCGCAAGCTGTTTAGGAGAGTTGAGATTAAACTCTCCGCCGGCATAAGAATAAGCCTGTTGAATTATCTCCTGCCTTTTCTGCCGGATTTCTTCTGACATTCTCTTTAAATATTCCACATCAATGCTAATAGGCGTTTTCTGCATATCAGCCAAGACTTTAATCAACGGTGTTTCTATGTCAGAAAAGATGCGTTCTAACCCCTTATTTTTAATATCTTCTAACAACAGCCTGTATAACTTTCTCAACAAGCGGAGTCTGTCTGCATAAGACAGTGTCTGCTCTTTTAGAAAAAACCAAACAACGTCTTCAAAGGAAGAATTAACCAAATTGGAATTTACCACATAAGCAGCCACCATAACATCAAAAAACGGCTGATTGAATTCAATCCCTAATTTAGCCGCAGAAATCATAATTTCCTTAATATTCCACGAGACCTTATTTATCACGCCATTTTCTAATACCGGTTTTGTCTGCTTAAGGGAAGTTTTATATATTCTGCCCTTTGACAGGAAATAAACATCCTGGCCCTGAACTAAGAAAGTAAATTCTTCCTCCTTATCTATGGTGCGGAGGATATCTTCTTTAGCAGGCAAAATTCCTTCCGGCACCCGCTGATTAGCGTTCTGGATACCCGGCAAATCGTTAAGAAATTTTCTGAATTCAAACTTAACAAACATCTCTTTTAATTTTTCTATGTCAGGAGAAGACACTCTGACATCTTCAAGGCTGAAATCAATATCCACAGTTTTATCCAATTCAACCAGGCTCCTGCTTAAATAAATATCCTCCCGGGAATTCAGCAATATCTGCTTTACCCTTTCAGGCTTCACTCTGTCTATATTTCTGAATATCCCGTCTACATTCCCAAACTGCCGGATTAGGGGAGAAGCGGTTTTGGGACCGATACCTTTTGCTCCCGGAATATTATCTGCAGAGTCCCCGCAAACAGCAAGGAAATCCAGGATATATTTAGGTAAAACTCCTATCTTTCCCTGCACAGCATTTTCGTCTAAATAAACATCTCTAACCGGATCATAAGAAATAACCCTGCTGTCATCGACTAACTGCAAGATATCTTTGTCACTGCTCACAATTACTACATTAATTCCTTTTGGTTTAACTTTCTCGGTTAAAGTTGCGATTAAATCGTCTGCTTCAAACCCCTCTTTCTCATAAACCTTAAACCCGTAAGCCCGGGTTATTTCTTTAATATAAGGAATCTGGACTTTGAAATCATCTTCTAAAGCCGGACGCTGAATTTTGTAGGCGGGAAATTTGTCCCTCCTAAAAGTCTTTCGGGAAACATCAAAGCATACCCCCAAGAATACAGGCTGGAATTTATCAATCAACTTTTTCAAAATTCCTATAAACCCGTAAATAGCATTCGTAGGGAACCCTTTGCTTGTAGAAAGGTTTTTTACAGCATAAAAACTGCGATAACAGAAAGAAGTCCCATCCAGTAAATATAGTATATGGTCTTTATCAGCGCTTATAATCCTGTTATCAAACACTTATTGACAAGAATTGAGAGTATTAATCTTTGGGTATACTGGAAATTAAATTTATAGCCCTTTTTAATTCATACTTGGCAGCAAGATAGTCTTCTGTCTGCAAGTAATTCAAAGCATTCTCTATATGGGCTTTTGCATCAGCTTTGTCGGACAATCTGACAACAATATGCAGATACTTTATTATTTCAGCATTCAAATCTTCATCTGCGGGACTTAAGGAATAAGCATTTTCAAATTCTTCCCTGGCTTCTTTATATAAGCCTCTATTGTATAAAGATACGCCTTTCCGATAATACTGCCGGGCCTTATCATTAGCTTCTTTCTCTTTCTTCAGCCTCTGCCTGGTTAATTCCTCCGTAAGAATTTTTGACTCCATTCTCTTGACTTCCTCGCCTACCCCGGGATAATGCGCCAGCCGCAGGAAATATTTTCTGGCTTTCTGCGTCCAGATATCAGATTTGTCGCCTAATTTATAACGTTTATACCAATAATAAGCCGCTTTGGCAAAATCACCCTTCTTTTCATAAAGGTAGCCTAAGTTAGTATAAGGGGGAAGATAATAAGGGTCTATTTTTACTGCCTGCAGGTACATATTTTCCGCCAAAGCCAATTTGCCAAATTTCTCATAAATAACGCCCAAATCATTATAAGCCTCTTTGAAATTAGGGAATATCTCTATTGCTTTTTCTAAAAGTATCCTGGCTTCTAAAAGGTTATTTTCTTTTTGTGAAGATAAAGCTTCCTGCCGATATTTAACTGCCTGTTCTTTAGTAAAGCTGTCCGCGGTACAAAGAATACTGTAATTTAACAGAAATAACGAAACTATGATAATCTTAGCCATAAAAATAACGCGGGAGCTATGAAGTCTATTTAAAATTAACATATTTCCAGTGCTATGTCAATAGTTTTCATCAAACTGATTAACCCGCCTGACTTTGCATAATCCACCCGCAATAAAGAGATACTTTCAACAACCTCTGCCACTTTGCTGACAATCAATATTCACCCGCCTTTTTTATTATTTACCAGCATCTTCTTTATATTCGGCCTATGCCGGATTGTTATAAATATAAACACCAATAAAGCAAAAACTCTAAATTCGATACTGGAAGTGTAAATAAACATAGTTATTAAAAAACTCGCAGCACAGGATAAAGAAGCAACAGCCACAACTTTGGTACTGTAAAAAACCGCCAGCCAAACTAGAATAGTTATCAGAAAAGGTATTCTTACTGAAATAAATATCAGGCTTAAAGAGCAAATAACCCCCAGACTTGTAGAAACTCCTTTGCCGCCCTTAAATTTTAAAAACACCGGCCAATTATGACCGGATATCGCCGCAACCCCGGACAATAAGCCTGCAATCGCTTTATCTTGAGGATAAACCGCAGTAAAAAACAAAACCGGCAAAAAACCTTTTAGGAAATCTAAGATGAAAACAAAAGCGCCGAATCTAAAACCTATAACCCGGGTAACATTAGTAGCGCCGATATTCCCGGAGCCAAATTTACGAATATCTTTATTCCCGGCAATCCAGCCAACTATCAGACCAAACGGAACAGCGCCTAAAAAGTAACTACCTGTTATTGTTACCAGACAAGTTTTTATCCAGTGCATTTAAAACTGCAACACCTCTTTTAAAATACAAAATTCCTGATACAACAGTAAAAACACAGGCGGTAATCCAAACAACCTCTGCCCAGGATAGGCTTAAAAGGATGAAAAGAACCGTCATCATCTGGAAGAAAGTAGTAAGTTTTCCCCAAACATTAGGTTCTATTTTCACCTCTATCTTAAATAAAAAGAAAACCAAAACTCCTAACATTATAATCAAATCCCGGCTCAGAACAATAATTAAGACTAATAACGGCAGTTTATTGACTACCGGAAGGCTGTTTCTTAAATGGTATATCCAGATAAAAGAATTCATAAGAAACAATTTATCCGCCAAAGGGTCTAAAACTTTTCCTAATTCAGTTTTCTGCTTTTTGAGCCTGGCAATAAACCCGTCAATAATATCAGTCAGCATAGAAAAGAAGAATATGCCTACGCACACCCATTTCATATAAGGCCGGCTGGCAGTATAATAAAAAAGGCTGGTAACAAAAAAAGGTATAGCCAATATTCTGCTTAAAGAAATTTTATTAGCAAACCCCACTAATCACCTCCTTAGGTATCAAGTGCTGAGTTCATGAGTAAGCCGAACGTCCAACCAAAGTCGAATACCGTATGTCGTAGGCCGAAGGTTACATTTTGGGCATTCGACATTTACCCCAGCCTGCAAAGGCAGCTGCATCTCACAACTGTGTCGTAAGTCACCTTATCAATTCTATTCTCTTAATCGGCCACCAGATAAAAATTGCCTTGCCGATTAAGTCCCTGTAAGGAACAAATCCCCAATACCGGCTGTCTCTGGAAGAAGCACTGTTGTCGCCTAAAACGAAAAAACTCTTAGCAGGCACTAATATTTCTTTATCTTCTCTGCCGTATTCACCGGCATTATAATAAAAGTTCTTGCTGATTTTAGGATCAGTTATCGGCTGGCCATTTATATAGATACTGCCGTTATGAATTAAAACTCTGTCCCCCGGCAGTCCGATAAGCCTTTTAATATAACATTTACTCCGGTCAGGAGGCGCAATAAAAACTATTACATCGCCTCTTTTAGGCCGAGAAAACCCTTTAATCCTCAGACCTATAAAAGGTATACGCGGGCCGTAATGCAGTTTGCTGACGAATATTTTGTCCCCGGGAATTAATGTAGGGATCATAGAACCTGTAGGTATTTTATAAGGCTCAAAAAACAGAACCCTCACAAACACCGCAAGGACAAAAGCCCAAATAGCGGCATCCAGCCATTTTTTGGCTTCAACAACTGTTTTCTTCTTTAAATCCTGCCAGTCCATATTAGATTTTTAAAACACCCAAAAAAGCCTGCTGGGGGATCTGAACATTACCAAACTGTTTCATTTTCTTCTTGCCTCTTTTCTGCTTTTCCCATAATTTCCTCTTTCTGGTAATATCTCCACCGTAGCATTTGCTAGTTACATCTTTTTTTAAAGCGGCGATTTTCTCAGAAGCAATTATTTTGCTGCCAACCGCAGCCTGGATATTTATTTCAAACATATGCCGGGGAATAAACTGGCGAAGTCTTTGGATAAACTCGCGGGATCTCACCTGCGCTTTATCCCGATGGACTAATAGAGTAAATATTCCCGAAGGCTTTCTGTTAAACAAGATATCAACTTTTATTATATCAGATTTTTTATAGCCGATAAAGTTATAATCCAGAGATCCGTAGCCTTTAGTTACAGATTTTATTTTATCGTAGAAGTCAACCAATATTTCAGCCAGAGGCATCTCAAATTTGATTGACAGTCTGTCTTCACCTAAGTAATCAGCACTTTTGTTTATGCCTCTTTTGCTTTTTGCCAGATCGTATATAGGCTCCATAAATTCCAAAGGTGTAATAACCGTTGCTAACACAAAAGGTTCGCGGACCTCCGTTATATCCTGAGCATCCGGAAATTTATAAGGCGTATCTATATAAATAATCCGGCCTCTCTTAGTTAATATTTCATATTTCACATTAGGAGCGGTTAAAATAAGGTCTAATCCGTATTCCCTTTCCATTCTTTGACGGATAATATCCATATGCAAAAGCCCTAAAAAACCACAGCGGAAACCGTAGCCTAAAACTCCCAAGTTATCCGGCTCATAAATAAAAGACGGATCCGAAAGCCTCAACTTCTCAACTGCATCTTTTAGTAAAGGGTAATCGCTGGCAGAAACAGGGAATATGCCGCAGAAAACCATAGGAGGAATCTTCTTATAGTAAACTGTCTGCTTCTGCGTAGGCCTTTTGGCTTCAGTAATAACATCAGGCACAGCAACTTCCTGGGCATCTTTGATATTGCAGGAAATAAACCCCACTTCCCCTGAAGCCAGTTTATCCACCGGCTCAGGCTTTGGCTTAAACACTCCGATTTCTTCCACTTTATAGACTTTACCCTTGTCAATAATCTTGATATTAAGTCCCCGCCAGACTTCGCCTTCAAAAACCCTCAAATATAAAATTACCCCTTTATAAACGTCAAAACTGGAATCAAACAAAAAACCTCTTAAAGGCTCGCCTAAGCAGACTTTTGGCGAAGGGACATCTTTAGCAATTCGCTCCAGGACCTCTTCTACTCCCGTGCCTTCTTTAGCAGAGACACAAATGACCTCCTCAGGAACAATTCCGAAAACTTCCTGCATTTGTTTTTTAACCCTGTCGGGATCCGCCCCGGGCAAATCTATCTTGTTTATTACCGGTATAATTTTTAACCCGGCTTCTTTAGCCAAATAAAAATTGGCTACTGTCTGGGCCTCAACTCCCTGAACAGCATCTACTAATAAAACTGCGCCCTCGCAGGCGGACAAAGATTTCGCCACCTCATAAGCAAAATCAACATGCCCGGGGGTATCAATCAAATTGAATAAATATTTACTGCCGCTGCGGGAAGAAAATTCCATCCGGACCGCTTTTGCCTTAATAGTGATTCCCCTCTCTCTCTCCAAATCCATATCGTCTAAAACCTGCCCTAAAGCCTGTGTTTTAGGCAGCGCCCCTGTTATTTCCAGAATCCTGTCAGCCAAAGTAGATTTGCCGTGGTCAATATGGGCTATAATACAAAAATTTCTGATTAAACTACTGTCGAGCATCTTGAGCAAGGGTTATTACACTTAAGATTTTATCCACAACTTCATCTATGGTAAGGTTTGAAGTATCAATATAAACAGCACCGCTGACCATTTTCAATGCGCCTACAGGCCGGTTTTTATCTCTGTAATCTCTTTCTGCCAAATCCTTTTTAACCTGCTCTAAAGAAATGTCCATACCCTTATTTTTAAAATCCTGCCAGCGCCTCTTGCATCTTTCTTCAAAAGAAGCATCTATATAAAACTTAGATTCAGCATCCGGGAAAACTACACTGGTTATATCCCTTCCTTCCAAAATCGAATCCTGACGGCCAGCAATTTTTCTCTGCAAAACAACCATAATTTCCCGCACCTGCGGATCATCCGCAACATAAAATATTTTATTGGTAACCTCAGGGGTCCTTATAGCATCGGAAACATCTTTGCCATCCAGAAAGACCCGAATGCCGGAAGAGGCAGGTTTTAATTCTAAACTCGTATCTTTAGTCATAGACAAAATACTTTTTGAATCTGACAGGTCAAGGCCATTACGAATGGCTTTTAAAGTTAAAGCCCTATACATAGCACCTGTGTCAATATATAAGAGTCCACGTTTGGAAGCGATTATTTTCGCAACTGTGCTTTTTCCTGAACCTGCAGGGCCGTCAATAGCAATTATCATAAAGTTTTTCCCTCTTTGCTGAAGATTCCCTCAGGATATTTTTAACAACCTCTTTTCTGCCAGAACTTATATTTTCCAACACCTTTGCCAAATTCCGAGTAAATTTACGGGAAACTTTACGGATATTGCCTTTATTAGAAAAAAATATTTCCTGCCAAAGCCCGGGGTCTGAAGCAGCAACGCGGGTTAAATCCCTGAAAGATCCGGCAGTATATCTTAACAGTTCTAAAGGGACAATTTGCATAAACAGAAAAGATATTAAATGGGGAAAATGAGAGACATAAGCCAAAACTTCATCGTGTTTTTCAGGAGACATTGTCTCAACGCGAGAGCCTAAACTTTGCCAGAAAGATTTTATGATCTTATAAGGTTTGTTTCTTTTAAAAGGCGTCATTATACACAAAGCGTCTTTAAAAAGCGAGTTTCGGCTGTTTTTTATGCCTTTGGCTTCAGAGCCGCAGAGAGGATGGCAGCCGGAAAAGTTCTCCGGCAGGTATTTTCTGCCTATTTTGTAAATGTTATATTTAATACTGCCAATATCCGTTACTGCTGTCTGAGAAGATATATATTGAGGCAGAATTTTAAGATAAGAAATTATTGCATCCGGCGGACAGCAAAGAATTACTATATCGCTGTCTTTACAAGCCTCTTTTATCTCAACGCTAACTCTATCAAAAAGTCTGGTTTTCATTACAGCCGGAATCCTCTTTTTACTGCTGGGCACAGCCCAAACAGCTTCAGCGAGTTTTTCTGCTTTTAAATCCCGGGCTATACAACCAGCCATAAACCCTGTACCCACAAGAGTTACTTTTTGAAATTTCATTTTAAACCAATCTGCCTACTGCCGAAGCGACTTTTTTAATTTGTTCCATAAGGCCGGCCATTTTTTCAGGAAGCAGCTGCTGAGGCCCATCGCTTAAAGCCTCCTCAGGCTTAGGATGGACTTCTATTAATAAGCCGTCAGCCCCAGCCGCAACTGCAGCCAAGGACAAAGACGGCACAAGTCCCCACTTGCCGGTGGCATGGGAAGGGTCAACTATAATCGGCAGATGCGAAAGTTTTTTTATAACCGGCACAGCACTCAAATCTAAGGTATTACGGGTAGAATCTTCAAATGTCCGGATACCCCTTTCACAAAGGATTACATTAAAATTGCCTTCAGAAAGAATATATTCTGCACTCATAAGCAGTTCCTTAACTGTAGCACTTAATCCTCTTTTTAAAAGCACAGGCTTTTTAGTCTGGCCGACTTCTTTCAATAAACTAAAGTTCTGCATATTGCGGGCGCCTATTTGCAAAATGTCAGCATACCTGCTGACTAACCCGACATACCGGGGATCCATAACTTCAGTCACTGTAGCAAAGCCGTATTTCTCACCAGCATCCTTTAATATTTTCAAGCCTTCTTCACCCAGGCCCTGAAAACTATAAGGCGAAGTGCGGGGTTTAAACGCTCCTCCTCTTAAAATATTTATCCCTAAAGGTTTCAACTTTTCGGAGACTTCTTCAATCTGCTGCTTAGATTCTATAGAACAAGGCCCGGCAATAACCGCAATTTTCTGGCTGCCTATTTCTATGCCGTCTTTTATTTTAATTACTGACGGCTGCGGTTTGAAATTAGAAGAGACCAACTTATAAGGAGCAAGCACAGGCATAACTTTCTCTACTCCGGGAAAAACTTCTAAAGGCTGAGCCCTTAAAATATCTTCCGGGCCGATAACTCCAATAATTGTCCTTTCTATACCTCTGGATACCAAAGTCTTAAGGCCTAATTTCTCCACCCGTTCAATAACATAATTGATATCTTTTTCAGTAGCGTCCTGCCTTAATACTATAATCACTTTAACCTCCTGTTCTCATGAAATTCTTAAGTGCTTTCAAAAAACGGCTGTTTTGAGATTTTCTGCCGATTGTAACTCTGATAAAATCCGGCAGTCCCCATACAGACATTTTACGGATTATAATACCCCGTTTTAAAAAATAGGAATAAATCTTTTCTGCACTATTTATTTTTATTAAGACAAAATTTGTTGCACTTTTGACATAAAACAAGCCTAACTTGTCCAGTGCTGAATAAAGGTTTTCCTTTTCCCGAATGATATATTCTCTAATCTGCCTTACCTTCTTCTGTTCTTTCAAAGCAGCCAAAGCCGCTGCCTGGGCTAAACGATTAACATTAAAAGGCTCACGCACCTTATCCAAAGCGGCAATAATTTCCGGCCTGGATATACCATATCCAATCCTTAACCCGGCCAGTCCGTAAATTTTAGAAAATGTCCGGGTAAAAATAATATTAAAGCCTTCTTTTAAGAAATTTAAGCTGTCCGGAAAATCTCCGGGAGCAAATTCATAATAGGCTTCATCTAAAAAAATCAGTATATTCTTAGGTATAGAAACCAAAAAACTGCGCATATCCTTATGATTTATGTAAGTACTGTTAGGATTATCGGGATTTGCAATAAATATCATCTTCGTTCTGCCAGTAATGTTTCTTTTTATTTTATCCAGATCATAGCGGAAATTCTTCATTGGTATTTCCCGAACCGGAATACCCATTGTTTCCGCCTGAATTTTATAAATAAGGAAAGTGGGACTGCCTATTATAATTTCTTCTTTATAAGGCTCCACGAACGCCCTCAAAACCAAAGTAATAATTTCGTCCGAGCCATTGCCAAAGATAATCTGGTTAGGCTGGACTCTAAACAGAGAAGATATTCTTTGCCTTAAATAAAAACAATCTGCCAGAGGATAAAGGTTAACTTTAGACAACTCTTTGGCAACGGCTTTCCTGACGCCGGCAAACACCCCAAAAGGGCTTTCATTAGAAGCAAGTTTATCTACCCGTTTTAATCTTAATTCTTTACGGACCTTCTCTATAGGCTTGCCGGGCTGATAGTTTTCTACTTTAGCCAAAGTTTTACGCGCTGAAAACTTCTTCATATTACTTTACCCGCGGATAAGAACCTAAGATTTTGACAAACTGCGCTTTTTTCTCCAAAGATTCCAAGGATTGTTTTACTTTAGAAGCATTCCTATGGCCTTCTAAATCTACGAAGAAATAATAATCCCAAACCTTTTTCTTGGAAGGCCGGGATTCAATCTTAGTCAGATTTACCCTGTTTTTTCTAAAAGAATATAAAGCATCGTATAAAGCCCCGACTCTGTCTTTTATTGAAAAAATCAAAGAAGTTTTGTCATTGCCTGTAGGCAAAGCATCTTCCCGCGAAATAACCAAAAATCGGGTAATATTAAAAACCTTGTCTCCTATATCTTCAGCCAGAACTCCAAGCCCATAGACAGAAGCCACGGCTTTATTGCCTATGCAGGCTGAATCCTTATTCCTTTTAGCCAGCTCTGCCGCCCGGGCAGTTGTAGAACACGGCACGAGTTCTGCCCGGGGAAAATTCTCCTGCAGCCAGCCCCGGCACTGGGAAAACACCTGCGGATGGGAATATATCTTCCTAATCCCTTTTAAAACCTCTATATTTTTCTTAGCCATAAGGCTGTGAGTAATTTCTAAAACGATTTCCGCACAGATTTTAAGATCGGAATCAACAAACATATCTAAAGTGTAATTTACAGCGCCCTCTATAGAATTTTCTACCGGCACCACTCCGTATCTAGCCTTCTGCCTGCTTACATTAAAAAACACTTCATCTATCCCAACACAGGGGATAAACTCTGTATTTTTGCCGAATTTCTTAATAGCCGCCAGATGAGTAAAAGTAGCCACTGGACCTAAATAAGCAACTTTAAAATTGCCTGAGAGGGAAAATGACAAAGCCATAATCTGGCTGAATAAATCCTTTAAATATTCTGAAGGCACAACCCCGGGGTTAATTTTCTCCAGCCTTTTAAGAATACGGGATTCCCTGTCCGGGGAATAAAAAGGCTTATTTTCTTCTTTCTTAATTTTGGCAACCTCTAAAGCCAAACTTACCCTTTGAGAAAGAATATCTACTATTTTCTTGTCTAAAAAGTCAATTTTCTTCCTTATCTTCTTTAAATCCATTTCTTATTTCCTCCTTCTTAAGGATATCTATCTTAGGAAGTTCGTCCAAAGAATTAAGCCCAAAATATTCCAAGAACTGCCGGGTAGTCCCATACATTAACGGCCGGCCCACAACTTTTTTCCTGCCGGCAATTTTAATAACCCCTATATTCAAAAGGTTTTTTACAACACCATCAGCATTAACTCCCCGAATAGCCTCTATTTCCAATTTAGTAACCGGCTGCTTATAAGCAACAATTGCCAATGTTTCCAGTGCAGCATTGCTCAATCTCTGCCTGAATTTATCCTTATAAAACTTTTTTACCCATTCAGCATTATCCGGAGAGCTGCACATCTGATAACCTCCGGCAACTTTCACTACGCAAATTCCGCTTTTGCGCTGCTGGTATTCCCGGGATAATTGTTCCAAAACCCCAACAATCTCTTTTTTCCCCTTGCCTAAAACCCGGGAAAACTCTTCTGCAGGAATAGGTTTTTCATTAACAAATAATATAGACTCTAATACAGCCCTAAGTTCCATTTACCCTAATATTAAAAACTAAAATCAAATATCAAAATGTAAAATTATGACAAAATAACCAATAACCAAGATACAATAACCTATAAACCTATTAATCTACTAACTTACCAACTTCTCACTTAACGCTCCTGTATATCTCTGTAAGCAAATCTTCTACACTGCTGATAGCAGGATTGGCTTCTAAAGTTTTTTTAACCATACTTCGTGCCTCTTTGCGGCTGTACTGCAGGCTCAGCAGAATTTTTAAAGCATCTTCTGCTAAATTATTCTTTAAATCCTGCCGGCTCAAGGAAGTTTCCTGAAAAGAATCTTTATCCTTAATCAGCACAAATCTACCCATTTTCCCCTGCAGGGCAGCAACAATATTCTTTGCCCTCTGCAAGCCTACTCCCGGCAAGGATTTTAAAAACCCTAAATCAGCATTGTCTATTGCCAGGGCTATATCCGATATGGACTTATTTATCGCCCTTACTGCTGCTTTAGGCCCTATACCGGAAACGCTGATAAATTTTTCAAAAAACTCCTTTTCCAATTCATTCAAAAAACCAATAAATACCGGAAAGCTCTTATTGTTGTCGCTCTGAAAATAATGGTAAATAAATAATTCTATATCTTCTTTGACTCTTATTCTCAAAGACACTGTATAAGGGACAAGCACTTCATAAGTAAAGCAGCCAATATCCAGATATACTTTATCGCCAGACTTTTTACTGCATCTGCCTTTTAACCGGACAATCATTTTTTTATTCTGTGAATGAAAGCAATAGCCAGGCCCAAAGCATCTGACAGATGTTCTGATTTAAGATTTCTCTTAAACCCGGCAAAATAACTAACCATCATTTTAACCTGCTCTTTGGAAGAATGCCCCCTGCCGGTTACTGCTTTCTTCAAGACTGTCGGGGGAATTTCTATTATATCAACCCCGGCAAGTTCTGCCGCCAGCACAATCACGCCCCGGACATGTCCCAGCAATGCAGAAGTAGCAGGATGACGGTAATGCGAATATATTTTTTCCAAAACCACTACTTCCGGACGAAGTCTTTGAAGAATATTACTTACGCCTTGGTATATTTCAGCAATTCTCAAAGAAAGAGGGCTTTTACTTTGAGTCTTCAATTCCTGCAGAAGGACTATCTCTAAAGGGCCATTGAATTTATAACGGATGCCTGCACATCCGGTAATTCTTAGTCCCGGGTCAATGCCTAAAATGTTCATACAAATATATATTCAGCATCATATATCCTCTGCAAGGTCATCCATTACTGAGTCCGGAATATCAAAATTAGCATAAACATTCTGGGTATCGTCGTGATCCTCTAAAGCCTCCACCAAAGCCAAAACCTGCTTGGCTTCACTGCCAACAACTTTTACTGTAGAAGACGGAATCATAGTAATATCAGCAGTTTCCATTTCTATATTGCCTTTTCTCAAAGCCTCCTTTACATTTTCAAAATCTTTAGGATCAGTAATCACTTCAAAATTCTCGTCTTCCGTTTTAACATCTTCGGCTCCAGCATCTAAAACAATAGATAAAAGGTCATCTTCTGATATTCTATCTTTTTTAATCAAAATATAGCCTTTTTTAGAGAATATCCAGGATACACTTCCCGAGCCAGCCATATTGCCGCCTTTTTTAGAAAATATATTCCTTATCTCGGCAGAAGTCCGGTTTTTATTATCAGTCAAAGCCTCAACCATAATTGCAATCCCTCCCGGGCCATAGCCTTCGAAAAAACAAGTTTCGTAAGTCACTCCCTCTAACTCTCCTGTGCCGCGCTTAATCGCCTTCTCTATATTATCCGTAGGCATATTAGCAGATTTCGCTCTGTCTATAGCAGTTCTTAAACGAGGATTAGTATCTGGATTTCCCCCGCCTTCCCTGGCCGCAACTGTAAGCTCCCGGATTAACTTGGTAAATATTTTTCCTCTTTTAGCATCCTGGGCCGCTTTCTTATGCTTAATGCTTGCCCATTTTGAATGGCCACTCATTTCTTACCTCCTATGTTGACAATCAATATTTATTTCCCTCCCTTTCACAATACTTTTGCCACAAAGCAAAACTTCTGTAATTGTATAAAAATTCCGCCCCAAAGACTTTTATAAAGACTAAACCAAAATGCCTTTGCCTATTGCTTTATTTGTTAATTTCCGGCAGAAAAATCCTGTTGGTAAAATTTCCCTTCTTAGCGCCTTTTTTAGCCAATGAATCAGCCAATTTATTGCCTTCTCTTCGAATGAAAGACAAGTTTACTTTATCCAACGACGAAATAAGATGTCTCGCCAGGAGATTCAAACCATAAAGATTCTTATTTTTAACCTTAAAACCGCCGTTTATTTGTTCAACCACCAGCTTGCTGTCCATATAGATATTTGCTCTCCTATACCTTCCTGCTAAACATTCAATAAGAGACAAAATCAGAGCAAAATACTCAGCAACATTGTTAGTCGCTTCACCGATATAAAAAGAAAGTTCTTTGACTTTTTGGCCGGCTTCAAATACCGCAATACCCACGCCTGCTTTGCCAGGATTTCCCAAAGAACAGCCGTCAGCAAAAACTTTTACCATAACCTCAACTAAAATCTTCCTGAGGGTAAATCATCCTTGCACACATAGGGCAGGTCATAACTTCTTTGTAAAGCTTCATCTGGTTAATCACCTCATCAGTAACACTCATATAACAACCCTGGCATACTCCGGATTTCACTCCTACAATTGCCAAACCTGACCTGTTTTCTAAAAGATATTCGTATTTTTGCAAGAGGTCAGGCTCTATTTCTTTAGCCAAAATATCTCTTTTGCCCTGCAAATGGTTAATTTCTGCTTCTACCTGTTTTATCTCTTCTTCAATCTTGCTTTTTTCCTGCTTAAACTCAACCTCCTGCCGGCTGACTAAAGATTTTCTCTCCTCCAGTTTCTTCACCGCAGCATCAATATCCTCCATAACCTGCAGGATTTCCTCCTCTTTTACAGAAACATCCGCTTTTAAAGAATTTATTTCTTTAATCTTGGCCTGGTACTCCTGATTAGTCTTTAATTGAAATAACTGCGCTTGGTTTTTTTTTATCGCTTCCTCCTTAGTCTGGAGGTCCAATTCCTTTTGTTTTTTAATAATCTGAAGATTTTTTAACTCTTCCTCTGCCTGCCTGGTAATATTTCTCTTCTCTTCAAAAGCAGCGGTAATTTCTGCGATTAACTGCGGTTTAGTAAAATCCCTGTCTTTCTTACAAGAAATAATTTTGCCGTCTATTTCCTGAAGTTCTATGAGTTTTTGTATCTCTTTTTTTAAATCCATACATGCCTCTAATCAACCGGATTAGTTTTCCTTAACTGGGCAATGGCCGATTCGAACGGCCGGCCTTCCCGATGTGAACGGGACGCTCTAACCAGCTGAGCTAATTGCCCGAGAATAACAGATTTTCAAATTTATCTGGGCCCGCAGGGACTCGAACCCCGGACCAATTGATTATGAGTCAACTGCTCTAACCGACTGAGCTACGGGCCCAAAGTTTCGTTTTCAAAAATAACGATTTTATCATAAATCCCGTTAGAGACCTCACCCCGTTTAGAGATTTATCTCTAATGGGATAAAACGCATACAACTTGTTTACTACGTAAATACCCTGCCTGCTTACACTACCCCAGCCAGCACTGGTATAACATCTCTTAGACTATTTCTCCTCCTATGGCAAAAAAATCCTGTATCAGACAAAAATACCCTCTACACTACCTACTACTATGGTTAAATATAAATTATAACAAATATTAAGCCTATAACAAGGATTTTTTAGGTTTAGTTGAAGGGCTCTAGATTGGTAAGGCAGAAAAATATAGAGCAATTATTTTTTTGGCAGAGCCCACTTTATAATCTTATTTATTCGTAGCAAATCTGCTGCGCCATAAAATAAAGTAGAGGCCGCAAAGCAAAAACAGTATCAAATATAGGACTTTGGCTAACCTGGCTATCTCAATAATTTGTTATCTCCCCGCCCCTGCCCTCTCGAGAACTCTCACTACTTCATGATGATTCTCAACAGACGCATACATCAAGGTTGTATAGTTGAATATTTTAAAGGTCTTTCATCTTGAGAACATGCTGTCAGAAACAATCCGGGAAAAATAGCTATTACCAAAAATGCTCCCAAACTAAACATTGTTTTTCTCATTTCCTGCATGCTATCTTCTTTTTGCTCATTAGCCTAACGCCACAAATTACCGGCGGTAAAAAGCAATGCAGGATTAGCGGTGCTTTTACCACCTTAGTATATTCTTCATACTGTTATACTTATTTCTCGGTAAGTTTTTTGATATTCTCATGGATTTTGAAAAGTACAATCAACAACTCGCACAAAATTCTCATACCTATTGCACCACCAATAATTATCCCGACCCCCATGAAGAAGTTTTCGAGAGTTACCCTGCCATAATTTCCAAGCATTAAACCAATTCCTGAAGCAACAATAAATAGCAGCAGTAACCAATAAACAAAAGTAATAATCTTTGGGGTCAGCATTGAATCAAAAAAGAAAATGTCTCTCATATAACTCCTTTCTCTAAAATTACACAAACCTTCATTTTCTGAAGCGAAGGGTTCACTTGTTTAGTATGGAGGTTCCCCTTCAAACACACCACATATCATATTTATAAATTTCGTTTGTATCATACCAAGGCTGTAGATGCCAAGAGTTTCAGCACTAAATTTTTGAAAGGCAAACTTAAACATTTAAATCTCACTATATGCATTTATTCCGTTGATTGTTTCTCTTTCCGTTATTTATCGCAATTATTTCTATTATCTGCTTTCTTCTCTTTTTTCTATAAATCCAGTTGAAATAAAGAATATCAAATAAAATAAACTGAATACCAATATTGAATCGATAAAATGA
>WFRI01000042.1 GCA_015486615.1 Candidatus Omnitrophota bacterium | reverse complement strand
CTGTAATTACCCAATACAAATAACCAGATTTAAACTTCGGCAATCTTTTTCGGGAGAAAAACGGCTCAATTATTTCATCTGGGTCCATTAAAATTAACTCCTTTACAAATCCTGTTAGAGAACTCACCCCGTTTAGAGATTCATCTCTAACGGGGCTCACACAAAGTATTAGACCCTGTGTCCGCAGAATAGTATAACCCCGCAGCAAACCGCAGAATATCCTCTAACAGGACAAAAAATATTTTACCGCTTCAGAAAATTAAGTCAAGGCAATTTGTTAAATAGTATGTGTCAAGTTTTAATAGGTAGTTTTCTTGTGGCCTTAAAAAGACAAGGCTAAAGACGTTCACTTACCCTGCTTTAACTGAACACCACTCTTATCTCTATCTTCTTACCCGCTTCTTATACCGTCACTCTTCCCATTTGTTTCCTGAATAGAGATGTTAAAGAAATCAAAAATCCAAGGTCCCTGTCTTTTCGTTGATGATAAAATCAGCCAGCCTGCTGATAATTTCCGAGGCTTTGCCCTGAAGAAATATATCCGTAATAGTGCGGGTATAACTGGACGGTTCTATGTTGACTTCTACGATTTTTGCGCCTTTTTCTTTGGCAATTACAGGTATCATTGAAGCAGGCTGAATTTCGCCGGTTGTGCCTATAAGCAGGAAAACATCAGCAGTCTCAGTTTCCTTTAAAGACTGCTCATAAGCAGAAGAAGGAATAGGCTCGCCGAAAAATACAAAATCCGGTTTTAATACCGCTCTGCACTCTGGGCATTCTGGCGGAATATTATCCAAAACTTCCGGAAAGAACTTAAACTTCCTGCCGCATCCTGTGCATACAAGAGTTTGCGAGGTTCCGTGAAACTCAATAACCTTTCTGCTCCCGGCAAGTTGGTGAAGGTTGTCTATATTCTGGGTAATTACAGCCTCTATATAGCCATTTTCCTCTAACTTTGCCAAGCCAGAATGCGCCGGATTAGGCCGGGCACTGCCAAAAAACTTATAGAATATATCTTTTATAAGGTGCCAGGACTTTTTAGGATAGGAATGAAAATAATTTATATCCAGAAAAACCGGGTCAATTTTAGACCACAGCCCGTCTTTCCCCCGAAAAGGCGGAATACCGCTTTCTACTGATACTCCGGCTCCTGTAAAAGCGCAGGTATGCTTCGAATTTCTTATAATTTCCCCTGCCTTTTCCAGCATAATAATAAGGGAGAAAGAATAAACCCCGTTAAGAATTCTCTCTAACAGGATAAATGCTTACTTCTGTTATTAATGAAATTTACAACATTTTAGTTTCATATGCGGGGTGCTACAATCACCCGTGCAATCAAATCCACAGGCATAATATCCAGGAGCACACTCATACTTTGTCTCCTCACCACTCCATTCACTACCCGGAGACTTAAATTTAATACCGCCGTTTACCTTAACATCGCCGTTTACCTTAACATTGCCTTTGACATCCAATTCGGCATCACCTGCGCCAGTCCCTGGCTTAAGGCGCATAGTTTCCCAACTACTACTACTACCATCCTCATTATCAAAAACCAAATCATTATTATACGTGCGCACACGCAGAGAACCGCCCCAATTAGTATCGTCAAGAAATATAAGGCCCTTATTTGTTCCGGTACTAAGTCCCATATACGCCGCATCGCTCTTATTCGTAGCCAGGGCCGCCCAGGGTTTAGTGCTGTCAAACGCTCCACCCTTCCCATGATAAGTAATCATTCCGTCTAAACCAGCAATAACTGAGTGTATTATATCGCTTCCAAGAGACGTATTAACCTCATTATCGTCGCCGGGGGCCGATTCTAATAATAAACGGCCGGTTGAAGCGAGAACTGTAGTATCCGTTGGATCACCTAAATCCTTAGCCAAATAGAAGTATTTTGAAAAATCAGCGTTACCCCCCGCCAATCCCACAGTGGGCTCGTCAAAAAGCAAGTCTTTATTCCACGCCCATCCTGCTACAAAACGGGTCTTATCACCTACGAGAGTACTTCCAACTATATCAATAGGAAAGTGAGGAAAAGTATTTATACCCAGACCTATCTGTGGTGGAAGGCCAACTGCGCCGGGACTGGTCGGTTCGCCAATCATTACCTGCCCTTCCACTACAAGATCCAATGCCTTGCCCACGCCATCTTCCCAATCCTGTCCGGGGCCCCATCCGTGCTTAGAGGCATCATAATAATTATCCCCTATTGCCATCCTTTCTGCCCTCAATTCCTTATACACTCCCAAAGGAGAAGGATAGTAAGTAGTTATAGTAATATCTTCG
>WFRI01000041.1 GCA_015486615.1 Candidatus Omnitrophota bacterium | reverse complement strand
TTCTTTCAATTATTCTGATTCTGGTTGTTTACCTGACTATGAGCGGATACGATAAGATTTCACCTGAAGATTCAGCCGGATTATCATCGGAGTAAAAAACAGGCGTTATGAATATTGTTAAGATTTCCGGTTTAGTGAAAAGTTTTAGGCAAAGGAGGGTTTTAGACGGCCTTTCAATGTCAGTTAATACAGGAGACATCTACGGATTACTTGGGCCCAACGGGGCAGGCAAAACAACAACAATGAGGATTCTTATAGGCTTGTTAGGCTATAAAAAGGGAGACGTTTCAGTCTTAGGAGAAAATCCCCTTATGGCTGGAGAAAAGATAAGGCAAAAAGCCAATATGCTGCCGGAAGATTTCAGCCTTTACGGCTGGATGTCAGCAATTGATTATTTAAATTTCTTTGCCGGCTTATACGGTGTAGAGAAGAGTAGAAGAGAACTGACAAAGGCTCTAAACATAGTAGGTTTGGACAATAAAGATACTATCAGGCCAATCAGGACTTTCTCCCGGGGTATGAAACAGCGCCTCGGGCTTGCCCGGGCAGTAATTAACGAGCCCCAATTGTTATTTCTAGATGAGCCGACATCCGGCCTTGACCCCAAAGGCAGAAAAGAGATACACAACCTTCTGCTTGAACTGAACAAAGAGAAAAATACAACAATTATTATATCAACCCATATATTAGATGATGTAGAACGGCTTTGCCGCCGCATCGGGATTCTCTATAAAGGCAGGCTTCAATACGAGGGGGGAATATCCGCAGGGACTGCCGGGCAGAAATACAGGTACCGCTTTAAAGTCGCTAATGAAAACTTCTCTTTTGGGGGCGTAAAATCTTCCTATATCAGGCTTATAGGCAAGGAAAACCAATGGATTACCTGTCTTATCGAAGGTATTTCCCCTACGGAGGCCATTAAAATGTTAATAGCAAGAGGTATTTATATTATTGAAGCAAAAAGCCTGGCCAACGGAATTGAAGAACTCTATCTTGAGCATACTATATAATTTTATAAAGGAGGGCATCTGACATAGATGAATCAGATAAAGCACCTTGTATTTAAAGAAATAAGAGAACAAATTATATCAAGCCGCGGCGGAATTCTTATTATTGCCGCGAGCATAATCCTTGCTGTTTTTTCTCTTCTTTTAGTAAGCAATACCGAACTCAGCCTTTTAGATAATGCCCAGGCGGTTTATATGATGTCGGGAATAACTCTGATTTTGACAAGCCTAATAGCGGTTGTTTTAGGCAGCGACAGTTTTGCCGGAGAACGCGGCAGAAAAACCCTTGAGACTTTAATCTCAGCCCCTATCTCCGTGCGTAATATCGCCGTATCTAAATTAATCGCGCTTATACTTATATATTTACTGTTATTTTTTGTTTCAGTGCCGTTTTTATGGGCGGTGGCAAGCACCGGGCAAAACTTAATTCCGGCTTTAGAATATGTATTTTCTACCGGCATTTTACTGGTAATGCTCTATGGCGCGTTGTCGGTAATATTGTCTATAAAAATTAAAACTTACAAGGCAGTATTATCCATTAATATGGTAATTTTGCTTTTGACTGCCGCGCCTTTTATCCTTTCGCCTTCCCTAAGACAAAGTGCAGTAGGAAGAATTCTTGATTTGCTTAATCCTTTTGCCTGCGCTTTAAACACTCTGGACAGTGTAATTGTGGACAGCCAGGGAATATTTTACCAAGCGGTCCGCCTTACGGTTATAGGATTTTATGTTCTGCTATTCTCTTGCGTTTTATTCTGGATTTCAAAAAGGAGGATTGAATTATGAGAAACAGACTTGTATTGACAGGGATTTTTTTGATATTTCTTGCCGGCCAGCCTGCAATATATGCTTCGGGACTTCCCTCGATAAAAATAACACTGCAAAAGCCCACAGGCAGGATGAAAATGGGAGATACCCCTTCTTTTACGGGTATTGTCAAAAATACAGGGAAAGCGCCGGCAAAGGGTTTAATAGTCTGCCTGTCTTTAGTGTCTCTAAAAAAGGGAAACGAACGGCCTTTAGATTTAGAAGACTGGTCGGCAAACAGGGCTGTGCGCATCAATAAGTTAATGCCGGGGGAGGTAAATGAACAAAAGTGGAAGATGCGCCTTATTAAATCAGGCAGTTACGGAGTTTTACTCACAGTAATCGACCCTAAAGAAAAACATCCCATAGTGAGTGATTTGACGCGATTTACTGTCTCTCCTAAGCCGATGATTGAATCAAGCCGCGTTAAAACAGTAGCAGTGGGCGTTCCGCTTTTAATTGTTATTTTATTCTTACTGTTTGGAATAGTTAAAAGCAGAACGAATAAAGTCTAGTGCGGGATAATCAGGCGGTGTTACTATAACAAACAGCGGTATAAAATAAGTGATAAGAAACAGCGAACCCTGATTAATTTCTGGATTTTAATTTATTTTGGAACAGGGCGTTATAAGCTAAGTATGGGGTAGAGCAAGAAATTTCTTCTACTTCTATAGGGCTTATGGTATAATTTTTATAAGAGCAAGCACAGTAATTATGGATTCCATATATT
>WFRI01000040.1 GCA_015486615.1 Candidatus Omnitrophota bacterium | reverse complement strand
TTTGTATTGTGCTCTATATGAGCTTTTGCTCTATGATTTAATTTTATTGGCAGCTGCCGTTTTATTAATAATATTATCTATTGGTATATGGCAATTAAGAAATTGGGCGCGAATCACCTGTCTTTGGATTGCTGCTATAGCAGGAGTTTATATATTTTTGTTTGGTCTGGCATTAGGTGGGACGTACGGAGTTACGTTTGATGTTATTATCGAATCTTTACTTTGTTCATCTTTGCCTATTGCCCCGATAATATTTTTCTTTACTCGCCCAAAAGTAAAAAAACAATTTAAACAATAAACTACGTCTGGTTATTTCGAATATATCGGGACACCACACTTCTAAAAGAAGTGTTTCGTTTATACTCTTAATTAAGTTTTTAGCCTTAATTATTTTAAACCCGCAAGAAAACTGTGTGATAGGACTTGACGTATATGAAAGTCAAATTTCTCTTTCCAAAAGTCCGTTCTTAGTATATAATATTACTCTTAATACATAGGCAAATTATTATGCTGAAGGGCGTGATTTTTGATTTAGACGGGGTTGTAGTTAATACCGTGCCTCTGCATTTTAAGGCATGGCAGAAACTGTTTGCTGGCCTGGGAATAGAGTTTTCCTGGCAGGTATATAGGAGTAAAGTTGACGGGATTTCTGCGATAGATGCGGTTAAGGCAGTAGCCGGGTATGATAACAGCCGGGCCAGGCAGGCCGCAGAGTTAAAATCTGAATATTTCAACCGGTTTTTAGAAAAACAGGCAGTGGAAGTTTATCCTGATACTTTGAGGTTTATTAAGAAAATTATCAAACAGCAGGTGAAAACAGCGGTTATTTCTTCCAGCAGAAACTGCCGTTATATTTTAGGTAAGGCCGGGATTTTAGACCGGTTTGATTCTGTGGTATCCGGTTCAGAAGTGGAAAATGGCAAGCCCAGCCCGGATATTTTCCTGAAAGCCTGCGAAAAACTCAGGCTGGAAAATAAAGATGTCTGGGCATGCGAGGATGCGGTTTTAGGGGTTTTAGCCTGCAGGAATGCTGCTATAAAATGTATCGGGGTTGCCCGGGATAAGGATAAGCAGAGGCTGGCGCAGGCGGATTTAGTGGTGGAGAGCTTTGATGAGGTAGATATTAGGGAACTGGACAAAAAACTTAGACCAGAATATGAAAAATAAAAGCGGATTATTGAAAGATTTGTATTCGGCTTATACGGAAGATGAACTTTGGCTTATTAAAGAAACAGAATGGGTGCGCAAACTTCAAAATGTCAGGGAGTCTCAGTTTGCTTTAGGGAACGGCTATATTGGCAGCAGAGGAGTTCTGGAGGGAATTCCTTATGATGCTATACCCGGCACGTATATCTCCGGGGTTTATGATAAATTGACTTCCCAGGTTTCAGAACTGGTTAATCTGCCTAATCCTTTTAATTTCAGATTCACAATTGAAGGCGAGAAAGTAGATGTTGTTGCTATGGATGTCTTACAGCATAAAAGGGTACTTAATATGAAAAAGGGCTTGCTTATAAGAAGGACATTGTATAGCAACAGCAGGCGCAGGAGATATGATTTGCAGTCTATAAGATTTTTGTCAATGAGCAGTAAGAATATTGGGGTTATGCAGGTGGCATTTACTTCTTTAGACGAAAACTGCAAGGTTGACATAAATACCGGCATAGATACTTCAGTATATAATATAGGGGTGCTTACTGAAGGCAGGAAAAAGCATTTTCGGGTAAGAGAGTTAGGCCAGTACCGCAATGCCGGGTTTTTGGGAGTTGAGACTTTTGAAAAGAAATATTTTGTTATTTACTGGAGCGGTTTTTATTACCGGATAGGCTCAGGCAGAGAGGTTTACGCTAAAGATAATATATTTAAGTTGAGTTTGAAAAAAGGCCAGACAGCAGTTTTTACCAAAGTTTTTTATGCCGGCCATTTTATGCTGGCTCAAAGTTATGCACATTATAAAAACCAGTCTTTCCGCAGGTTTTATAAGGCTTTTCATTCGCCTTTTAATGATTTACTGGATAAACATATAAAGGCGTGGGATAAACTTTGGAAAAAAGCGGATGTGTTAGTTGAGGGCACAGCCAATATTCAGCAGAATTTGAGGTTTAATATTTACCATATGCTTATTTGCGGCAGTGACGATAAAGGTTTTTCCAGTATAGGCGCCCGGACTTTAAGCGGGGAAGGATACCGCGGGCATATATTTTGGGATACTGAAATTTTCCTTTTGCCGTTTTATTTGTATAATTTTCCCAATATTGCCGGAAATATGCTTTTATATAGGTATAGGAGACTAGATGCTGCCCGGCAGATTGCTAAAAGGAACGGATATAAAGGCGCAATGTTTCCCTGGGAGTCTGCGGATACTGGAGAGGATGAAACTCCTGAATGGGCAAAAGATATTGACGGAAGTATAATAAAAATCTATACCAACAAGTTAGAACATCATATAACAGCGGATATTGGTTATGCTTTGTATCATTATTTTAAGGCCACGGCTGACGAAGGGTTTATGATTAATTACGGGTATGAAATGCTGGTTGAAATAGCCAGATTTTGGTTTAGCCGGCTGGAGTATGACAGTAAAAAAGGCACATATTCTATAAACGATGTTATCGGCCCGGATGAATTCCATATACATATCAATAATAATGCTTTTACCAATATGTTGGTTCAGTGGTGTTTGTCTGCTGCTGCTGATTTAGTTGGCAAGTTAAAGAAAGTTTCGCCTTCTGTTTATAGCAAAATTAAGAAGAAAGTTAATCTTAAAGACAGCGAAATTAAAAATTGGAAAAAATCCTCTTTGCAGATATCTATTAATAAAAAGGGCAGGATAATAGAACAGTTTGACGGGTATTCCCGCCTGAAGAAAGTTATTCCCCGGGAGTCTGACGAGAACGGAGTGCCGCTTATCCCTTCTCATTTAGGCCCTCAGGATTTGGCTAAAACCCAGATTATTAAGCAGGCGGATGTGGTTATGCTGCTGTATTTGTTAAGAGACAAATTTACCCGGGAAGTAGTAAGGGCTAATTGGGATTTTTATGCTCCCAGGACCGTGCATAAATCTTCGTTAAGCCCTTCCATAAATTCTATTGTAGGAAGTATATCCGGCGACCTGCACCGTGCTTATGCTTTGTTTAATGCGGCTTTACGCATAGATATAAGCAATCTTTACGGCAATACTAACGAGGGCATACATGCGGCTTCTTTAGGCGGGAGTTGGCAGGCAGTTATTTTTGGTTTTGCCGGCTTGGATACCAGCCGGGGGTTCGTTTCTGTAAATCCTGCAGTGCCAATGAGCTGGGGTAAGATAGTTTTTTCTTTATGGTGGCAGGGAACATTGTTAAAGTTTGAAGTGTCTAATGATATAGTAAAAGTTAAATCTTTGGCGCGGCGGAAGGATTTAGAAATAGAAGTTTTTGGGAAAAAGTATGTTTTGTCTCCTTATAAAACTAATGTTTTTTCACGAAAGACTGTTTTAAATAAGCAGTATTATTGTTATTAATCAAAGGGGTGAAGTGTGGCAGTTGATACAACAGAAAAAAGCCTTAATATTGCGCATTTGCATTGGGGGTTTCCTCCGATAATCGGCGGAGTTGAAACTCACTTGACTATTATTCTGCCCCAAATGGCCAGATATGGGCATAAAGTGTCTTTACTTACAGGATCAGTTGAAGGAATTAAAGGAAGGTATAGATATAAAGGCGTGGAAATTTACCGCACTCCGCTTATGGACCTTAACTGGCTTTATAAACGGGGACTCAAAGGACTGGAAACGGACCTTTCGCGGGTTTATGAAAGTTTTTTCTCAGAGGCAAAGCCGGATATTATCCATGCTCATAATATGCATTATTTCAGCGAACCCCATGCAGCTTTGCTGGAAGAGTTTGCTAAGAAATACAAAGCCAAACTCATTCTGACTGCTCATAATGTGTGGGATGATTTGCTGTTTTTGGAACTTACCCATAATATAAATTGGGACCATATTATTGCTGTAAGCCATTTTATCCGCAATGAACTTATTGGCGTAGGGGTAGATTACAGCAGGGTTACCGCTGTTCATCATGGAATTGACCAGAACAGGTTTAAGCCGGGCCTGGCCTGTGACAAAATTCTGGATAAATACCCGCAGATGAGAAACCGGCCGGTTGTTTTTCATCCGGCAAGGATAGGTTTGGCTAAAGGCTGTGACATAAGTATAAAGGCTGTTAATCTCGTGCGGAAAAAACATCCGGATGTTATGTTGGTTTTAGCCGGTTCAAAGAATATAATAGACTGGGGCGCTACTCAGCAGAAAGATATTGCTTATATGGTTAGTCTGATTAAACATTTTAATTTAGAAGATAATGTTTTAATAGATGTTTACAGTTTAGACGATATGCGGGAGATTTATGGTGTTTCAACTGTCTGCGTTTATCCTTCTTCAGTAAGCGAGCCTTTCGGCCTGGTTATGCTGGAAGCAATGGCTTCAGCCAAGCCTATTGTGGTTACCAATTCCGGAGGGATGCCGGAAATTATAAAAGACAGTGTTAACGGCTTTGTTGTCCCGGTGAGAGACTTTGAGTCGCTGGCTTTCAGAATTAACCAGCTTATAGAAGATTATAATTTAAGGATGCGTTTAGGCTATACCGGCCGCCAGATTTTAGAGGAACAGTATACCAAAGAAAGAGTTGTCAAGAATACTCTGTCTGTTTATGAGAAGGTGTTGTAATGCTGTGCGATATATGCCATAAGAACCAGGCTACAGTCCACCTTACTGAGATTTATGCCGGCAAGGTTAGGGAATTGCATCTATGCCAGGAATGTGCGGCTAAACAAGCAGAGATAATTCAAAAACAGTTCAGCATTTCTGATTTTCTTGCCGGGCTTGCAGATTTTGGCGGGATTGAACGCAGAGAGAATTCCAGTGGTTTAATCTGTCCGAATTGCGGGATGTCCTATGAGGAATTTAAAAAAGTAGGGAAGTTCGGCTGTGAAAATTGCTATAAGGTTTTTCGGGACCACATTATCTATCTGTTAAGAAAACTTCACGGCTCAACACAGCATAAAGGCAAATATCCCAAATTTAAAGGCGGTATTTCTTTAGAAGGGCAGATTGAAGAGTTGAAGAAATATTTAGACAGAGCTGTTTCTTTAGAGGAGTATGAAGAAGCGGCCAGGATAAGGGATAATATAAGGAGATTAGAGAAGAAACTTCGGGAGAAAAAAAGCAGAGATGGCAAAGAAGGCGGCAAAAATGCTGGATAAATTTATCAACAATCCGGGGGAATGGCTTAAAGGCAAAGGCCCTTATTCTGATGTAGTTATATCTTCCCGGATAAGGCTTGCCCGTAATTTAAGGGAATTTCTCTTTCCTGTTAAACTTCCGGTTAAAAGCCGGGCCGATGTGGTTAATAAAATAGATAAGGTCGTAAAAGAAGCCAAATTCAGCAAGCCTCTTTTTAAATTTAATATGGAGAGTATGGATATTTTGGACCGCCATTTTCTTTTAGAAAGGCATCTGGCTAGTCTGGAATTTATAAATAATCCCAAAGGCCGGGCCTTGTTCCTTAGCAAGGATGAAACTATTTCTATTATGGTTAATGAAGAAGACCATTTGCGTCTGCAGGTTATTAAATCCGGGTTTGATCTCCCTTTAGTCTGGAGTATTATAAACAATATTGACGAGTGCCTGGCTGAACATTTAGATTTTGCTTTTTCTGCGGATATCGGGTTTCTGACTTCCTGCCCTACAAATACCGGCACAGGAATGCGGGCTTCTGTTATGGTGCATTTGCCCGGCCTTATTATGACTAAAAGGATAAATAAAGTGTTAAACCTTATTACTAAACTTTCATTTACTGCCCGGGGATTGTTTGGAGAAGGGACGCAGGCATTAGGCAATTTTTTCCAGATATCTAATCAGGTTACTTTGGGTTTGAGCGAGCAGGAAATAATAGACAGTTTAAGAAATATAATTTCCCAGCTAAGGGAACAGGAATTAGGAGCCAGGAAGTATTTGTTAGATAAACAGGGCCCGGCTATAGAAGACAAAATATGGCGCTCTTACGGCATATTAAAAAGTGCCCGTTTAATTGACAGCGGTGAGACTTTACAGCATCTTTCTTTGTTGCGTTTAGGCGTAGATTTGGGTATAATTAAAGGAATTACCCGGGCAATGCTGGATTACTTGTTTATAATAATTCAGCCGGCGCATTTGCAGAAACTTCAGGGCAGGGTTTTGAATGTTAGAGAACGGGATTTTATCCGGGCGGCATTACTCAGAGAAAAATTAGGAGGGTAAAAATATGTTTAATAGATTTACTGAGCGGGCAAGGAAAGTTCTTTTAACGGCTAAAGAAGAAGCCAGAAGGTTTAACCACGATTATATCGGCACAGAGCATATACTTTTGGCTTTAATTACTGAGTCTGAAGGCGTGGCTGCTACTGCTTTGCAGAATTTGGGCGTAGATTTAGAAAGTGTAAAGGAAGAAGTAGAAAGGCTTGTCCAGCCGGAAAGCAAGGTCAATATCAGTGGAGATCTGCCGTTTACTCCCCGGGCAAAAAAAGTACTTGAACTTGCTGCAGAAGAGGCTAGAGGTCTTAATCACAATTATATCGGTACAGAGCATATACTTTTAGGACTGTTAAAGGAACAGGAAGGTGTTGCTTCGCAGGTTTTATTTGCTTTAGGCGTTGATTTGGAAAGGGCAAGAAAAGAAATATCTTCGCTTTTAGGCGGGACTTACCATATTAACGGCCCGGCTCCGGCATCAGCAAGGAAAACTCCGGCTTTAGACTCTTTTGGCCGGGACCTTACGGCCTTAGCAAAGGAAAATAAGCTGGACCCGGTTATTGGCAGGCAGGCGGAAATAGAAAGGGTGATTCAGGTGCTTTCCCGGCGCACTAAAAACAATCCGGTTCTTTTAGGCGAAGCCGGAGTAGGTAAAACTGCTATAATTGAAGGCCTTGCCCAGTCTATAATTGCCGGCAATGTCCCGGAGATTCTGCGGCATAAAAGAATAATCGCTTTGGATTTAGCCTTAATGGTTGCCGGGACCAAATACCGCGGCCAGTTTGAAGAACGGATAAAAGCTGTTATGGAGGAAATAAAAAGGTCTAAGGATGTGATTATTTTTATCGATGAACTGCATACTTTAGTAGGAGCGGGAGCGGCTGAAGGCGCAATAGATGCTTCAAATATATTAAAGCCGGCTTTGTCCAGGGGGGAGATTCAATGCATTGGCGCGACTACGCTTGACGAATACCGCAAACATATAGAAAAGGATGCGGCTTTAGAACGCCGGTTTCAGTCAATAATTGTAGATCCTCCGACTATTAGCGAGAGTATAGAGATACTTAAAGGCTTAAGAGACAGATATGAAGCTCACCATAGGGTCAAATTTACAGACGAATCTCTGGAAGCCGCGGTAAAACTTTCTGACCGTTACCTCTCCGGAAGATATTTGCCGGATAAAGCAATTGATTTGATTGATGAAGCAGGTTCCAGGGCAAGGTTGAAAGTTTTGACTGTTCCGGAAAATATTAAAGAATTAGAAGATAAATTGAAAAAACTGACGCGGGAAAAGGAATCTTTGATTAAACAGCAGGATTTTGAAAGCGCTGCCAGATTGAGAGACCAGGAAAGAGAAGCCAAGATGAAATTGGAAAAATCCAGGAAAGAATGGATTCAGAAAAGAGATAAAATTTTACCCACTGTTGTTGAAGAGGATATTGCCAAGTTAGTTTCTCAGTGGACAGGAATTCCTGTTTTCAAATTAGAGGAAAAAGAAACTGAGAAGTTGATGAAGATAGAAGAAGTTTTGTCTCAAAAAGTTGTAGGCCAGGATGATGCGATTAAATCTATTGTCCGGGCACTGCGCAGGTCCCGGGCCGGGATAAAAGATCCCCGCAGGCCTATAGGGTCTTTTATGTTTATGGGACCTACCGGCGTAGGAAAAACTCTGCTGGCAAAGGTTTTGGCGGAGTTTCTGTTTGGTGACGAGAATTCTTTAATCCAGTTAGATATGTCGGAATATATGGAAAAGTTTAATGTTTCCCGGTTAATCGGCGCGCCGCCGGGCTATGTTGGTTATGAAGAAGGCGGCCAGCTTACTGAGAGAGTGCGCAGAAGGCCTTACTCAGTGGTTTTGCTGGATGAAATAGAAAAAGCCCATCCGGATGTATTTAACCTTTTGCTTCAAGTCTTAGAAGACGGCCGGCTTACAGACAGTTTTGGCCGCAGGATAGATTTCCGCAACACAATTTTGATTATGACTTCTAATATAGGTGTTGATATTATTAAGAAGAAAGGCTCTCTGGGATTTAAAGCCGCCAAAGAAGAAGTTCCTTATGAAGAAATGAAAAATATGCTATTGGAGGAAAGCAAAAGAACTTTTAAACCGGAGTTTATCAACCGGCTGGATGAAATAGTGGTGTTTAAACCTTTAAGCAAAGAAGCATTGAAAGATATTGTCAATATAGAAATGAGTTATGTAAATAACCGGCTGAATGAACAGAATATTCAGGTAGAATTAGACAGTTCTGCCGAAGAGTTCTTTATTAAAAAAGGATTTGACCCTTTGTTTGGCGCCAGGCCTTTAAAACGGGTTATTCAGAGGTTTCTGGAGGATCCTCTGGCTGAAGATATTATTTCCGGCAGGTTTAGCGAAAAGATAAAAAACGCTAAAGAGAAAGTTGTTGTGGTTAAGGCTTATGCTAAAAATGACGCTTTGTATTTTGAGTAGATTTGGCATTTTGAAAGCATAAGAAATCAAAATTATAACAAAATAACCAATAACCAAAGGACAATCCCGACGTTGCCATTCGTTAAGCCATATCCAATGCCACTATTGCTCGAAGGCAAAGGGGCTATTCTACGCCGGCAGTAATAT
>WFRI01000039.1 GCA_015486615.1 Candidatus Omnitrophota bacterium | reverse complement strand
CTGGCCTAATACTCTGGCTAAAGCAAGAGCACCGGTGTTGGCTGCTATATTTTTGACTAATTTCATAGGTTAGTTATTTTACCACAAACAGAGGCTTACTCAAAATTCCTGCTGTTCTTTTTATGCCCCAAGACAGATAAGATAATAGTTGTGTCCTATCTTAATCTTAATCTTGGTACTGATCCGCAGCTCTTTAAGGCAATCTTATTTTATTGCCTAACAGGATGGCAAATCCTAAATTCTGTACGGATTCCCGTTAACGGATTCGCATAAGACATTTAGGTTAGATTTAATGTGAGTCAACTCGGTATTCACAAAAAGTTTGCAAAAGCAGGCTGGTATGGTAAAATCTTGCCAAAAGGCTTATGAGGAAAAAGAACAAAATCAACCTTAATCGTCTGTATAATATTGTTTCCAGGATAAAGAAAACAAAGATTCTGGTTTTAGGCGACCTTATCCTTGACCACTACATATTCGGCAAAGCCGAGAGGCTTTCCCCGGAGGCTCCAGTTCCGGTAGTCTGGGCAAACAGCGAGAATTTCTTATTAGGCGGAGCATCCAATGTTGCCCATAACATTGTTTCTTTAGGCGGTAAATCTTACATATGCGGGGTAGTCGGCGCAGATTATTATGCAGACAAACTTTTGTCTTTGGCCAAGGGCATAGGCATAAAAGATGAGTTTGTGATTAAAGACAAGGATAGGCCTACTACTTTGAAAACCCGGGTAATTGCTCAGCATCATCAAATTGTAAGAATTGACTGGGAATCCTGCCAGGTTCTTTCTAAGAAAAGCAGCCGCAGGATAGTTGACTCTATTATTAAGAATATCAACCGGTTTGATGCGGTTATAATTGAAGATTACGGTAAAGGTTTAATAAATGCCGAAGTCCTTTCTGATATTGTAGATATCTGCGCCAGGAAAAGGAAGATAATAACCGTAGATCCCAAAGAGGACAATTTTGGCCTGTATAGAGGTGTTACCGCGCTTACTCCTAATATTAAGGAAGCCCAGAATGCGGCAAATTTCAAAATAAAAAGGCCGCAGGACCTTTTTGTAGTAAAGGATATTATTATGAACAGCCTTTCTCCCCAGGCTCTTTTAGTTACCCGGGGTGAGGAAGGTATGTCGCTTTTTTTAAAAGACGGAGGCGAATTTCATCTGCCGACTTTTGCTTTAGAAGTGTTTGATGTTTCCGGAGCGGGGGATACGGTTATTGCTGTGTTTAGTGCGGCATTGGCCTGCGCCGGAAATTTTTTGGAATCTGCGGCTTTGGCAAATGTGGCGGCAGGTATAGTCGTTGGAAAATTGGGAGTTGCTGCTCCGACACAATGGGAGCTGAAATCCCGGCTTAAAGAGGTTCACGATATATATTTCAGCAAGTTATGAAGGTTTTAGGAATTATCCCTGCAAGGCTGAATTCTACACGCCTGCCGAAGAAACTGTTGATAAATGTGGCAGGCAAGCCTGTCCTGCAGTGGACGTGGGAGGCTGTCCGGAGAAGCAGGGTTTTGGATGAAATTATTATTGCTGCGGACAGCCGGGAGATAATGGATGCGGCAAAGAGGTTTGGCGCTCAGACAATGTTGACTTCGCCTGTTCATAATTCCGGCACCGAGCGGGTTAGAGAAGTTGCCTTGAAAATTAAGCCGGATATCGCAGTAAATATTCAGGCAGACGAGCCTTTGATAAATGCTCAGATAATAGACAGTTTGGCTTTATTTATGCTGGACAATCCGGATGCGGAAGTTGCCACAGTTATAAAAAAGATTTCCATCCGGGAGGAAGCAGCAAACCCCGATGTTGTAAAAGTTGTTGTTGACAAAGACGGCTTTGCTTTATATTTTTCCCGTCTGCCTATACCTTTTGTCCGCGGCAAAAAAAATTCTCAGGGAGTATTTTATAAGCATTTAGGCGTATATGCCTATAGACTGAGTTTTCTGGAAGAATTTGGCAGTTTGCCCAAGAGTTATTTAGAAGATGCAGAAAAACTGGAACAGCTGAGGTTTCTTTACGCAGGCAAAAAAATCAAGACAATTATTACTGAAGTTGAAACCGTAGGCATTGACACAGACGAAGATATTAAAAAGTTTGAGAATATTCTAAACTCTGCAGCCAATAAAAGTTAATCTATGGCAAAAAAATATTTATTTATCACCGGCGGAGTAGTTTCAAGTTTAGGCAAAGGTCTTGCTTCGGCTTCTATCGGCAAGCTTTTAGAGGCCCGCGGGATTAAAGTCAATATTATCAAATGCGACCCTTACATAAATGTTGACCCCGGCACAATGAATCCTTACCAGCATGGGGAAGTTTATGTTACTGAAGACGGCGCGGAAACTGATTTAGACTTAGGACATTATGAAAGATTTACTTCTATTACCACTACCCATAGCAATAATATCACTACCGGCAAAGTATATTATTCGGTTATTTCTAAAGAAAGGAAAGGTGAATATTTAGGAGGAACTGTCCAGGTTATCCCGCATATCACCAATGAGATAAAGTCTATGATTAAAAAGTCTTCCGGCAAGCATAAAGTCGTAATTGTAGAAATAGGCGGCACGGTAGGTGATATAGAAGGCCTGCCTTTTTTAGAGGCAATAAGGCAGTTAAAGTTAGAACTCGGAAGTAAGAACGCCCTAAATATCCATATTAGTTTAGTCCCTTTCATCAAAGCCGCCGGCGAAATTAAAACCAAACCTACCCAGCACAGCGTGGGAAAACTTAGGGAAATAGGCATTCAGCCGGATATTTTGCTCTGCCGCACAGAGAAGAGTTTAAGCAAAAAGATAAAGGAAAAAATAGCCTTATTCTGCAATATGGATGACGAAGATGTTATTGAGGCCAGGGATGTAAGTGATATTTACAATGTGCCTTTGGTTCTTAAGGAGCAGAAATTAGACGAGATAATCCTGCGCAAACTGCGGCTAAAATATAAGGGGTCTGATTTGAGAGAATGGAGGAAGAATGTAGTGGATGCTGCGGCTAATCCGGCCAGGCAGGTAAGAATAGCAGTTGTAGGTAAATATATCCAGTTGCAGGATGCTTATAAATCTATATATGAAGCCTTAAAACACGGCGGAATAAACAATCGCGCGGAAGTTATTATTGACAAAGTTGATTCTGAAGACATAGAAAAGAAAGGGGCAGAGTTCTTTTTAAAAGGAGCCGGCGGCATACTTATTCCCGGAGGATTTGGAAACCGGGGAATTGAAGGCAAGGTGATGGCTGCGGGTTATGCCCGGGAGAACAAAATTCCGTTTTTAGGAATTTGCTTAGGTATGCAGACAGCAGTTATAGAATTTGCCCGCAATGCCTGCGGTTTAAAAGGGGCAAATTCTACAGAATTCAATTCTAAGACTAAATACCCGGTTATTTCTCTGTTGAGCGAGCAAAGGAAAATTAAGCATAAAGGCGGGACTATGCGTTTAGGCGCTTATCCCTGCCGGTTAAGGCCCAAAACTATTGCTTTTGATGCCTATAAAAAAAGAACGGTTTACGAACGGCATCGGCACAGGTATGAGTTTAACAATAAATACCGGAAAGTCTTTTTGAGTAAAGGGGTGGTTTTTGCAGGGATTTATCCGGCAAGCAATCTCGTAGAAATTATAGAAATAAAAGGCCATCCCTGGTTTGTAGGGTGTCAGTTCCATCCTGAGTTTAAATCTAAGCCGGACAAACCCAGCCCGTTGTTTAGGGATTTTATTAAAGCCGCAATTCAATATAATGGCAGTAAATAATGGCAGGAGAGAAAATAAATAAGAAAAATATCCCGGCTAAAGAATTTATTTTTATAGCCGGGCCCTGCGTTATAGAAAGCCGGAGTATGGCTTTAGAGATAGCCGGGTATTTGAAAGAAATAACCGGCAGGTTCAGCGGGATAAAGTTTATTTTTAAGGCCAGTTATGACAAAGCCAACAGAACGTCAGTGCGGTCTTTCCGCGGGCCGGGCCTTAAGAAGGGTTTGAGAATATTAGAGAAGATAAAGTCTAATCTGGATATTCCTGTATTAAGCGATGTCCATACTCCTCAGCAGGCGTTTTATGCCGGCAAAATATTAGATGTAATTCAGATACCGGCTTTTTTGTGCCGGCAGACGGATTTGATAATAGCGGCGGCAAAATCCGGCAAAACAGTAAATATAAAAAAAGGCCAGTTCGTCTCCCCGTATGATATGAAATATGCAGTGGAAAAGGCAGAATTCGGCGGCTGCAGAAATATTATGCTTACGGAAAGAGGGACTTTTTTTGGCTATAATAATTTAGTTGTGGACTTCCGTTCTTTAGGGGTTATGGCGAAATTCGGCTATCCGGTAATTTTTGATGCTACCCATTCTTTGCAGAGGCCGTCTGGGAAGAAAGGATATTCAGGAGGAGACAGAGAGTTTATTGTGCCTTTGTGCAGGGCTGCTGCTGCTTTTGGAGTGTCAGGCTTATTTTTGGAAACCCATCCTTATCCGAATAAGGCCTTGAGTGACAAGTCCACAAGTCTGAAACTGAGCAGAGTTGAAAACCTGCTTGGGCAAATTTCAAAAATAATAAGTTTATGAATAAAGCAGATAAAAGAGATATTTTAGCCTCGGCTGAAGAAGTTTTGAACATAGAGGCAAAAGCAATATCCGAAATTACCAAAAGTTTGGGCAAAGAGTTTCTATTGGCTGTGGATATTCTATATAAATGCCGGGGAAGAGTGGTTACCAGCGGGATGGGGAAAGCCGGCATAATTGCTCAAAAGTTTTCTGCCACTTTGTCTTCTACAGGAACGCCCAGCATTTGGCTGCACCCTGCTGAGGCCCTGCACGGAGATTTAGGCAGAGTATCTGAGGATGATACAGTGGTTATATTATCTTACAGCGGCGAGACTGAGGAGATAAGAAATCTCATACCTTTTTTAAAGCGGATAGGCACAAAGATAGTTGCTTTGACAGGAAATCTTAAATCTACATTGGTTGAGTTTTCAGATGTTGCCCTTAATGTGGGCATAGAGAAAGAAGCCTGTCCTTTAGGCCTTGCGCCTACAACTTCAACTACGGTTATGCTGGTTTTATGCGATGCTTTGAGTGTTGTTTTGCAGAAACTTAAAGGGTTTCGCAGAGAGGATTTTGCTTTATTCCATCCCCGGGGAAGTCTGGGGAAAAGGCTGTTTTTGCGGGTTTCAGATATTATGCGCCGGGGCAAAGCCAATCCTGCAGTGCCTGTGGATATGAAAGTATCGCGGGTTTTAGTAAAAATTACCCAGGCCAGGGCAGGTGCGGCAACTGTTGTAGATAAAAAAGGCAGACTTGCCGGAATTTTTACGGATGGAGATTTAAGGAGGCATTTAAAAAACGATTCTGATTTAATCAATAAAGCAGTCGGCCAGGTAATGACAAAGAACCCTGTAACAGTCTCTTGTGATATGTTAGCAAGCGAGGCTATGCTTATTTTACAGAAACGCCGGATTGACGAAGTTCCGGTAGTGGGTGAAAACAGTAAACCTGTAGGTATGCTGGATATACAGGATCTTTTAAAAGCCGGGATTTTTTAATGTATGGGGCCAGAATTTAATTTATCAGAAACAGCCGGAAATATAAGCCTTTTAATTTTAGACGTGGACGGTGTTTTGACTTCCGGAGAAATAGTTTATGACAGCTGGGGGAGGGAAATAAAATCTTTCAGTGTTTACGACGGTTTAGGCGTAGGGTTTGCTGTTAAGCATGGGTTAAAAACAATTTTGTTTACATCCCGAAAAAGCAGGGCATTGAAATACCGGGCAAAGGATATGGGCATAAAAGATATTTGGACAGGCTGGCCCAAGGTGGAAGTCTTTGAAAAAATACTTAAAAAATACCAGGTGCCTGCGCAGAATATTTGTTTCGTAGGCGATGACCTTATTGATATAGAAGTTATGAAAAGAGTAGGTTTGCCTGTAGCAGTAAATAACGCTGTCCCGGAAGTAAAAAGTGCAGCATTGTATATAACCTCTGCTTATGGGGGCAGAGGCGCAGTGCGGGAAGTAGTAGAACTTATTATGAAAGCAAAGGGTATATGGCAGACAATAAAATTCTGAATAGTTTGTGCCTTTCTGTTATTCTGCTTGGATGCTTTTTCACAGCCGGCTGCAGAGTATTGAGTAATACCCGCCAGATTTTAGTATTGAGAGATGTGTCTGAAAGTCAAAGCCAGATTAAAAAATATTTAAACCGCCAGGAAAAATTATTTTACAAACTGGTAAAAGATATTAAGGCCGGCCGTTTAAAAACTGGAGAAAAGTATTCCCGGGTGGTTGAGCAATATGGGGATCCGGTATTTTGCCGGGAGGGGAAAAATTACAGTGAAAAATGTCTTTTCAGAAAACCCACTGATTATTTTTCTTCAGATAAAGTATATTTGTATTTTACCGCACAGGGAAAACTGGCTAAAATAGAATATATTCCCGTATCTACAGC
>WFRI01000038.1 GCA_015486615.1 Candidatus Omnitrophota bacterium | reverse complement strand
TTATTTTAAGCGATCAGAGATATAATGATTACACCTACACTTACACCGAAGAAAGCGGCCGCGGCCAGACAGAAGACGTAAGAGTAGAAGAGCTTGGCCTCTATACAAGGATAGTGGAATCTATTCCTGCCGGCCTGCGCCATAACTTAACCATTTATGCCTGCGCCGGCGCTTTTAAAGTGGAGTTTGATAAATACGGCCAGCAAATAACCGATAATGAATATAATACTGTTACTGCATTTGAAGATAGCTTGGCTAAGAACATAAAGAAAGACATAGAAGATATCATTGAAGAAAAATACTACAGCCTCTATAAGAAGGACCCCGAAGCTTACCGCAAAGAGTATCCTGCTTACACCTTCCGCCGGCCGCAGGTAATAGTCAATAAGAGCAGAGTAGGCAGCAAAGAAAAAGTATTCTCAGTAAACATTATCTACCTTCCTTCGGAAGAACTCCCTGCAGCCAGTCTGAGCAAAAATGAGTCTGTGCGCCATAAGATTTTCAGCAAAATCAAACAAACCTTGAATAAGAAATACCGCTATATCTGGAAGCATTACATTATAAAGGAAGAAGGCGTAACTTCTATAAATATCCGGCGCAAAACAGTTAGCAAAGAGGACGCCTTAATGTTCCACCTGCGCAAAAATAAGATAGAAGAAGGCAAAACTGTTATTATAGGAGACATAAACCTAAAAGAAGAAGTTAGCTTCAGCCTGCAATTAGGGGGGATATATTACATCCTGCGGCTGTTAAACAACAATATAGATGATTTAGACCAGATAAACAAACAAGTAGAACATACTCAAAAACTCCTTCCGCTTGCTTTAGCCGGCGCGCTCGAATATGTAGAAGAACACAGATATCAGCTAAAAGAAAAATACCTTATGCTGGATAAGATAAACTGGCTGAAGAAAGTATACGACGACTTTGAGCTCTCAGAAGTAGACTATCCCTGCTGGAGCGCTATTTACCTTGAAGCTTTTGGAAATAATTTGAATCTTACTGTTAAAGAAGCAATAAAAGAGTATATTTCCCAATACAATTCTCACACAAGCGTAGAAGGCCTTTTTGAGAAAGCAGATGAAATAGCTTCTACGCGTAATTTTTCAGAAAAAGACTTCTTTGATTATTACCGCGCAATAGACGCGCGCGCTGCCAGAAACAGCATAGAGTTGGAAGATATCTACATAAAAACAAACAATATAAGCCAATATCAGGAAGACATAGCCCTTGCTGCAGAAGCCCAGGGCATATCCACAACCAGGGTCCTGGCCGGCTATTACCAGGATAATTATTATTACAAACACAAGAAAGCCATATTAGAGAGCTTAAAAGCGCGCGCTCCGCCAGAATCGGCAGAAGAGTTGTTTAAGCTTGTATACCTTGGCGGCGGCGGCAAAGCTACAACCACTCTTCTGCAGTATTTTGTAAACAGAGGCATAAAAAAGCTTGCCTGCATAATATCCGGCTCAGACGACGGCGGCTCTTCGGAAAAAATAATGTACAGCCTCTTTAGGAAATTCGGCATCTTCTTCATTCCTCCCGGGGATGCGGCCGGGCTAAACATCTTCTTAAGTGATGACCTGTTTAAAATATTTATACTATTCTGGTCTGAGTCAATGGCAAAAGAACTTCCCTCCTCTCTTAAGACCAAAGGCAGGATAACAGCGAATACGCTTTATCCGGTATGGCGCAGGAGAATAGAGGAAGCCATTGAAAACAAAAAAGCAATAGAAAAATCCTTAAAAATATCCATAAACAACCCCAAAGATAAAATAGCATTCCTCTCAAGCCTGCTTAGTTTAGCTGAGCTTTTAGACAGGGAGCTGATTACTAAAAAGATAATAAAATTAGAAAAAGCTTCCACTCCCAACCTTATGCTTATTGGCGATGCTTATGACAGCGGCATAATCAAAGAAGGCCAAAAGCCGGATGCAATATTAGAACAGCCGCTTCTAAAGAAGATTTTGAATTTAACCGAGCAGGAGCCGGTAGTAGTAACATCCGATTATGAGCACAGCGCCCTGGGCGCTGAATATGAAGACGGCGAAGTTGTCTTATACCAGACAATTATAACCGACAGCGCGCATGAGAAGAAAATGGCAGAGCTTTACTTCTACCACCGCGCCACAATAGACAGCAGTATGAGAAGGCTTAAGTTAGATGAAGATTACCCTAAAGCTAACCCCCAGGCAATAGCAGTCTTAAACAAAGCCGCAAAAATAATAATGGGCAATGGTTCTATATGGACATCGCTTATACCGGTATTGCTCTATAAGGAAATAGCCGAAATGCTGATAGAGAAAAAAGGACAAGGCATACCGGTAATCTACATAGCCAAGATAAAATCCGACTTAGAAAACGCAGTAATTGACAAACAAAACCCTATAGTAGAAAAACACGGCAAATACTATTTAAAAATAGAAGCCCAGCTTACCCTAAAAGAACAGTTAGAAGCCATAAAAAGCCATATCTCAAGAGTAAGAGGCAAGCAAACAAAATTAAACCAGATAATCAGCCATATAATCATACCAAAGTTTGCCCCAGAGACAATAGAAAAACTAGGCTACAACACACAGACCGGCCAGAGCTTTGTAGAATTAAAAGGCAAAGCCCAGGCCGAAGAACTAAAGACAGCATTAATAGAAGGAAAAGCCCAGGTAAGCAAACTCTTAAAAGGCATACAGCCGCCTGTAACAGAAAAAGAGATAGAGTGGCTAAACTCAGAAGGCATAAAGGTAATTGAAATAGACGAAAGAGGCATAAAAGACATAGAAAAAGGCAAACCATTATATAAGAATAGTGTGTTGTATGAGGTAATAGGGGGGATAAAGGCAAGCAGCGCTTTAAGCGATGAAGAAAAAATACAATTTATCTTGGAAAAAGCGCACAATACCTCCGGCAGACTTATTATTGCCTCAGATATAGACAAGACAGTATTAGATCCGGAGAAAAGCCTAAGGGAATCTGTTGAAATGAGAAACGCAATCGTTGATTTATTGGAAAGAGGGGCAACATTTGCATTTATATCGGGTAATTCAGCGGCAGAGCAGACGGTAAGGATAATTGAACCTTTAAAAGACGAATTAAAATCCAGAGGGAAGATAGGTCTGTTAAATAAAATTGTTATGTATGCAAACGGAGGGGCGACTAAACTTTGCTTTGACTCTATGGGCAATAAAAAGGTTAAAAACATAATACCTCCTATACCTGAGAATGAGTTAGAAGAGTTTACTAATGTAGCAAAAGAAGTTCTAAGAAAGCATTTAAGAGACATTTTTGGATATAAAGGAGATGAAAAGGAAAAAGTTGTTTTTGATAAGCTGCGTGAGTTAGCGTCTCCGGATAATATGATTAACTATTATGGGAAAAATATAGAGTTTACATTAGAAGTCGGCAAAAATAACCCTCAGATAGTTGTCAAAAAAGACGTATACGATTTAGTCTCAGCAAAATACAATCCAAGCTACAGTGAGACTCTAAACTTAAGTTTTCCATATATAGAGGTAAGAGATAACCAGCAGGTATCAATAATATTGGTATTCAATCTGTCTGTATTTGTAGAAGGAACCGCAGACCCGCGCACTGAAATTATAGATGATATATTGAATGGGTTGAAGGACAAGGGCCTTAAAAACAAATTCTTTTTAAGGACAGGAGGCATTAGTTCCATAGATGTTACTTACAATACAACAACAAAGAAAGAATCTCTCGAACACTTGAAAAGGTCTATTCGTTTCGACAAAGAAATAGATACTTTGCTTTATTTAGGCGATGAATTTTACAGGAAAGGAGATAAAGAAGGTAACGATGTGCCTGTTTTGGGAGTAAAAGATATCTATGCAATATCTGTAGCTAAAGATAACACGCATCCTGGCCTTAGCGAGGAAGAAAAAGAAAAGTTAGCCTGGGCAGGAGAAGGCCCGGAAGCTTCCTTAAGATTGCTTCAAGGAATAAACAATACATCGTCTTCGCCAGTGGCAGTGTTTAGTGAAATAGACGGCGTATTGGTCAGAGAAGACCCTTACCACAGAACAACATTAAAAGACAGCATAACCTACAGCGGCCTGATAGAGCTGCTGCAAAAAGGCAAAAAAGTGATTATTTTAAGCGATCAGAGATATAATGATTACACCTACACTTACACCGAAGAAAGCGGCCGCGGCCAGACAGAAGACGTAAGAGTAGAAGAGCTTGGCCTCTATACAAGGATAGTGGAATCTATTCCTGCCGGCCTGCGCCATAACTTAAC
>WFRI01000037.1 GCA_015486615.1 Candidatus Omnitrophota bacterium | reverse complement strand
CTATAGATCTTTATCTGAATTTTTTCTTGAATATTTCTCTTATGATAAGGCAGAAAGTCTTGTTGCCTGGTATAGAGAGTTTAATCGAATGAATTTGAAGATTGAACTTTTAGATTTAGTCCCAGGGTTTGATGTAAACAAAGCAATAAAGCATCTGGATAAGGAGATATTAAAGGTATTGCCGGAAAAGTTAATGTATTGATATTTCTAAGGGGGTGAATGACAAATGAAGGTTTCAAACAAAGAAAAAATAAACTGGTTATGGGACAGCCGCCTGAAAAAGGGCGAGGTGAAGAAAATTTTAAAGGATGAAAAGCATCCTAAATTTAATATTTACGCGGATAAGCTTTTTTCCCGGGTGAATAATCCTAAAGTTGTTTTTAACATTGTTGATAAGGTAACTTTTTGTAAAAAATGGCCGAGTATAAAAAAACGCATAAGTAAAAACCGCTGGCTTAAGAATAGAGTTGCTTTCTGGCAGACAATATACGAACGAACCCTTGAGCAATTAAGAAAACAAGGAATCAAAGTAAGAGAATCTCAAAAAATTGATATCCCGCCGGAAAGAATGGAGATAGCGCAACAGATTAGAAATATACGAGTAAGCAGGGGTTATACCCAGAAAGACCTGGCTGAAAAATTAGGGGTAATTCAACAGTATATTGCTAAAATCGAGAACGGCCGTGAGAACCTTTCTATAGATACTGCGAAACGAATAGCGGATGTTTTAGGGGAAAATTTAACTATTAAGTTTGGTTAAAAAAGCTGTCTGCCTCTTTCTCCGAAAGGTCCGCAGAATGCAAATTTGAGCATCTTTTGGGCTATTCTGACGGCCAGTGTTAAACGCTTTTGAGGCCTGAAAAAAGGCTTTTATTGCCCGTAAAGGCATTTGCCTTGTTTATAATCTTAATTAAGTTTTTCTTTAACTTTTGAAAGCCTGTGATACAATTTTATTTGCCCCGTTATAAAGAGATATTCTAACGGCAAAGATGCAAAAAGAATAAAAGAAGGCGAGAGAGTCATAGAAGACAAGAGGTTCTACGAAGGATTATTCAGGGAAATAGGAAAAGAAATAAAGGAGGCAAAAGGTGAATAAGAAAATCTGGGCAATAAAAATATTTGCCGCTGCTGGCGTTATTTTTCTTTCAGGGTGCGCTTTTGGAGTAAGAAAACCGTTTTTATCTTACAGTCCTGTTTTGCCTGCTCAACATAAGAATAATATCGTCATAAAAGTAGTTCCTTTTAAAGATGAGAGAAAAACAAAAGATACTGTAGGATATGTCAGAAATAGTTTAGGGATGAAATGTGCCAAGGTAGTGCCTCAAAACAATGTAGCCAAATGGGTAACTGATTCTTTGAAATCAGAACTTAGAAATGCCGGTTATACCGTTTCCGGCGGAGATAATGTTTCCAACGTAGTTCAGGGTTCAGTCCTTGATATTTTCTGCGATACATATCTTACTTACGATGGCCGGGCGGCTCTAAAAATAGTTTTGAAAAGAGGCGGGAAAGTAATTTTATCAAAAGGCTACTCTGTAAAGAAAAATGGGGGTATGAATTTAGCGGCTACTTCGAAAGCCTTTGCTAAAACTCTGGAAATGACTTTGCAGGAAGTGTTGAAACAAGTAGTTAGTGACGTAAACAAACTGTTATTAAAACAAACTGCCTCAAATGAAAATTAAGATGTTTTTATTATTGGCTTCTCTGATATTCCTCCCGCTGATTCTATTCGCTTTTACTCCTCTGCCGGCTGTTCTGTTTATTGCCCCTCTTTTCTTTGTTTTGGCTGTTGTTCAAAAGAAAGTGCTAAATTCTCCGGCAGGATAAATGTTGGTAATTCCAAAAATAAAGCAAATTTCGAAAATGCTGCCAAGATTTTCCTGTTGTTTTAATTTTGTTTTAGAGGTATAATTTGCATTTCTTAATAGGGTTTTAAGAATATCAGGAGGGGTTATGAAGGGTAAATATTTTTTGGTTGCAGTTTTGTCAATATTTGTTTTTAGCATTTGTCCTTATTCTTCTGCTGCAGAAGATAAAACTCCGCAGTCTCCGCCTCAACATAAAAGCGGCCTGCTTACACGTTATACCCTTACTTTAGATCTGGCAGAAAAAATAGCCGATGCTTGTGTGAGTAAGGCTAAAGAATTGGGTACCCCTGTGGGGATAGTTATTCTGGACGGAGTAGGCAATGTTAAATTGAGTTATTTGATGGATAACCAAAGCGTCCTTTCTATTTCTTGGGCTCAGGCTAAGGCTCTTTCTTCTTTTGAGTTCAAACAGCCTACATCCAAAGGTGAGTTTAGGGTTTGGAATATCGCTGGTAAGACTATGGTTTTAGGGGTTGCCGGCGGGTATCCGTTAATGTTAGGAGATGATATCCTGGGTGCTATAGGTATTAGCGGAACCAAGAGTAATAGCGATGATAAGATCGCTTTGGCAGGGGTTGAGGCGTTTAATCAAATAATGTCTCAGCGTAAATGAGGTCTTCTTTGGTTTCTTCCAGACTCCCGCAGGGTTTTCTGTGGGGTGCGGCCACTTCCAGTCATCAGGTAGAAGGCAGTAATATAAAAAACGATTGGTATATTTGGGAAAAGCAGGCTAAGATCCCTTCTGCGGGCCAGGCGTGCCGGCATTATGATATGTATTGTGCAGATTTCGCTTTGGCCAAGTCTTTAAGTCATAATGCTCACAGGTTTTCTATAGAATGGAGCAGGGTTCATTTAGGCAGAGGAAGATGGGATAATTCTGCTATTGAACATTACCGAAAAGTCCTTGGCTGTCTGAGAGAAAAAGGCCTTGAGCCTGTAGTTACTTTGTGGCATTTTACTTTGCCTGGTTGGCTGTTCCGGCAAAAAGGCTGGGAGTCTCCTGAGGCTTCCGGATGTTTTTTAGAGTATGTTGAAAAGATGGTTATTGAATTTAAGGATTATGTCAGGTATTGGGTGGTGATGAATGAACCTTTAATTTATGTTTACCAGTCTTATCTTGCTGGAAAGTGGCCGCCGGGCAGAAAATCTTTGCGTCTTGCTTTTAGAGTATCAAAAAATTTAGCGAAAACTTATATCAAATCTTACAAGATTATAAGAAGCATATATAGCGGCCGGGAAGTTTTTGCCGGGCCTGCGAAAAATTTTATCGATTTTTGCCCCTGCAGTTTTAACAATTTCGGGCAAAACAGTTTAGCCGCTTTTTTGCGGGATAGAGTATTTAACGTTTATTTTATAGATTATCTGGTCAAAAGAAATGCTCTGGATTTTATCGGAGTGAATTATTACCGCAGAGATTTTATCCGTGCGGGCCTGTTTGATTTAGCGGGGAAAGAATGCCGAAAGGAGCACCATAAACTTGCGCGGAATTCTTTAGGCTGGTTTATCTACCCGCAGGGCCTTGAAAAAATACTTTTAAGGCTGAAGAAATACCGCAGGCCTGTTATAATAACTGAGAACGGCACAACCGGCAATGACGATAAAGATTACTCTGTTTTTTTGGAGGAGCATATAAGAAGTGTTTTCTCTGCTTTGTCTAAGGGGGTTGATATACGGGGGTATTTTTGGTGGTCATTGCTGGATAATTACGAATGGGATAAAGGTTTTAAGGCTAAATTTGGCTTGGCCGGGATTACCCGCAATTTTAAAAGGATAGTTAAGCCTTTTGCTTACAAGTATAAGGATATTATATGTTTAAATTCGGCCGGCAGAATGAGTCCGCAGG
>WFRI01000036.1 GCA_015486615.1 Candidatus Omnitrophota bacterium | reverse complement strand
GTATAGCTCATTAAATCTTATATATTGAGTCTTACCTTTATATATTTCTACAGGCTGAGATAAATCAGCTTTAATTAGATCAAAACAACCTCCAAAATCCAAAGTGTTTAGAATATATTTTGCATTTTCTAAAATCTCATTTGAAAAATCCACAAGTACATATTTGATTCTTCTAACGTATTTTTTACCTTCTCTCTTATCTATTTCACAAAACTTAGCAATGAAATCTTTGTCAAAGGCTCCATTACCTACACCCCAACTTTGAATCACTATCTGCTTTGGTAGTTTTCCCATATTATCCAGTGTTTTAAGACAATCATAAAATTCAATTGCATTAGCGTGGGCAGTAAAATAATTGTGGCTAACTGTGGTAGTAAATCCTGCTTCGTTAGATATATATTTGCCTTTTAGCGTATAATAAATTTTATTAACCGCTCTTATAAACTTACCTAAAGATATATACTCGCCCTCTATTTCTTTATTCCTAGGTAAACTGGAAGAACTAATAAACACAGAAAAGTCTCTGTTTTTATCCTTGATATCACTTATTCTTATTAAAGTATCTATTTCCGATTCAACTTTTGCTTCCCAGCTTAGAAGACTTCTAAGTCTTCTTTTTAACATTCTTAATCTCCACTCATAGTAGGTTAAGAGGAGTTTTTTCTTTAAAGAGCTAAGTGAAGATGAGATCATCTTCTTATAGGCTTCAATTAAGCCTTTGGTGGATGGGTCTAAGCCTTTTGTCTGCATTGGCCGCTCAGGCTCAGGCAGGATGTTTTTAGCTAATTTTTTGCCAAGCTCTACTCCGAACTGGTCAAAGCTGTAAACATTCCATATTACCCCTTGAGTAAATACTTTATGCTCATAGAGAGCAATAAGCATCCCTAATGTATAAGGAGTAAGTTTATTGACCAAGATTGTGGTTGTAGGACGGTTGCCTTCAAAAACACGGTAAGGAGCAATTCTCTCAATCTCTGCTTCATTTAATTTTCCTTCTTTTCTCATTTCATTTTTTACTTCATTCAATGTTTTTCCTCTCATTAAAGCCTGGGGCTGGGCAAAGAAGTTGGCAAGCAGTATTTTGTGCTGCTCTTCTAAAGCCTGAGGGCTTAGTTCTTTTTGTTTGTTCGGCCTAGCAAAGCCGATAAAATCAGCCGGGATTAGTTTTGTTCCCTGGTGCAGCAACTGGAAGAAGGAATGCTGGGAATCAGTTCCTGGCTCGCCCCAGATAATAGAACCGGTCTGATAGTCTATTTCTTCTTGGTTGCGGTCTGTGCTTTTGCCGTTAGATTCCATATCCAGCTGCTGTATGTAGGCAATGAATCTGTGCATATACTGGCTGTAAGGCAGAATAGCCTGGGTTTGAGCGCCTAAGAAGTTGTTATACCATATGCCTAAAAGAGCCATAAGCACAGGGGTATTCCTATCAAAAGGAGTATCTCTAAAATGAGTATCCATTCTCTGGGCGCCCAAGAGGAATTGTCTGAAATTATCAAAGCCTATATAGCAGGCAATAGACAGGCCTATTGCCGACCAGGAAGAATAGCGTCCGCCTACCCAGTCCCAGAGCTCAAAGATGTTATCCTTATCAATACCAAAATCAACTACATCCTTTATATTGGTAGATAAAGCCACAAAGTGTTTTTCAATAAGTTTTTCGTCATTGCCGGTTTTGGCTAAAAACCACTCTTTGGCAGTTTTGGCATTAGTAAGTGTCTCCTGGGTGGTAAAGCTTTTTGAAGCAATGATAAAAAGGGTGGTTTCAGGGTTGAGTTTTTTAAGAGTTTCGCCGATATGAGAAGGGTCTATATTAGAGATAAAATGCACGTTTAAGTTTTCTTTTGCCCGGTAAGGCTTTAGAGCCTGGGTTATCATAAGCGGGCCAAGGTTAGAGCCGCCTATGCCTATGTTTACTACATCGGTGAATTCTTCACCTGTATAGCCCCTGCGCCAGCCGGATATAATCTCAGAAGAGAAGTCTCTTATATGGTTCAGTTCTTTTTGTATTTTTTCCAGCTCTTTTTGTATTTTTGTATCAGCGGCAGATATAGGAGTGTTGTTAAGGTTCCTCAGGGCTGTGTGCAGAACAGCGCGGTTTTCTGTCTGGTTGATTTTTTCACCTTCAAACATTGCCTTTATTGCGGTTTTAAGTTGTGTTTCTTCGGCAAGTTTAAGAAGGAGTTCTAGTATTTTCTCATCCACTAAGTTCTTGGAATAATCAAAAAGCATATGCATATCCCCTATACATAAAGACATCTTCTTAAAGCGCTGAGGGTCTTTGTCAAAGAGGCTGTTTATATTCAGGCGGGTTGCTTTATTGTAGTATTTCATTATAGCCTGCCTCTTTAAAGCCTTCCAGGCTCTTGTAGTTGTGGGATTAACTGAGGGGAAAGATATGCTGGAGGATGCTGTATTTTTAAGGCCTGATATAGCTGATACTTTCCTGCTGGTTTTTATAGAACTTGAAGAATTCTTTTTCTTTCTATATTCCCCCTTAATTGTCCTTTTAAAGCTTCCTAAAGAGAGCTGTTCAAAGTAATCTATATACCTGCAGGGCAGCTTTCTTACTATTTCCGGGCGGTAGTGTCTAAAAATATCAGCCAGAGGAATAAGGCAGCGTTTTTTAGCAGGGAAATAACCCGGGAAGTATTCTTTTACCACTTCGTTGTAGACACCTGTTAAAACCCGACTATAGTCAGTAATCCCTAATATCTCTCCGAAGATATAGGATATTTTATCCTCTAAGAATCCTAATTTCGCTTCAGCCGGTTTGCCTGCTTCTCTGGGCGGGGCAAAATATATGCCGGCTAAGAAAAGGTCGCGGTATATGTTAAGGGAAGG
>WFRI01000035.1 GCA_015486615.1 Candidatus Omnitrophota bacterium | reverse complement strand
TTCTTCCGTAAAACCGTAATCAAACATTTTTACCTCCTGACTGCTCTTTGGTTATTTATGGATAAGACTGTGAAACTGTATTATACAAAAAAAAGATTTTTTTGCAAATGTTATTTATTCTGGGTGTCAAGTTTTAGTAGGTAGTTTTCTTTCGGCCTTTTGGCCTTGGTTAATATTATTATCAACCAGAAGGATACACCCTTTTTTATTCCTTATCAAGAAAACGGACACACAATATTTTACATTACCTTTTAATAAAAGGAGTTGTCAAAAATACTTCCAGTATTATAATATTTCCACAGGTCCACAGGTGAAAATTTATGATGAAAGACGAAATTTTCAAAGGCAAAAAAGATTTAATCTCTGATTTTAACTTCCGTAAAGAAGTTGCCGAAGTTTTTGACGATATGCTTAATCGTTCCGTTCCTTTTTACCAGGAAACTCAGAGAATGATTCGGGAAATAGCCATAGATTTTACCCAGCCTAAAACCAATGTTTATGACTTAGGATGCTCTACAGGTACGACTTTCCTTATACTGGACAAAGCCATAGAAGAAGACGTAAGATTTATTGGCATTGACTACTCTCAGGATATGCTGGATAAAGCTAAAGAGAAAATGAAAAGGCACGGAGTAAAGAAAATCTGCGAATTTGTCTGTATGGACTTAAATTCCCCCGGATTGCCGATAAACAATGCTTCAATAGTAATTATGAACTTGACTCTTCAATTTATCCGGCCGCTTTGGAGAGAAAAAGTTATTCAAAGCATTGCTAAAGGTATAAACAAAGGAGGCTGTCTGATATTAATAGAAAAAGTATTGAGCATAGATTCTACCCTTAACCGTCTTTTCATTAAGTATTACTATGATTTCAAAAAGCGCCAGGGTTATAATGAAACAGAAATAGCCCAAAAAAGGGAAGCGTTAGAAAATGTCTTAATCCCCTACAGACCGGAAGAAAACCGTGCACTTCTGTTGGAAAATGGGTTTAGGGAATGTGATATATTCTTTAAGTGGTATAATTTTTGCGGAATGCTGGCAATTAAATAAAAACACTAATGCTTAATACCTTTTTAATCAAAAGTGGGAACTTATTCTTCAAATTTCGCAATTTCCTTTTTCCTGTTTTTGTCATATTCCTGCTTTTATTTATAAAACCCGCATTATTTATGAACAACCCTGCATTAGATAAATTTGCAGTAACAATCGGCTTTATAACTGCCTTTTCAGGCGCGGAGTTCCGTTTGTTAGTAATCGGCCTTGCTTATATAAAAAGAGGCGGGAAAAACGGCAAAGTTTACGCAGATAATTTAGTCACCCAAGGAGCATACGCCCATGTGCGCAATCCTATGTATATAGGAAACTTTCTGATAATATTAGGAATGGGAATTATTTACGGTTCTATTTATGTTTACCTGATAGTTATACCTTTTTTTATATTTGTATATCTGTCTATAATCGCAGCCGAAGAAAACTACCTGCAGCAGCATTTCGGGGCGGAATATCAGCAATATCGCCAAAGGACTCCTGGGCTTATCCCCAATTTTTCCGGAATAAGAAAAACATTTGCTTCGCTAAGTTTTGACTGGAAAAAGTCTCTAAGAAAAGATTACGGGACTTTAATAGGAACGATTATGGGAGTATATGTACTGTTTTTATGGAAACTGCATTTTCTCTACGGATTCCCAAGGAATAAAAGCCAGGGATTAAAATCCGGTGTTATTTTCCTGCTTATTCTTGCCTGCTATGTTTTCTTAAGAGTACTTAAAAAGACCGGCCGGCTAAAAAGCAATCCGGCTTGATATATCAACCTCTCTTTCTGAGATTTCTAACGGGGTAAAAATGCAAAATTATAACAAAATAACCAACAGCCGAACTCCAATCCCGGCATTGCCTTGCGTTGAGCCAGTCCCTGTGCCGATATTGCTTGAAGGGCCAATGTCCAGGGTCCAACGTCGAATGTCCAAGGTCGAAGGCTACCGCTTAAAAAAGCACTGGCGTGCTTTTTTAACATGGGTGCCGGTAAGAAAGCGAGTCAAATACCAAAATTATGATATATTTCGCATCTTTTTGAATCTTAATAAGTTCTAAATCCTCTCAACCTAAATTTTAGCCTGCCCGTCTGCCTTTCTCTCTGGCTCTTTCCACAATAGGCTTGCGGGAAGTTTTTATTTTCTTAAAAGCCTGCAGGATTATTTCTGCATCTTCAAAAGGCACAGTAATAAAAGAAAACTTGTCAAAAATCCGAATATCTTTTATCCGCCAGGATTCTATATCCACGACATCCTGAATCATTCTTATCAACGCCTTAGGGCTCACATTATCAACCCTGCCCCGAGCAACAAACAAACGCGCTACTCCTTTTCTATCTACAGATACATCCCTAATACTGCGATAACTAGCAGCGTCCAATTCGCCCTCTAAAGAATATTTCATAAATGCTGCCAAAACTTTTTCTGCAGATTTGCCTTCTAACATCTCTTTGGCAAATGCAGAGTATTCTTCAAACTTTCCCGATTTGGCGATTTCATTAACTTCGTTTTTTATCCGTTTCTTTTTAGCATGGATAATAGAATCTACTGAAGGTATTTTTTCTTTGCGGATATTAGTTCTAATTACCCTTTTGATAAAAATAAGCCTGCGGTATTCTTCAGGCGTGACAAAAGTAATTGCTGTCCCCTCTTTGCCTGCCCGGCCGGTTCTGCCTATTCTATGAATATAACTCTCGGGATCCTGGGGGAGAGAATAATTAATTACATGAGTTAAATCACTTATATCTATTCCCCGGGCAGCCACATCAGTAGCGATTAAAATGTTTATCCTTTTACGCCTAAACTTCTCTAATATACGCTCGCGCTGAGCCTGGGAAATATCTCCATGCAGGCCGTCAGTGTTATAGCCGCGGGATGCCAGCCTGCGGGCAACAGTATCCACATCCACTTTTGTACGGCAGAAAACCAGCCCATAGAAATCCTGCTCGTTATCAATTATCCGGCATAAAGCCTCTAATTTATCCGCAGAAGAGACCTCAAAATAAATCTGGTCAGTAAGGCTGACTGTCAATTGTTCCTTATCGACCTTTATTATTTTATAATCACGCATATATTTTTTAGCCAATCTCAGAATACTGGAAGGCATAGTAGCAGAAAAAAGCAAAGTCCGTTTATCATTACCGGAATAAGACAGAATATCTGTTACATCGTCAATAAAACCCATGTTCAGCATTTCATCCGCTTCGTCTAAAACTGCAAAAGACACTTTGCTTAAATCTATGCTCTTTCTCTGCAAATGGTCCTTTATTCTTCCTGGAGTGCCCACAACGATATCTACTCCTTTTTCTATTCTGCGCATCTGCTGGCTGATAGACTGGCCGCCATAAATAGCCATAATAGAAATCCTGCGCCGGCCTTTCAGAGAGTCTATTTCCTCTGCCACCTGCAAGGCTAATTCTCGAGTAGGCACCAGCACAAAAGCCTGAATATATCCGGTCAAAGGCTTTATCTTCTCAATAATCGGCAGGGCAAAAGCGGCTGTTTTGCCTGTTCCTGTCTGAGCCTGGCCGACAATATCAATATTTTCTTTCAACAGCAAAGGTATAGTGTGCTGTTGAATTTTTGTCGGCTCTTCAAATCCTTTCTTTTTCAAAACCTCTATTGTTTCTTTCGAAAGCCCTAATTGTTTAAACTTTTCCAACATAATAACCTCTCTTTTCGTTTTTTAGTACCTTTTATACATTCGCGGCTGCAAAATACAGATTTTAGTCTAAGAGTTATACAGACGGCTATTCCTTCCTTAAGACTTTAGGACACATTCACTTGCGCATAGTGTTTACTCCTAAATAATAAATCGAAACTTGAAAGATACTGGGACAAAGTCAAAATACTATATTTCTTCCAGAAGTTTTAATCTTTAGCCTGGATAGGTTTTGCCTATACTGGGAATGTATTGGGAGATAACCATTCCGAGATATCTGAGGCGGTCAAATGTCCAATTTGCCCCACCAGCCGTCATAAAACTTCTTCAAATGCTGGTAATATTCTGAGTTGATAGAATTTCTTCGGACATCCTGCTGTTTGAAAGAGAATCTATAGCCTGCACAGTAATCAAGAATAATGTCTTTAGCATGGTTAATCTGCTTAAAAACCTCTTGAGCCTCTTGTTTTTTTTCAGCAGGGCAGCGGTCAGGATGGTATTTTAAGGCAAGTTTTTTGTAAGCCTTTTCTATCTCATCCATTGTAGCATATTCATCAAGGCCTAAAGTTTTTCTTGCCCAGTCTATTTCTTCAAAATCAGCCATAAATTAAGCCAAAGATATGTCTGCAGCAACTTCCACTTTTGTTTTTATGGAATTGGAAATAAGACAGGAACGTTCAGACAGAGTTATGAATTTTTCCGTTTTTCCGATATCATCAACGTTATTTATCAAAATCTTAGGCTTTACCACAATTTTAGAAAATGCTAATCTTCCCCCCAACATTTCCAAAACTCCTTCAGCCTCGCTTTCAAATCCGGCAAAATCAAGATTATTCCTTTGAGCATAGTATAGAAATGTAGTCATAATACAGCTGTTGACTGCAGACACGAACAAATCTTCCGGACTCCAGATCCCCTTATGGCCGTTGAATTCTGCAGGTGTAGCCACTTCTAAATCCGGCTTGTCTGGAGAAGATAAGATTCCTTTTTTCTGGCCGGACCAGATAACTTTGTTTCTGTAAATAAACTTTTTCTCTCTTAAACTTTCAGCCATAACAGTTATCCTATTTAATTATAAAATTAT
>WFRI01000034.1 GCA_015486615.1 Candidatus Omnitrophota bacterium | reverse complement strand
TATTCAATGTATTCTTCCATAGTTGTATTATAACAAATAATCGGCCTTTATATGTTTTTTTTCCAATGCCCGAAAAATATTAACTTTCACTCCCGCAGATATTTTCTCTAATTCCTTAATCTGTTTTTTAATAATTTCACGGATATTCTTCTCTGCATAAGGACATTCCGAAGGGATATAATCCAGGCCCGACTTGCGGATAAAACTTAATATCCGGCGCTTCTCCAGATAGCAAAACGGCCGGATTACTGTAATTTCCCCGCCGAAAAACTCCTGGCAGGGAGACATTGCGCTTATCTGGCCGTTCATAAACAAATTCATCAGTATAGCCTCTGTTATATCGTCAAGATTATGCCCCAGGGCCACTTTATTACAACCTAACTTTCGGGCTAAAGTAAAAAATATTTTTCTCCTCTGCCAAGAACACCAAAAACAATCAACTTTACGGCCCTGAAAATCTATTTTTTCTATGCTGTAAGGCAGGCCCGTATTCTCAAGAATTGATTTTGCCTTAGGCAGATATTTTTCCTGCCAAGGAAGGTTGATATAAACTAATTTGATGCCAAAATTTATAGGTATGTGCCTGCGCCGCAAAGACAAAATTTTTGCCAAAGCCACACTGTCTGCCCCGGCAGAAAAACCAACTAAGACACAGTCTTTATCCCTGACCATCTTGTAATTGTGAATAGCCCTGCCAGCCTGTTTGTAAACAAATCTGACAATACCTCTTAGTTTGCGGTTTTTCGTATCAGGCATAACAGCGAAAAGATTACCTGAATATCCGGCAGATGACTTTATCCCCTGTTTTGGCTTTTAGTTGTTTACAGGCGCTGGATTGGTTTTGACATATTTCTATAAAGGAAAAACTCCCCGGGCAAAAGAAAGTTTCTCTATCTTTAGCAAAACTGTAAGCGGGATAAAAACGGGTTATTAACTGCCGGCCGAACCTGCAGGAAAAATCTTTCCCCTTAGTTAAAGTTTCAAATTCCCGCGCGGGAATGTTAGTAATAAGATTCCCGAACTTGTCAATGTAAACAACTTCGCCTTCAATACTGCTAAAGGTTATTTTAGCCAAAGGGAACTTAATCTCTTCTATACTTTTAACCTCAGGCCCAAATTTTTCCACAGAGATGCCTTTAAGCAGCCAGCCGCATACAGAAGCAAATATATCCCTGCCGTGGAAAGTAGAAGATACATTTTTCAGGAAAAACTTCTTATTCTCTAAAGAAACTATTTTTTCAATTTTATCCTCTTCTGCGGCCAAAGACAAAACTCCGTTATCCGGCCCGATAAAATAATAGTTTTTAGTTTGAACCAATAAGGCTTTTCTTTTTGAGCCTACGCCCGGGTCAACTATTGTCAGAAACACTGTTTTTTCAGGAAAATATTTATAACTCTTCCAGAGAAGGAATGCGGCTTCTCGTATATTATGGCTGGAAATATTGTGGGTTAAATCTATTATAGAGGTACGGGGCGCAATGTTTAAAATTACCGCTTTAATTATCCCGGCAAAACTGTCTTTTTGCCCAAAATCCGTAAGCAGACCCGCGGCTCTCATAATTATTTCTTTTTGCCCGGGTAAAAAGCGGATTTTTCTGTAAACTTTATTATTTCATTCATCATCCGCACACTTTCAGCCGGATATCGGCCGGCTGCGGTTTCTTCAGAAAGCATAACATAATCAGAACCGTCAATTATAGCATTAGTAACGTCTGTTACCTCTGCCCGTGTAGGCAAAACACTGTCAGTCATACTTTCCAGCATCTGCGTAGCCGTAATAACCGGTTTTTTAAAACCGCGGGCCCGCTGAATGATTATTTTCTGCAGTATGCCGACCATATAAATAGGAAATGATATTCCCATATCCCCGCGGGCAACCAATACCCCGTCAGAAACTTTTAGTATTTCAGATAAATTATTAAGGCCCTGGGCATTTTCTATTTTGGCAAAAACCAGCGGGGGGTTTTTAACAGGAAGCCTTTTCTTAAGAAGAATAATATCGTCAGCACTGCGCACAAAAGACTGGGCAATAAAATCAACTTTATGCTTAAGCCCAAACTCTAAATCTTTAGTATCTTTGGCTGTAAATGCCTCAAATTCCAAGTCAGCCCCCGGGATATTAACCCCTTTATGCGCCTGTATCCGGCCGGGCCTGACAACTAAAGTTTTCAAACTCTTTTTATAAACTCCTTCTACCCGCAGCGCTATTCTGGCATCGTCTATGTAAATGAACATTCCTTTTTTTATAGGCATTAAACTGCCCCGGTAATCAAAACTTAAAACATTTTTGTCCGCTAAAACATCGTCCTGAGTAAGCCACAGCACATTTCCTTTTTTAACAACAAGGCCTTTGCCTTTAACCCTGCCTAATCTTATCCGGTAGCCTTCCAAATCCTGCATAATTTTTACCGCCCGGCGGTATTTTTTGTTTAAAGACCGCACAGTTTTAATCCTCTGCAAATGCTCTGTTTTAGTGCCGTGAGAAAAATTAAGGCGCACAACATCTAAACCGGCCATAAACATCCTGCGCAAGGTTGAGACATCACTGCTTGCCGGACCTAAAGTAGCAATTATTTTAGTCTTGATTTTCATAAACTTTTATTAACTGCGGCACAGGAATTATTATTTCCGGAACGCCTTTATACTGCCGGACTCTCCCGATAACTTCAAGTATTTTATTTTTATAAGCGCTAAAAGGAGTTATGCCTTTGTTAAAAAAATAATCCAGGCACCCTGGCGGAATATAAACTTTAAATCCCGGCTGGACAAATTTAATAACAACCCCTCCGCCTTTAGTGCTAAAAACACTCCGGGCACGACCTTTTACCTTAATTATTTCATTAAGATGGCCGGCGGCTTGTTCCGGAGAAATAACCCCTACGCCCTGCCACAGTCCGTTTTTCTGCTTTTGGGCGAATTTCTGGGCAGAAATAAATTCCGGCAAATATTTGTCATTAGGCGGGATTATGCTGATAATTGCCAGCCCGCGCTTTAGCACTTCTTTATTAACGAATAAATTATTACTGCTTAAAAAGCAATAGCCTAAAGCCCGGCCGTATTTGTCCGTTTTTTCTTTACCAAACTCTACATAAATTTTTTTGCCTTCGACTAAATTTTTAACAAATCTTTTAGCCTCTAAAGCAAAAGGCTTAGGAGAAAAAACAAAACTATGCCCCTGTCTTATTCTTACTTCCGGAGTATCTATGCCGATTAGCCGCAGATGCTCTCCGTCATTAAGAATCAGGGTATCCCCATCTATAACTTTAACCGCATAAAAAGTCTTGGAAGATAAAGGCTGACCGCAGGAAATTAATAAACTTAGGCCTAATGCGGCAAGAAAATACTTCAATTTTCCTGCTCCTTGTTTTTAGTTAGTTTGCGCACAATTTCTGAGAATACTTCCTCAGCCTTAGACAAGTTAGAAATTATGCCTTTCTTACGGGCAGAAACACGAAGATTCTGAGAAGCCTCAGTTAACTCTCTAATCTTTACCACCACAACATCCTTGCCTACATTAGCCTTTAATACTCCGGACTGCTTGTCATTAGAGACTATTTCCCCTTTTCTCTCTAAGACATAAACCGCCGTATTCCATAAGGTGTCATAACCAATATCAAAATTTCCGGACACTGCATCTTTAGTAACCATATAGCCAGTAGCCACTCCAAGCCCAATCAGCACCGGCACACATCCGCTGAATAAAATATTAAAAGACAAGACTAAAGCGATAAAAAAAAACTTAAAATTCCTCACTACGCCTCCTTCCTTATATCCGCTACCGCAAAGAGCAGTTATCCCAAAACTTTCTACCTAAGGACCAGAGCCCGCTGTTTATTTTTCTTCGAGAAATGGACAGCGGAGGAGGTAGGATTCGAACCCACGGTACCTCTCGGTACAACGGTTTTCAAGACCGCCGCCTTAAACCGCTCGGCCACTCCTCCATTGTCCAAAGTCCAATGCCGACATTGCCTTTCTACCGCTAAAAAGCACTACCACTAAAAAAGCACTGGCGTGCTTTTGGACACCTTAGGGGTGGAAAGAGTTCTGCCCCCGAGGTGGGTGCCGGTAAGAAACAAAAATCAGAAATCAACCTTCGACATTTTGCATAACCTTCGACCTACGACATACAACGCTGGGCATTTAATAGCCGGTGTTTTTTTAGCGGCAGGCGTTTTTCTTTTATCTCACAGAAACCAGATTATTCACAGAGATTATTTTTTTAGCAAGCGGATTAATCAATCTCTTGGCTACATTTGAAACCTCAATTCCTATTACCCTGCCTTTATTATCATATTCTACTCTCACATCCTCCTCTCTCTCTTCAGAATCTACAGCTTCACCTTTTTTTAAAGAAATATAAAGAATATCTTCTCTTTCATCAAACCATATCTTTATTTTACTTTTACCCATCTTTTTGCCCCCTTTTTCCTTATCTCCTTATCTATCTTCCTGCAAGGATAAACAGTTATTATCTTTATAACATCCTTCTCTTTTGTAAAAGAAACTACCAAGTTGCTCTTTACTTTAGAGAAAACTAACTTCACTTCTTTTATGGCAATAAATGTTTTTGAGAACACATCATAATAAATCGAATCAGGATTTATTATTGTTTCTTTAAGGAAAGGTTCCTTAATCTTTCTTTCTAAAATTTTATTTCTGGCATGTTTTGAAAAAATTATTTTAATCATACCCCTCTTCCACTTTTAACCATTCCTATAAAGACTAACTACCGCTAAAAAGCGCTACCACTAAAAAAGCACTGGCGTGCTTTTGGACACCTTAGGGGTGGAAAGAGTTCTGCCCCCGAGGTGGGTGCCGGTAAGAAAGAACCAATCCTGACATTGCCTACCGCTAAAAAAGCTACCACTAAAAAGTGATAGATTGGGCTTGGGCACGCGATTATAATTTCCAGTAGTCTTTGGGTATTATAATTTTTATCCCTTTGTATTTCTTTAAAACAAGCAGGTCTTTATCACCGGTAATGATAACATCTATATCATTATTTGCAGCGTCGGCTAAGACTTGATTATCTTTTGAATCCCTGCAGATGTCTTCTGTTGTTTCTGCAGTTTTACCTTTGATGAAATGTCTTCTAATAGTACGGATAATATAGTTTACTGCTTCGTCTGAAAGTGGGAATTTTTTAGAAAGACTCTCATTTATCTCTGTTAGCAAATAGTCCGTGTAATAAACTTCGTGTCTGAAAATGGCGTCTTTTATAACATCATAAGTATACCCCCTGCTGATAAAGCCTGAGATTATAACATTTGTGTCAAAAAGGATTTTCATGAAACCTTTTCAAAGATCTCTTCTTCGGTTAATGCAATACCCTTTTTCGTTAACTCTGCCATAGCTTTGTTTCGAGCCTTGGTAAAATCTCTCATAAAGAAGTGTTGTTTGAGTGCTCTTCTGATTACATCACTACGAGAGGTCTGCTCCTCTTTTGCTTCGATAGTTAGACTTTTCAACAGACTATTCGGTATACTAATCGTTACAACATTTCTCATTTTAAACACCTCCTGTATTAAATTGTAATACATAAACTAGATTTTGTCAAGCACTACCGATGTATTCCAATGCCAACGCTGCCTTTCTACCACTAAAAAAACGTTAGCTACCGCTAAAAAGCGCTTACGCGCTTTGGACACCTCGGGGGTGAAAAAAGTTCCACCCCCGAGGTGGGTGCCGGTAAGAAACAAAAATCAGAAATCAACCTTCGACATTTTGCATAACCTTCGACCTACGACATACAACGCTGGGCATTTAATAGCCGGTGTTTTTTAGCAGCAGCAAATGGAGGTGGCGGGAATTGAACCCGCGTCCTTAAGCAATCAAGACAAAACCCCTACATGCTTATCTGTTTTATATTCTTACCCAAGGCAGAAAAAACAGCAAACTTTCCTTGAGGCAGCCTTTAAGATTTCTCTGCTTTTACAAAGGCTAACTCCAAGCAGAAAAGCCCCTAAATTAACTTTATGCCCCCCGAGGCAAAAGGGCATAAAGCCCTGCTTAGTTTGGTAAGTAAGCAGGCATTACTCCAGCAAATGGAGCCGCGAAGGCCCCTGTAAAAGGAGTTGCGTTTACTTTTTTTACAGCAGTTTAACCAGCAGCTGCAGCTGGACATGCGGCTTTGCCCCTTTTACCTAAGTCGAATCCAATCACCCCCGTTTATAAAAGAACAGCATTTTTACCCGGTTAGAGAATAACTTCTCCCGCTGTTTCTTTCTAACAAGGTAAATATATCACAAAACAAAGAAAATATCAATCTAACGTTTAAATCTTCTTAATGCCCTCTCGGCTTCTCTTTTAGTCTCTCTCTCTTTTATTTTTTTTCTCTTATCGTAAATTTTCCTTCCCTTGCACAACCCAACTTCAACTTTAGCCCAGTTCCTGTCGTTAAAATACATTTTTAAAGGAATAATTGTAAACCCCTTCTTAGAAGATAACCCCCACAGTTTCTGTATCTGGCGTTTATGCAGGAGCAGTTTCCTGGGCCGGTAAGGGTCCTCTTTAAAGTAAGAGGCTTTCTCAAAATCCGAGATATGCACATTATACAATATCGCCTCGCCGTCTTCTATGCGGATAAACCCGTCCTGGATATTGACTTTTCCGGCGCGCAAAGATTTAACTTCGCTTCCTTTAAGCGCAATTCCGGCTTCAAAACTTTCCAAAACATCGTAATTATGCCGGGCTTTCCTGTTTAATGTTATCTGTCTCATAATCCTGAATAATTTACCCCGTAAAGGCACAGTAATCCTTAGTTGAATATAAAAATATATTTGCCATATCTTATTGAGATTATACCAGATAAACCCCAAGCCTTAAACTAATATTTATCTTTAAAATTCTGCGGGGAACAAAGAAAGAATAAAGGCGGGAAAAGTCAAACTGAACTTATTCCGAATTCTTTTTTTACTTTTACCTTTGCGTCTATGAAATCTTTGTGGGAGATGTTAAAAAGGCCGGCGATTTCTCTTATTTGCTCAACTTCTCTTTCGTCTAAGTCTCTATCTGCACAGCCAACCCTGAACAAATCTTCAATAATGGCAAGTTTTGCCGGATAAGCCAAATTCTCGCTGACCTTATGGCTGAATTTATAAATATCTATCCTTTCTTCATTAGCCTGGTTTACTGCTGTCAAAACTAAATCAACTTCGTCCGGCGGGATTTTGCTGTAGGAGATAAGAATTTGTTTTATCTGCGCCTTTTCCTGAGGCAGAAATTTATTGTCAGCCTCAGCCACAGCCCACAAAAGCACCCCTAAAGCAATCCTGTCGTCTATATTCTTTACCTTAGAATCCTGCGGCTTTTTCCAAACTGAGGTTATAACTTTATTGCGGAACTTATCCAAAAAATCCGGCATAAGTAATTATTTTTTATTATTTCTACTCTTTAAAATTCAAAAATTATAAAATGCTTAAAATTTGCATCCACATCTTCAATAATTAATATTAATTTTCCATCCTCAATCCTACTCTGGTCAAAATTAACTTTGAATTCCTTTAAAATTTTTTCGACTTCTTTTTTCCTTCTAATCTTAAACTTCTTAATTTGATAAACCACTCCATAATCAGTAGAAATATCTATACCTGTATCACGAGCATTAGTTTTAGAATTGCGATAAAGTTTACAAGCGAATTTCTCTAGAAAAACCTTCAAAACCGCAAAACAGACAACTTCAAAACTGCTGGCCGAACGCTGCAATTCTCTCGCCAGGAATTCAATAAACTTATCTTTATTGTCTGCCAAAAGAATCCTTTTTTTATGTGTATCAATAGATTGAATATTACCAATCTTATTTCTTTGAGCCACTATAATTCTCTTAAAAACAAATTCTTTTATCTCCCGTTGAGCTTTTTGGGGTAATTTAACAATAAAAGGAGGCAATTGCATTTTATCCTCAGATAACATCAAAAAAGCATTATATTTACGAGCCATACGATCCGGATAAGTATCAGCATGAAATCTCCCACCGATATTTAAATCAGAACCTGTATTAGCCTTTATTTCTCTTACTGTTTTTTTATACTCATTCTCCAACTCTTGCCGAGTAAAATTTTTTTTATTTTTTAGCAACAGATTTAAAGCAGCCAAAAATGCAACTGGATTAATCAATTTTGTCTTAGAATATTTAACAAGTTTATCAACTATTCCAATTATTCTTTGATCCATAAATGTTTTAACTGAATATTTTTGCTCGGTCGAGCCCGCCCCTTTGCCGCCTTGTTAAATAGCGTTGTTTAATTATATATTTATATTGTCTATAAGACAAGTTATTTCCATCTTGACGGGGTTTTTGTAATTTTGCAGCCAACGGCAAAGGAGCAGTCTCATCGTGGCGAAGTCGTAGTGTAATTGGTTATTTGTTCCGCCCTTGACATTACAAATGTCAAGGGCTTGGTAGTTTGTTTCAAACATTCCTCCCCGTAACGTCGCTTCGCAACTACGGAATTAATTCGGCTACAGGCTTTTATACGTTTCACTTCAAAAGCCTAAGTCTCATTGAACACAGTGTCCAATATCTAAATTCTCCACCCATTTAAAGTATGTCCTCAAACGCACTCTGTGCGCTTTCCCCTCATTCTTCCTTCAAAAAAAAATTTACACCTGCACAACAATGCACGGGATTTAGCGCGCAAAGATTTAAGGTAAGGATTAATTCCTATGCTAACCCGTAGTAGTATATTTCTTGACAGGGTTCTATTTCTTCTGTTTCTTCTTTTACCCTGGAATAAGGAAGGGAATTTTCATCGATTTGGGCATATTTCCCTTTTCTGGTAAGATGCAAGAATCTAATTAATTCCGCCTCTTTTTCGTCTTTTTTAGTGTATTTTCTCTTATTTTTCATTGTTTCACCTCTAAAATTATACCATATTCAACAAAATCATACAAGCATTTTCCTTCTAGTTTTTACCTCTAAATCGTTTCTTATACCCCCCAAATCTATCTCATATCCACAATCACATTTAACTTTATTATCTTTTGGAAAGGGTATACAACCTTTCTTCTTGTAGTCTTCATCAATCTTGGGATTAGGTGTAAACTTCGCATATATCTTATAAACTTTCCCACAGTTAGGACATTTGATATTAATTTCTACAACATCGGGCAATTTAGAGGTTTTAGGTATTTTGACTGGAGAGCTCATCGAAACAGCTTGTTTAAGTAATTTCTCGTCTTGAGTTGCAAAAATTTTATACGTAGAACTTGTAGTAAACAATAATCTGCAAACTGTCTGTATCCTGTAGACGATATCTTTTAGATCGGCATCGTCGTCTATCCTTGTTATCCTTAGTTTAATACTTTCAAGATCATCTATCTTTATTGATCTTCCATGTGATCGCCATTTTCCATGATTTATTAATTCATCCACTATCTCTTTTGCTCTCTGTTCCTTCATTTCTTCTGTCACTGGAATTTTTCTTGTTTCTGTTTCGTTCCAATTCTTAAATTTATACTTTTTCAACCATTCAACTACTAAATCTTCAGCAAACTTTAGCGAATAGTAAACTCCCTTCAATTCACCGGGACTTATTTGAGCTACCATAATCGCATCTAAAGGATTAAGTTTCCCTTTATCTTCAGCTTCTTTTCGCTTATCATCTATCCATTCCATATAATCAAAAGCAGACACCGTGCTTCGTCCAATTCTCATTTGAGCATCTATCGGTCCTAAACTCCCTGTCTTCGTCATAAAGATTTCATCTCCAGATAAAACCATTATGGTACCCGCGCTTTTTGCTTCGCCTGAAACCACAAAAGATACATCATCAAAATGAGATCTTAAGTAATTCACTATTTCCTCGGCTGCTTCACCGCTACCGCCAGGTGTTTCTAAATAAATATCAATTTGGGATAAACTCTCCGTATTGCGCAATATATCCGTAATTATATAATAATCTTCTTGGGAAAGAGCTATGTCAGGAATTGGCTTGCCAATAGCGCTTGCAAATACTAATAAAAAAGAATTTCTTTTTTTATTGTATTTAGAAATCAAACTCATAAGTTCTTCTTCTAACTCTTTAGCACCTAATCTCTTATTGATGTACTCGGTCATTAAACTCATAAAGTCTCCTCGTAAGGAAATATTTTTGACGTATGTCTCTTATTCATCCACTGTCCACCAGGATTATTTTATTCCACTTTCATTCTTCTTCAACAAGAAAATTTATATGCATTCTGTCAATTTTATTGTATACACACTCAAAGAAAGCATTACATATCTAGTCTATTATCGCATTCGCTAATTCTCGTTTATCTATCAAATATTGATCCCATTTATTAGTTTCTTTTTAGTCCAATTATCTTGTTTACCGATTACCTTTTGCTCGATTATGGGTTTTGCAAAGCATTTGGCAATTTTTAATATCACTTCTGCCGCCCTTACTCCAAGCTGATACATGATCGGCGTCCATTTCATTAAACTGCCAGATTTTACTTTTGTTGGCGTCATGCCCAATGGCGCACAGCGGGCAATTTGAAATTCCTTTTGCTTTAGCTTCAGCAGTTTGTCTTTCGTAAACTGCTTTTTTGGTCGCTTCATCAAAGACACGAACATTAAGCAACTTTGTATCAACCGAACCGCCTAAAATATACTCAAAAATACCCCGTCGGTTTTTTACATACGGATCGGCATATAGTTTGTGTACTTCAGCCGAAACTTTTTT
>WFRI01000033.1 GCA_015486615.1 Candidatus Omnitrophota bacterium | reverse complement strand
TCATTCCTGCTTTTAATGAAGAGGAAGACATTGCGGATACTGTCAGGCGTGTCTGTGATATTCTTTATTCCAATCACGTCCCTTTTGAAATAGTCGTAGTTGATGATTATAGTTTTGATAATACCGCCAATTTAATACGTGTATTGGCAGAAGAGAATAAACACTTACGCTGTATTCTTAATGATTATCCTAAAGGATTTGGATATGCTGTCCGTAAAGGTTTAGATGTTTTTCAGGGCGATATAGTGGCAATTGTTATGGGCGATGGTTCGGATGATCCTAGTGATATTGTTAAGTATTATAGAAAAATTGTTGAAGGGTATGACTGTGTTTTTGGTTCCCGTTTTTCTGCAGGCAGCAAAGTAGTAAACTATCCTTTCTGTAAATTGCTGCTTAACAGGTTGGGTAATTGGTTTATTAGAATCCTCTTCCGTATTAGATATAATGATATTACAAATGCCTTTAAATGTTATACGCGTGAGGTAATAGACAATATACGTCCTTTACGTTCTGCCTCTTTTGATTTGACTGTAGAAATGCCCTTGAAGGCTATAATTAAAGGGTACAAATGGTGTGTGATACCTATAAATTGGTATGGGAGGAAAGAAGGAGCCTCTAAGTGGAAGATAAAGGAATTAGGGGCACAGTATATGGCTGTAATTTTTTATGTGTGGTTTAAGAAGATATGGGGTATGTTAAGTGGCAAAAGAGGATAAAATCTGTGTAATTGTTCCGACAAAAACAAGGGGTGAGTTGTTAGAAGAATGCATTTTGGCCCTGGCAGGATTAAACTTTACAAACTTCGAGGTGATTATTGTAAATGACGGCAGAGACGATATAACGCCGGCAGTGTTTCCTTATTTTAAAAGGCCGTTAACAATCATTTCTAGTAATGGCAGAGGGCCTTCTTTTGCAAGAAACTTAGCCGCCAATAATACGGATGCTGAATATATAGCGTTTACTGACAGCGACTGCATTGTTGATAAAGATTGGCTTAGTGAGTTGTTAAAAGGTTTTGAAAAATACCCGGATGCTGCAGCCTGCGGCGGAGCTCAGAATATTCCGGCGGACGCTTTGCCTTTTGAGAAGAATGTGTTTAGGTTTATGAAGAAAACAGGTTTTTTGACGGAATATATGCGCAGGCCGGATAAAAATAACGGCATAATAGAGGTTAATCACAATGCTTCCTGCAATGTGATGTATAAAAGGGATGTTTTTTTAAAAGAAGGGGGTTTTTTAGAAGGGTTATGGCCGGGCGAGGATGTGGAGTTGGATTATAGATTAAAGAAAAAGGGGTATAGGATTGTATTTAATCCAAAAGCAGTAGTTTACCACCATAGGCCTAAAAATATAAGCGGGTTTTTAAATATGATGTATAGATACGGAAAAGCGCAGGGGGGCTTGGTAAGAAAATACGGTTTTTTTAGAAAGATTCAACTGCTGCCTTTTTTATGTTTGGCGGGTGTTCTTCTTTTTTCTTTCAGCCTGTTTTTTGATTTCACCTCTTATTTCTTGTTATTTATTGCCGCTGTTGTAATTGTTTCTTTTGGGTATTTTAGTTTTAACCCGCATTTGTTTGCTTTGGCTTTTTTAGGCTTTATCTGTTGGAATATGGGTTTTTTAAAGGGGATACTAAATGGATGATTGAGTATGTAATTATAGAGGCTTACTTTCTTTGCAGGCGTTTGCAGTGAAACATATTTTTGTAAAAATATTTGCCTTTGTTATTTTATTAATAGGAAAACTTGTAAGACAGGCAAAGCCTTCTTATAAGTTCCGGGAAATAAGGAGTATTTTGATTAAGAGAACAGACCGTATAGGAGATGCGGTGGTTTCTCTGCCTTTGATATTGGAGCTTGCAAAGAAATATAATGTTACTGTTCTTACATCGAAATACAACGATTCTTTTCTGAATAAATTTGTGCCGACATTGTCTTATATCAATGATCCTTTGGGATTTTCGGATAGTATAAAAGAAATAATTAGAAATACCGTATTTCCCGTGGCAGTAACAGAAAAACATCCGCCCAAATATGATTTATTCTTAGACCTTAATGGTGTTAGAGATTTAGATTCTTTTTTAAAGATGAGAAAAAATAATCTATGCAGGTATTATGCTGGTTTTAATATGGGGATATGGAATTTATTTCTTGATTATGCTTATCCCGGGTATGTTGGGTTATTTGCGAAAAAACATATTGTTAGCGCTTATGCCCGTATAATAAAAGATTCTTTAGGTTTTGATGCAGAAATTCCAGATTATCTTGATTTGTCTGATAAAATGGTAAAACCGGAAGATTTTAATGAAGAAGGTTTTATATTGGTAAACATAGCAGGGGTTAATAAATTCCGCGGGCCTTCGCCAGATAAATATGCAGAAATAATAAATAGACTGAGTTTTGCCGGGAAAATCGTTGTTATGGATGAGCTGGGCAGGCCTAATATAGAAGAGTTTAAGAGGTATGTTAAAAGAGACAATATTGCTTATTTAAATAGAGATTATTCCTTGTGGGAACTTTTGTTTATTGCTTCAAAAAGCATATTATATATAGGTGCAGATTCAGGAATTACGCATTTGCTTCAGGTTTCTGCTAATGCTTTTATATTTTTTGGAACAGGCATCCCCTGGGTATGGAAGCCTTATTCCAAGAATACTTATGTTAAAAAGGAGATAAGCGGCATGGTGTTTGAAGAGACAAAAAATTCCCAGGGGCTGGTTAAGAAAATAGTTTATAAACCTGTTTGGTGCAGGCCTTGTTTTGATATGGGCTGCAGAAGGAAGAGATGCCTTGAGTTTGACTTTCCTGCGGTTGTGCGGGAAATAGAGAATATGGATGTGTTTTTTTAACTTGATAATTCTCTGCGGCTTGCCGCAGGGTTACCTATTGTTAAATAAGAATAAGGCTTTGGAAATGGGAGATATACATTGAGGAATCATGTTGAGATTGTAGAAGGAGAATATTTAGAGATGAAGATATGAATATAGGAATAGATACGTATCCTCTGGTGAGAGGGAAAAAAGCCGGGATTGGTTATTATACTTATTACCTGTTGAAGAATATATTTGAAGTTGATAAAGATAATGAATACTTTTTGTATAACAATTTGGGAAAGGTAATAGATTTTTCTTATCCTAATGTGCATTTGCCGGTTATTTCAGGCGGGAGTTTGGTTAATAAATTTAGTACTTTATGGATGTTGTCCAGTGCCGGCCGGCAGTTAGCCAAGGATAAGATTGATATATTTTGGGGGACACAGGGGATAATACCTCCTAATCTTTCCCGGCTGGTTAAAACTATAGTCACAATACATGACCTGACTTTCTACCGATATCCTCATACAATGGCTTTTGATAATTATTGGGTAAATAGGTTCTTGTTGAAGAGGTCTATTGTAAATGCCTCAAAAGTTGTAGCAGTATCATATTCAACCGCCAAAGATATAAGGTATTATTTAGATGGCAAAAGATTTGAGGCGAAAATATCTGTTATTCATTCAGGCATAGATACAAATAGATTTGCTCAAGTAAGTAAAAAGGACGCCAAGGAATTTATGTTAAACAAATTTAATTTATCAAATCCCTATATTCTTTTCGTAGGAACTCTTGAGCCGAGAAAGAACATAGCCGGTTTGCTGTCGGCTTTTAAAATTTTAAAAGAAAAATTTAATTCTGAACATAGCCTGTTGTTAGCAGGTGCAAGAGGATGGAAGGCCTCAAAAATATTTAGAGTATATAAGAGTCTGGATTTTAAAAAGGGCGAGGTTAGATTCTTAGGATACGTTAGTGAGGATTATCTATCAATGATTTATTGTGCTGCGGATATATTCGTAATCCCTTCTTTGTATGAAGGATTTGGTTTTCCTCCTTTAGAGGCTATGGCTTGCGGTATTCCGGTTGTTGCTTCGGATATACCTGTTTTCAGAGAGGTTTTAGGTAAATCTGCATTATTGGTAAATCCCCAAGAGCCTCAGGAAATAGCCGGCGGGATATATGACATATTAACTAATAAAAGATTAAGGGGGCGGTTAGTTCAAGACGGTCTTAAAAGAGCGAAGGCATTCTCATGGAAAGATTCAGCCGAGAAGATGATAAAGTTATTAAATTCTATGAAATAAAGAACATAGCAGAGAAAAGTTAGGAGCATTATATAAATATGGTTATGGTT
>WFRI01000032.1 GCA_015486615.1 Candidatus Omnitrophota bacterium | reverse complement strand
CGTTTCTATCCTTTGTTCCTTAATTCCCTTAAGAAGCCCTTCTCCTCCTATCTCGGGCATATCCCAGTCGGAAATAATAATATCAAAACTATTACTATTCCCTGCTAATTTTTCTAAAGCCTCTTTCACGCTTGCCGCCTCAGTCACATCATATCCAAGTATCTTTAAACCTTCTTTGATAACTTTCCGCACCGGCGCTTCGTCATCTACAAGCAGAATTCTGACAGCGGAACTTCCAGAGTTTTTATCCTGATAACCATCATCTGCCGAAGGAGACTGAGAAGGATTTTCAAAAGTTTCATCAGCTCTTGGCCGCAAAGCATCAAGGCTGGAGGAAGCTGCAAGCTTTGAGTTTTGAGCTATGAGCCTACTTACCGCGCTGGAAATGACAAGGCTAAAACTGCTCTTGACAAAACTTTCGTGTATAGTAGACTGAAAGTGTATGTTGGTTAAAGAAGATTTAAGACTATTATCGAATTTCTTTTTAGATGGAGCAAAGATTATCTTTGCCTCGTTGGTTATCGGAGTATTTGTTCCAAGCGCAGCCGGCAAGATTCCATGGCTTACTTGCTTAGTAGGCTTGATTATGACGACTTTGTTTTTAAGCATCGCAATGAAAATATCTAAAATGGAGTTGTAAAAATTATGAATCTTCTTACTTTCTATATTTTCGCCGGAATACTGGCATTGGCTGTCCTCCTCTGGATAATAATACGAGGTAAAAAATAGTTTTTTATGAAAGATATTATCCCTTATATTACCGTCTTCCTTATTTTGGTAATTGACTTTCTCATAGTTATTTTTTATCACAGCCCTCAACGGAGCAAACATTGACTCCAATACCCGTCTAACCCGGCCTGAAGTGGTCAAATCTTTATTCTTGACATTTTTCTCTGCCGGGCTGGAGGAAGCAAGGCTGGCATTGCTCTTGACAATGGCACCTTCCTGTGTTACGTTTGTAGAAATCTTACTGGGGAAATAATCTTGAATTTGCTCCCCGGACAATCTGCTGGCAGAAAGTTCATCTTCTTTCTTAACTGATTCCGCAATTTCGGAATCATATCCTGCTGCATCCCTCCACTTATAATTACAATTATGATTATCATTGACAGCAAAGAGAAAATATGCTATTTTCATAAGTAGAGAGGAAATTAAGATGCAAAAAGTGAGTGAAGACAGACTATTAATAAAAGTTCTTTCATCCCCCAGGCCAAAAGAAGAATTAGCCGGAGAGCTCGCTAAACTTCTTACTTTATACTGCAAAAAGCTAAATATTAAGTGGAACTCTGAAGCGTTTACTAAGGGGCTCCTAAATACTAACCTGCCTAAGGAATTGCTAAGGCGGCTGGAAGATTTTATTGAAGTAGGCAAGAAACTAAACTGGGAACTTCCTCCCAGCTTAAAAGAAGAATTCTCATCGCTAATTGAAGATATAGAAACTTTCAACCCGGCATTTATTAAATCCCTCCAGGCCTCAAAAGGAAGCAAGAGAATCTCTTCTTCCAAAATTGAAAAACGGCTTGGACTATGACTTATGAGTTCACTTCCTATGCGGAGAAACAATTCTCTAAACTTCCTGTCACTATCCAGAAAGAAATAATCAAAAAACTTAGATTCTATCTGAGCAATCCTCAACCCCTGTATTTCGCTAAACCTATTCTGGGGGAAAGAAGAACTTACCGCTTTCGTGTCAGAGACTATCGGATAATTTTCATTCGGGAAGAAAACAAAATTATAATCATAAAAGTAGGGCATCGCAGGAACATTTACGAATAAACTACTCGGCCCCGCCTTATTCAGGCCTGAGCTTGCGGCGTATTTTGCGTATGGCGTGTTCTGCGGGTTCTTCCCTGCCACTACGGACGAAGAACTCTGTTTGATACTTCTCAATACAGCGAAAGAATCAAGATTTTCTCTAAAAGCTATATTTATAATGCTATTCCCTTCAATGGGGCTAATACCGCAAAGAATAGCGCCGTCATAACTAAAATCTTCAACTGCGCGTCTGATAAGCGGAAGCAGAATATCAAAAATAGCCCGGCGGTTTTCTTTATTCTTACAGATATCCTCAAGAATCTTCGGAGCTTCAGGATTAGCATTAAACGCCCTCTTTATACTAACGTTAAGAAATTCACCATCCTCCTTTATACGATCGGTACTGCGGGCTCCTTCTATTAAAACAATATGGCGCTCGAAGCCAAGGTGTTTTTTGTAAAACTTCTTAAAATATTCAATAATTCCTTCGGTATCCTGAAGATCTATCTTATGCAACCCACCTTCGTCTAAAAGATACTTCATAACAACCTGGCCTAAAAACCATGTATTTATATAAAGCCAGTTATTCCGGCTTGCTAAGCTTCTTGCTAAAGGCTTAATCTCTGCCGGATTATTGCCGTAAATATTTATTATTTTCCCTTTGAGCATTTCCTTATCCTGAACAAATTTATTAAGCTCATCCGCGGGAAGAAGAGGCAGGCTAATAGAAACTGCTGTCCATTCTCCTTTCTTGCTTTCTATTTTAAAACTCCCTTTTGCTGCTTCAATCACACTCTTCCACCCAAACAACCCTGAGCCTGTGCCTTCTATTAAAGCGGTATCTTTACCGCGTGTTCTCACACCGGAATTTATTTTCCTGAGAGCATCTTGCTCAATCCCGCGGCCTTCATCCTTTATTTCCATATTCAAAGTTCTACCGCGTATGCTTAATACTATCAAAACTTCCGCGTTGGTCTGATTGTGTTTTTTGTATTTTCTCGCGTTATGCAGAGCCTCATCCACCATGCCTTCAATATCTTCAATGTAAGTCGAAAACATACTATCAATATAATTATCCAATACAAGCGTTATTTTTGTCCCATAAGCAAGTCTATGCGCTTCTATTATTCCTCTCACGGCATTCAAAACATTACCGTGCTGCATAGTTACATCGAACACGTCGGCAAGACTGCGGCGAAGACTCATATAAGCCATAGCCGCGGACTTAGCCAAAATAACATCTTCCAAACCCGCTATTTCCGCCAGCGCCTTCTTAAAATCCAAACGTAACTGCTTCACGTCTTCCATATAAGATTTTAAACCATCTGGCGAATAATCTGTCTTCAATGCGGCGTAGCCTTCGCCTGTTTTTACCGCATCCTGCGCTATTCTCTCAACCATTTCTCTCTTCTCTGCCGGGATAGAGCCTCTTTTAATATGCTTAAACGCCAGCCCTGCGAAAGCAAAAAGATTATTCTTCAAACTATGCAAACGGTTATCCATCTCAGCAGAAATCTTCTTTTTTGATACAGCTGAAGAATTGAGAACAACTGCTTCCTTTCCCACCGCTGAACTTGCTTGGCTGCTGTTATCTAAAACTCCTTCTATCGCCTTCTTCAACGTGGCAATCTTAACCGGCTTGGACAAGAATTGTTCTGCCCCCGAGTTGATTGCCACCCCCTTATTGCTCCTATCGCCGCTTAGCACAATCACCGGCGTTTCTATCCTTTGTTCCTTAATTCCCTTAAGAAGCCCTTTTCCTCCTATCT
>WFRI01000031.1 GCA_015486615.1 Candidatus Omnitrophota bacterium | reverse complement strand
GCGTCAGATGTGTATAAGAGACAGAGTTATGAGAGACAGGCTGGAAAGGTTTTTGAGCGAGGAAGCAGAAACAGGCACAAAGATAATTTCTTTAGAAACTGTCCGGCAGCAATCTCTAAACATAGCCGGCCGGCGGGTTAATTTCAAATACATAATAGACAGGATAGACCAGTATCCGGACGGAAGCCTTTTGATTATTGATTATAAAACCGGAAGTGAATTAAAAATTCCCTCCAGAGAGATTTTTTGGCAGGATATTTCTGATAGAGTATTTATAAAAAAGAAACTGCAGTCTTTCCAACTTCCTTTGTATTATTTCTTCAGTTTAAGAAATTACGGAGATAAGGTTTCCAACGCCTGCCTTTATAGTTTGAGATCACTGGAGAAGAAAACCCTTTTTCCTGAAAAAGGCAGATATTCCAAAGAAGATGCGCTGGCAGGGTATATGAAGTGTTTAGAATTTATAGCAGCCGAGATTTTTGATATTAATGCGCCCTTTATGCAGGATAGAGAAGATGAAGGACGGCTTTGTAAAACCTGCCCTTACTTTTATATGTGCCGGCAGTAAGGCAAATCAAAATGCAAAATGCAAACTGTCGAATGTCGTATGTCCAATGTCGTATGGTTGGATGTCGGACGCTTTTGCCTTGGACGTTGGGCATTGGACCCCGGTGGGTGCTGGTAAGAAGGCAGTTATCAGGTTTTGCAATAAGTTAAGTCTGACTCAAAAAGTTACAAAAATCTTCTTGGCAAAGATAAAACTTTTTATATAATCTTTTTATAAAACAAAACATAAAGAAAGGGGCTGTTATGTATAAAATAGTTTTATTAAGGCATGGGGAAAGTATTTGGAATTTGGAAAATAAGTTTACCGGCTGGACAGATGTGGGGCTTTCAGATAAGGGGGTTCAGGAAGCCCACAATGCTGCGAAGTGGCTTAAAGAAAACGGCTATACTTTTGATATTGCTTTTACTTCTGTGTTGAGAAGGGCAATTAAAACTTTGTGGATAGTGTTAGAAGATATGAATTTGGAATGGATACCGGTTTACAGGTCCTGGCGGCTTAATGAACGGCATTACGGATCTTTGCAGGGTTTGAATAAGATTGAAATGGTAGAAAAATTTGGGGAACAGCAGGTATATGTCTGGAGAAGAAGTTATGATACTCCGCCTCCGGCTTTGACGAAAGACGACCCGCGTTATCCCGGTAAAGACCCGCGGTATAAGGAACTTTCTGAAGGGGAACTGCCTTTGACTGAGGCTTTGAAAAACACGGTAGAAAGGTTTTTGCCTTATTGGAAAGAAACTATTGTGCCTGTTGTGAAACAAGGCAGGAAAGTTATTATTGCCGCCCACGGTAACAGCTTGCGGGCGTTGGTTAAATATTTAGACAGTATTTCTGACGAGGAAATACCCAAACTAAACATACCTACAGGCATACCTTTAGTTTACGAGTTGGACGAAAATCTTATACCAATAAAACATTATTATCTTGCTGACGAAGAAATAGTCAAAAAAGCCGTAGAGTCTGTGGCTAAACAGATTAAGAAGTAAGATAGGTTAGTAGGTTAGTAGGTTGCTAAGTTAAATGCAAAAGTTAAAATGTAAAATGCAAAATGACTCCGTAAAATTCGCTACGCTCATCACGGGGCAGGTCTCGTAAAGATATGTTTTTTACCGGCACCCACGTCCAAAAGCACGCCAGTGCTTTTTTAGCAATAGAACCCTTTGACTAATTGTCGTGAAGTGGTATTATTTATTTGTAATGGAAAGGCTTGTAGCTTTAGTTGTAGATGACGAAAAGGATATTTTAGAGCATATTAGTAATATTTTGTCCAGGTCCGGGTTTGACGTCATTGTTAGTTCAGACGGCCGCAAAGGTATAGAATTGGCCAGGGCGAGAAAACCGGATATAATAATTTTGGATATTTATCTTCCGGATTTAGACGGCTCGGAAATCGGAACCATCCTCAAAAATGATCCCAATACTAAACATATTCCTATTATTTATCTGACAGGCTTGGTTACTAAAGACGAGATCCCCAAAGTCGAAAAGACCGGCGACAGTTTTATAATTGCTAAGCCGGTAGGCCGTTCTGAACTTTTAAATGTGGTGAACAAAGCCCTTGCCAATAGCAATTAGGCCCTCTTTTTAAAAAATAAATCCGCAGTTAACCCCTTGCAATATTGACATCCAGTGTTAAAATAAATTTCTTAATTTGGATTAGTTGCAAAATGCATCAGTCCTGATTACACAGATTAAATGCAGATTGCAGTGATGGCGATGTTGCTATTATGCGACAGCGCCAATTTTGGTTTTGTTAACATAGGAGGAGGCGTAAAATGTCTATCAAGAGAGAGACTATGGATGGCAACACTGCCGCGGCTTATGTGGCTCATGCGACCAATGAAGTCTGCGCTATATATCCAATAACTCCTTCTTCAGGCATAGGGGAAATGGCTGACGAGAAATCAGCAAGGTCGCTGGTTAACATTTTGGGCGATATTCCCACAGTATCGGAGCTCCAGTCAGAAGCCGGAGCCTCTGGCGCTGTGCACGGGGCCTTATCTGCAGGCGCAGTAACTTCTACTTTTACTGCATCCCAGGGCCTTCTTCTTATGATACCTAATATGTTTAAGATTGCCGGAGAACTTACACCTGCAGTTTTTTATGTTACAACCCGGACAGTTGCTACCCATGCGCTTTCTATTTTTTGCGACCATTCGGATATTATGGCTGTGCGTTCAACCGGCTTTGGGATTTTATTTGCATCTAATGTCCAGGAAGTTATGGATTTAGGCCTTATTGCCCAGGCTGCCACATTGGAGGCCCGTGTTCCTGTTGTTTTAGCATTCGATGGATTCCGCACTTCCCATGAGATTCAGAAAATAACAGTTATTCCCCGGGAAGATATGAGGAAAGTTATAAAGGAGGAATATATTAACCAGCATCGTCTGCGTGCGCTTAATCCGGAAAAGCCGGTTATAAAAGGCACTTCCCAGAATCCGGATGTTTATTTCCAGAGCAGGGAAGCAGTTAATCCGTTTTATCAAAAAGCGCCGGCTGTTTTTCAGGAAGTAATGGCCAGATTTGGAAAGGTTGTAGGCAGGAATTATAATTTATTTGACTATTTCGGGGCTGAAGATGCTGAAAGAGTTGTTGTGATTATGGGTTCGGGTTCGGAAGCGGTAGCTGAGACAGTCGAATACCTGAATAATAAAGGCGAAAAAACAGGCTTGGTAAGAGTCCGGTTGTATAGGCCGTTTGATGTTAAGGCTTTTGTTTCAGCCCTGCCTGATACTGTAAAAAGTATAGCAGTTTTGGACCGGACAAAAGAGCCCGGGGCCGTGGGCGAACCGCTTTATTTAGATGTGCGTTCTGCTGTGGATGAAGCGTTTGAAAAGGGAATAGCGCCTTTTAAAAACCGGCCCAGGATCGCAGGGGGGAGGTATGGATTAGGCTCTAAGGAATTTAATCCGGCAATGGTTAAGGCTATTTTTGATAACTTAAGACAGAAAGAGCCTAAAAACCATTTTACTGCAGGCATTGTTGATGATGTGTCTAATTCCAGCCTACCTGTAGATAATAGTTTCTCTATTGAAGAGCCGGATGTTTTTCGGGGGATTTTCTATGGCTTGGGTTCTGATGGAACCGTGGGCGCAAACAAAAATTCCATAAAAATTATTGGAGAATTTACAGACGATTATGTGCAGGGCTATTTTGTTTACGATTCTAAAAAAGCCGGATCAAAAACAATATCTCATTTGCGCGTCAGCAAAAAACCTATTCGCAGTACTTACCTTATCCAGAAAGCCAATTTTTTAGCCTGCCATAATTTTAGTTTTTTGGAAAAATACGATATTTTCGCTTCTGCAGAAGACGGGGCTGTTTTCCTTTTAGCCAGTCCTTACAGCAAAGAAGAGGTTTGGGACAAACTCCCCCGGCAGGCACAGGAGGCAATTATTGCTAAGAAACTTAGATTTTATATTGTGCGGGCATTTGACATTGCTATGGAATTAGGTCTGGGAGTGAGAATAAACACCATTATGCAGACAGCGTTTTTTAAGATCAGCAACATTATCCCTATTGAGGATGCGGTTAAGGCTATAAAGGATTCTATTCAGAAAACTTACGGCAAAAAAGGCGAAAATGTTGTGGCAATGAATCATAGGGCTGTAGATGCTGCTTTAAATGCAGTGGAAGAAATACCCGTTCCTGATAAGCCTACGAGCAATATAGAGATACCTCCGATTGTCCCGGAAAATGCTCCGGAGTTTGTCCGGAAAGTTACTGCTCCTATGATTGCGGGCAAAGGCGACGATTTGCCGGTTTCTGCTTTCCCTCAGGACGGAACCTGGCCGGTTGCCACTTCGCAGTATGAAAAGAGAAATATTGCTTTGAGGATTCCGGAATGGGAGCCGGAAATTTGTATTCAGTGCTGCCAGTGCAGTATTGTATGTCCGCATGCGGCTATTAGGATGAAAATATATTCTAAGGACCTGCTTAAAAACGCTCCGCAGGGCTTTAAATATGCTGAAGTAAAAGGCAAAGGGATGGAAGATAAAGTTTTTACTGTTCAGGTTGCGCCTGAAGACTGCACAGGCTGCGGCGCCTGCGTAAACCGCTGCCCGGCGGTCCAGAAAGGCCCGGATAACCAACCTACCGGCAAGAAGGCTATAAATTTAGTTTCTCAATTGGAGATAAGAGACAGGGAGAAGAAAAATTTTGAATTTTTTCTTTCACTTCCGGATATGGACCCCAGCCAATTGCCTTTTGGAATTGCTACTGTGAAAGGTTCTCAACTTTTGCGGCCGTTGTTTGAATTCTCGGGCGCCTGCGCCGGGTGTGGAGAAACCCCTTACGTAAAACTTTTAACCCAGCTTTTTGGAGACAGGGCAATTATTGCCAATGCCACAGGATGTTCTTCTATTTATGGAGGAAATTTGCCTACTACTCCTTACTGTACCCGTAAAGACGGCAGGGGGCCGGCATGGTCTAACTCTTTATTTGAAGACAATGCTGAATTTGGGTTTGGAATGCGTCTGGCAGTTGACCAGATTACTCAAAGGGCGAAGACGCTTCTTAAGAATTTGTTAGGTTCGGTTCTTAAGAGTAACTATAAATTAGGAGAAGAAATTCTGAATGCTAAACAGGCTACTGCATTGGAAATAGAAGAGCAAAGGAAAAGGGTGAAGATTTTAAAGGAGACTTTAGAAACTGTAAAAGACAAACAGGCCAAGGACCTGTTGGCAATAGCAGATTATTTAGTGGTAAAAAGCGTTTGGGCATTGGGAGGAGACGGCTGGGCTTATGATATTGGTTATGGAGGGCTAGACCATGTGATTGCCCAGAATAGAAATATAAACATTTTAGTTTTGGATACAGAGGTTTATTCTAATACCGGCGGGCAAATGTCTAAAGCAACGCCTATGGGCGCAGTTGCCAAATTTGCTGCGGCAGGCAAACCTTTATTTAACAAAGATTTAGCCTTAATTGCGGTTACTTACGGCAATGTTTATGTTGCCCGTATAGCCTTAGGAGCAAATCCTGCCCAGGCTATTAAGGCATTTATAGAGGCTGAGCAATACGACGGCCCGTCGCTTATTGTGGCGTATTCGCATTGTATTGCTCATGGGATTAACATGACTAAAGGAATGGATCAGCAGAAAAAAGCGGTTGAGAGCGGTTTCTGGATTTTGTTCAGGTATAATCCTATGCTTAGCAGCGAGGGTAAAAACCCCTTGCAGTTGGACAGCCGGAAACCTTCTTTGCCTTTGGAAGATTATATGTATAATGAGACCCGGTTTAGGGCCTTAAGAAAAGCAAATCCCCAAAGGGCAGAAATGCTGCTTAATCTGGCCAAGAAAGAAATAAACCGGCGTTATAAAACTTATGAATATTTAGCAAATATGGATTACCAGAAGTTGGGGGAGTAGGTTGCTAAGTTAAATGCAAAAATTAAAATGACCCCGTAAAATTCGCTATGCTCATCACGGGGCAAGCCCCGTAAAATTCGCTACGCTCATCACGGGGCAAGCCCCGTAAAGCTGCGCCACGGGGCAAGCAAAGTGAAATTCAAAAAGATTTAAAATATATTACAATTTTTGATTTTTGATATTTGATTTTTGATTTTTGATTTTAATATATTATTAAGCCTTTGCCATAGGGCAAAGCGGTGCTAAAAGGAGGTTTTATTATGGCTAAAGTAACTATTGATTCCAATACCTGTGTTGGCTG
>WFRI01000030.1 GCA_015486615.1 Candidatus Omnitrophota bacterium | reverse complement strand
GTGGTAAACCCTGCAATCAGCCTTCCTGACTTAAATATCGTTGTAGTTCATCGTTCTGACGGCAGCGGCACAACTTTTATTTTCAGCGATTATTTAAATAAGGTAAGCAAAGAGTGGAAAGAAAAGGTGGGACGAGGCAAGTCTTTAAATTGGCCTGTAGGCTTAGGGGCAAAAGGCAACCCTGGCGTTGCCGGATTAGTAAAACAAATTCCGGGCGCTATTGGTTATGTAGAGTTGGTTTATACTTTTCAAAACAATATGCCGGCGGCAGAAATCAGAAATAAAACCGGCCATTTCATAAAGCCTGTTCTTGAAGCAGTAAGCCTGGCGGCAAACATACCTTTGCCCGATGATATGAGGACAGCCTTAACCGACACCAGCGCTGATTATGGCTATCCTATATCCGGATTTACCTGGCTTATAGTTTACAAGGACTTAAAAGACGGCGGGCTCTCTTATAATAAAGCCCGGGCACTTGCAAAGCTTTTATGGTGGATAACCCATTCGGCTCAGAAATATTGCGAGCCTCTGCATTACGCGCCTCTTTCTGAAAAAGCGAAAGAAAAGGCAGAAAAAATCATCAAGTCAATACAATATAAAGAAAAGACACTTCTTAAATGAACGCGGACAAAATCTTCAAACTGGCGCTTTATACAGCAGGACTTTTTATAGCCCTGTTGTTAGCCCTTGCTTTTGCATCGCTTCTTTATAATAGTTTTCCTGCGATTAAGCAGTTAGGATGGCATTTTTTGGCAGGGAAAGAATGGAATCCGGTTACAGAAAAGTTTAGCGCAGTTCCTTTCGCTGCCGGGACGCTATTGACATCCATCCTTGCGCTTTTAATTTCACTTCCTTTTTCTCTGGCAATTGCTTTATTTTTGAGTGAATACTATCCGGAAGGTTTTGCAGGCAGGGCTATAAATTATATGACTGATTTGCTTGCTGGTATTCCCTCGGTGATTTTTGGATTCTGGGGGCTTTTTTTTCTTGTGCCTTTGGTGCGCAAATTAGAAATAAAATTCGGAGTGCTTCCTTACGGGGCTGGCATTTTTACTGCCTCTCTAGTTCTAGCAGTAATGATTATTCCCTATACGTCTTCTATATCGCGCGAGGTTATGAAAGTTGTCCCGCGTGATTTAAAAGAGGCCGCTTACGCTTTGGGAGCAACAAAGTATGAGGTAATAAAAAAGGTGATTCTTCCCTGCGCCGCCTCAGGTATCAGCGCCGGCATTCTGCTTTCTTTCGGCCGGGCATTAGGCGAAACTATGGCGGTTACTATGGTAATTGGGAATTCCAACTTTTTGCCAAAAAATATTTTCAGCCCCTCCAATACTATAGCCTCAGTAATTGCCAACGAATTTACCGAAGCAACAAAAAACATACATTTAAGCGCTCTTATTGAACTGGGGCTTTTGCTTTTTATAATAACCTTTGCGGTTAATTTAGCCGGGCATTTTATTATAAAAAAATTAGCGGTCAATGGGAAAAATAACATTTAGAATTTACAAAGACAGAGCCTTTAAAATCGCAGTATGCACTTTAAGCATGCTGTCTCTTATACCTTTGTTTTTAATCATAATACAGGTAATCTTGAAAGGAGCCAGTGCAATAAACTGGCATTTTTTTACCCATCTTCCTTTGCCTCCGGGCGAGCCGGGCGGTGGAATACTAAATGCGCTTTTAGGTACTTTTATGCTTATTATTATTGCCGTCATTCTCTCTCTGCCTTTAGGTGTCTTAACAGGCATCCTTTTATCTGAAATAGACAACAAATTCACCGCAAGTTTAAGAATTTTAGTTAACTTACTTCAGGGAATCCCCTCTATAGTTATTGGTATTCTCGCCTATATATGGATAGTTGTGCCGTTAAGGCATTTTTCCGCCTTTTCTGGAGGAGTTGCGCTTGGTTTAATGATGCTGCCTATGATAATCAAAAGTGTGGAGGAAACAATGAAACTCATTCCTCTTTCTCTTAAAGAGGCTTCCTTTGCGCTGGGGGTAAATTATACCCGTACGATTCTTAAAGTAATCCTGCCGGCGGCTGCAGGAGGAATGGCTTCGGGGATAATTATTGGGATTTCCCGCATAGCCGGAGAAACTGCGCCTTTATTGTTCACCGCTTTTGGCAATCCCTTTTTGAACCTAAATCCCTTAAAGCCGGTCGATTCCCTGCCGCTCTTAATATTTAACTATGCTATGAGCCCTTATGCTGGCTGGCAGAGAATTGCCTGGGGGGCGTCGCTGGTTCTGGTAGGCTTCGTTTTCCTGCTTAATGTAGTTGTAAAAACTTTAGCAGAAAGATGGAAAATAAAATTTTAGAAATAAAAAATTTTTATGCCGGCTTTGGGAAAAAATGGATATTGAGAAATATCAACCTGGCTATTTATAAAAATAAAGTCACCGCTGTTATGGGCCCCTCGGGATGCGGCAAAACCACGTTAGTGCGCTGTATTAACCGCCTTCATGAGATAAGCCCTCAGGCAGTATATAAAGGAGATATACTTTTAGACGAGAAAAGCATTTTCTCAGTTCAGCCGGTTAAACTAAGGAGAAAAGTAGGAATGGTCTTTCAGCGGCCAAACCCTTTCCCCGCGATGAACATTTATGACAACGTAATTTCCGGCTACATCCTTAACGGCATAAAACTAAGCCGCCGGGAGAAAGACCGTATTGTAGAAGAATCGCTTAAAAGGGCATACCTTTGGAAAGAAGTAAAGAACGAACTTTTCAAAAAAGGCACTTTTCTTTCCGGCGGCCAGCAGCAGAGGCTGTGTATTGCCAGGGCCCTGGCAGTTGAGCCGGAAATACTGCTTATGGACGAGCCGGCCTCTGCCTTAGATCCTACAGCAACCTTAAAAATTGAAGAGTTGATTCAGGGCTTAAAAAAGAAATACACAATTATTATTGTGACTCACAATATGCAGCAAGCGGCCAGAATTTCTGATTATACTGCTTTTCTTATGCTTGGAGAACTGGTAGAATATGATGAAACTAACAGAATGTTTACCCGGCCCTCAAAGAAAGTCACTGAGGACTATATTACCGGAAGATTTGGATAAATCAAAAGGGGTGACGGATGAAAGAGAGACGTTTTGATGAAGAGTTAGATTCAATGAATAAAGAATTGCTCAAGATGGCCGCAATGGTTGAATCCTCCATACACAAATCGACAGAAGCATTAAAAAGACAAGACAGCGGTTTAGCCCAGTCTGTGATTGACGAGGACAGAGAGATTGACGAAGAAGAACTTAAGATTGAAGAAATGGCAATAGACCTTTTAGCATTACACCAGCCAATGGCAGGGGACCTGCGGTTTATTACTACCGGGATGAAGATTAACGCCGAGCTTGAACGCATAGCGGATTTAGCGGTTAACATTGCCCAGATGGTTAAAGAACTGGCCGGCCGGCCTCTGCTCAAACCTTTAATAGATATACCGAAACTAACCAAAGTAACACAAAGAATGGTAAAAGACGCAATTGATGCTTTCGTCAATAGGGACCAGGACACAGCAAAACAAGTTATTCTTTCTGACCCTCAGGCAGACGAACTGCGGAATTTAGTCTACGAAGAATTAGTCAACGACTACATAATTAAAGACGGCACCACTGCTCCCCGGGCCATACCTCTTCTTCTAATTGCCCGCCATTTAGAAAGAATTGCAGACCATGCCACCAATATCGCTGAAGATGTTATATATATGGTGCAGGCCAAAGTGGTTAAGCACCATCCTGAACAACTGGATAATAATGGCGGCGTTTAATTATAACCTATGGGGAATCTATAGGATAAGAGAATCAAAGAATAAAGAAGGCAAATATCTACTATTGACAATTAAGGGCACTAAGAAAAAATAGAATTAGGGACTTTGTAACAATTTTCAGGATTCTTCATCTATCTGCAGAAGTCCGGTTTATAAGAACGGATACAATTTTACTTGCGTTACCGTAAAATAGCGAAACTTGACATAAAAGTCAAAATAAGATATAATCTGTTTTGTTAGAGAGAATTATCAATAGCGGGTTACTGTTGCTGATAGAAAGAATTGCTAAAGAATTAAGTCATTCAACAAAGATAGTTTTAGTCTTGTGGTAAAAGTTCTGTTCTATTAAAAAACAATTTCCCCGGTAGCTCAGTTGGTAGAGCGGTTGGCTGTCAATAAGACTTACGTCTTTCGAAGAAAAACATGTAGTCGAATTGATCCTGAGAGAAGGAACCGGTAAGGGGACTGAATCGAAGGGTCCAAAATGGCAGCTTCTATGGGAAACCATAGTTGAAAAACTGGGTGAATTCAGGGAAGCCTGTACTCTAACCCGTATAAAGGTTAGAGATGGTAATCCTGAGCCAATCCTTTGTTAATCTTTGGTATAAGTGGGGTAGAAAACCTGCGTGCCGAAGTTTTAACGAAGGCAGGTGCAGAGACTATTCCGCAAGGAAGTAGTCCCGTGTTAAGCGGGGCGAAGCGCCCAGTTCCGTCCTCCGAAATTTCGGAGCGGAAAAGAGATAGTCCAGGCTCTAAGGAAACTTAGGGGTATATCTGTAACCAACATGTCCGAGGTTCGAGCCCTCGCCGGGGAGCCAAATATTTCAAGTTTTATTCCAATTACCCTGTCTAATACTATTCACCATTGCAAGAAAAAGAGCCTTAGGAGATAGCCTTCCTCAGGCACCCGCTTTCGTCGGGCTTTTAAGGGCAAAATGAAAATTTTTTATAATATTTACCCCGTTTTACGGGGAGGAATATCTTTTTTCGGCTGGGAGGAGATTATTCAATGTAAGTAATATTTTCGTATAATTCTGGGAGTTTATCTTGTTTTAATCTGAATTTTGTGCCATGGTTATGTTTTGTCCTGACATCAAAATCTATATAAATAAAACCGTTTTCAATTCCTTTTAGAAAACCTTCAAGGCTAAATTTCTGAAGGATTAGTATGTCTTTATACCAAAAATATTCTTTTCCTTTCTCGCGCTTTGTTTCTGCACGAATATAAAAGCAGTTCAACAGTTTTGTTCCAGCCTTATGAAATAAATCGTCAAAACCCCAATAAGGTTGAGGATTAAGTTCTTTTAGACCAACGCGTTGTTCAACCATTTTTAACCATTCAGAATGCCTTTGGTCAACAGCCTTAGAGTCAAATGAGATTAGAACTTTTTGAGCAATTCGGTCAACGACTACTTTGAAACCTCTATCGGATCTGGATGAGCCAGTAATTGTTTGACGAAAGCTCATTTCGTCATTAATTGTTTGATGTTTCCAACCATACTTAGGCAACAGTATATTGGGAACAAATCGTATAGCTCTTGGTGAAGGCTCCATGTGAAAGAGAGTTGTTAAAGATGTTGTATTCTTACGTTGGCATTTTAATTCCCATTCTGCAGCATTGGGTATTGGTAGATTGTTTTCTTGGATACCCAATAGGTCTTCTAGAGTGTTTCCTACTCCTCCGGCATTGCCTGGGCGTGCATTACATATCCATCCTTTAGATTTTATCTCTCTTAATTTTTTGATTAATTGTTCTTTAGAAAAAAGGTCCATTAGATTGCCTGTTTAGGTGGTTTCCAGAAATCTAGAAGGTATTCATATGTTACCCCCATTGTGATATAGTTGCTAGGCCAACCAAATATGCCTATTCGGTTAACAATATTTGTTTTATCCCAAATTATCGTGTTTCGCAATTCATATCCACGCTTTCTTAATTCTTCAACAATAGCAATATGGATTGTTATTCTTTTGTCCTGCCACCACATATCTGAGATGTTTATTACACAGTGGGCTTTAGGACGAAGTAATGGTAACAAAGATTCAAAAATATCACCCATAGTTGTTGCAAATTTTTCCAATGGCATTGTTCCTAAATCCCGCGAGTCTTGAGAATATTGTTCTACTTTTCCATATTGGCTGTTAATTCTGTCCTTACGAGATTTATTCTTTCTCTTTCTGTTAAGCAAATTAGCATAAGGAGGAGATGTCCAAATTAAGCTCACACTTTCAGGTTCAAGATATTTATTTATATTGCGTGCATCGTCTTGAATTGCAATTTGAGAGCCTCCGAATATGTAATCTTGTGAAAGGCGTTTCGCACACAGTTCTATATATTTTTTTTGCAAGTCGAATCCAACTGCATTACGTGCTAAATCACGGGCAGCTACTAAAGTTGTACCACTTCCTACAAAGGGATCTAAAACTAATTCACCTTTGTGCGTAAATAATTCAATAACTTTTCTCGACAAAGAAATTGGGAATGTAGCTGGATGTTTATTTTTATCACGGATATCTCTAGATTCATAAGTAAAACGCCATACGCCAAGTTGGCTTTTCATCCATTCTTTAGCGCTCATACAATTTATATGATTTGGAGGGCATTGGCAGGTTCTTTTCGAGTCTATAAAAAGTTTCTTGCCATGTAGAGCGGTGTTTTCAAAGATAGCGTTTAGTAATTGTTGTTTGCTCGATCGTTTAGTTTTTGTAGTAACCATCTGCATTTTTCCTCCTTATTATATAAGTGACAGTTTCATTATACCAAAATATAGATAAAAATGAATTGTTTTCAGTGTTCGCAAGAAATAAAAAACCTTCGCTTTTGTTGCGAAGGTTTTACTTATTTTTACGTCCAGGTTCCCCCTTCGAGCATAGGACGTTCATAGCTAACAACTTTAATGGCGGTGTTGTTAATGGCCAGATGTGAAAAACTTCAAAAAGAGTTGGACGTATTGCGTCTATGTTGCTTAGTAAGAGGCATATCTAAAAAAGTTAAGTCTGTTGCTGGCTTATCTTTGACGCAGAGACTTAATAGTGGGAGAAAATAAACTTGTTATCCCGCGGTAATGTAAAATATAAGGAGCACCCTTTTAGAAGGTTTAATCAACTGGGAGAAAGTCACCTATGAAAACGGACACAATTTTACTTGCGTTACCTCAAATTGGAATAGCTTTGTCATAATGTATTTTGGTGGTATAATAATGTTTCTATGGTTTTCACAAACATAAAGAAGTATCTAAGGGAGGTATTTGAATAATGCCAAGAATAGCGTTTTTTGAGATTAAAGGCTGGGAGAAGAGGCTGTTGAGAAAAAGGTTAAAGAATATGTCTTTAGATTTTTTCAAAGAGCCTCTTAGTTTAGAGAATGCAGGAAAGGTTAAAGGGTATGAAGTAATTTCTGTATTTATATACTCAAAAATTAACAAAGAAGTAATATTTAAACTTCCGGGGCTGAAACTTATTGCTACCCGTTCCACTGGATTTGACCATATCGATTTAAGAGAATGTAAAAAGAAAGGGATTGCCGTATCCAATGTCCCTTTTTATGGAGAGAATACTGTGGCTGAGCATACATTTGCGCTAATTCTTTCTTTATCAAGAAATGTCCACAAGTCTTACCTGAGGGCATTGAGGGGAGATTTTTCTATAGAGGGACTGAAAGGTTTTGACCTTGAGGGGAAAACTCTGGGGGTAGTTGGGGCAGGCCACATTGGTTTGCATGTCATAAGGATTGCTAAAGGATTTGGAATGGATGTTGTGGCGTTTGACGCTCATCAGGATAAATTTTTGGCTGAAGTTATGGGGTTTGAATATGTAACGTTTGGAGAATTGTTAAAAAATTCGGATATAATTACTTTACATGTCCCTCACAACAAGTTCACTCACCATTTAATAAACAAAGAAAATATAAAGTTAATCAAAAAGGGAGCTGTATTGATAAATACATCAAGGGGAGAAGTTGTAGATCCTGAGGCGTTAATAGAAGCTTTGAACAAAAAGATTCTGCGGGGGGCAGGATTGGATGTTTTAGAAGGGGAGGAGTTGATTAAAGAAGAAAAACAGCTTCTTTACGACAAGAAGAAATTGGAATCACTGGCAAATCTTGTTAGAGGCCATATTCTTTTAAGCAGAGACAATGTTGTTTTTACTCCCCATATAGGGTTCTATAGCCAGGAGGCATTAGAAAGGATATTAGAGACCACAGCAGATAATATTCTTGGCTTTATGTCAGGCAATCCTCATAATGTTGTTAACTTATGATTGTATTGTTTTTATTTAAAGTGTTTGCCGGTGGAGATATCGCGAATGTAAATTTAGATGCCGTAACTGCTATTGCCGATGCTAAAACTGCTTCTCAGGGGATAGATGTATTGCTGTCTGCGGGAGCACATAAATGACAGGGCCAAACACACAGTTACATAAGGAATAAATTTACGGCGGAAGAAATAATTTATAGACCAATTGGGGTAATTCATTCTCCCCTTAAGACCTCTAAAGGCGCTCCTATTCAGCCGGAAGGGGCAAAGGGAATTAAAGGGAGTGTGTCTCTTGATAAAGAATACCGTCAGGGCATAAAGGATTTAGGCGGTTTTTCGCATATTATTTTGGTTTATCACTTCCATTTGGTAAAGGGGTATTCTCTGAAAGTTAAGCCTTATATGGATAATCATCTTCATGGCATATTTGCTACTCGTGCTCCTAAAAGGCCCAATCCAATTGGTATTTCGGTGGTAAGGCTGAACAAAATTAAAGGCAGTTTGTTATATATAGAAGATGTTGATGTAATTGACGGAACTCCCCTTTTAGATATAAAACCTTACGTCTCTGACTTTGATAAACCGCAGGCAGTAAGAATAGGATGGCTTGAGAAAAATGTTTATAAGCTTGGCAGTCAGAGGGATGACGGAAGATTTATAGACGAAGGCGCTTTATAGAAACAGCGGCGTAAACATAAAGAGATTACTGTCTCCTAATATTCGCAGGCACTTTCCAAGAGGCGCAGGCAAAGTGCACCAATTCTGTGGAGGGCAAATGAGTAAAAAGCAAGACAAGCAGGCTAATGAAGAACTGAAAGATTTAAGAGAAGAGATAGATGAATTCAAAAGAGAAAAGGAACATGTTAAGTCTATTATCGGCCAGATTGGCGGCGTTCCTGCCCTGAACACAAAGGTGTCCAATACTATTTTTGTCATTCTGATTGTTCTCTGTTTGATTGCGTCGATAGTTACAAAAGAGTTGGCCATCTCCCCTTTTTAGAGTTAATTTGACATAAGTGATAAAGAGACAATGAGTTAGCGAAATTAAAATCAAAGAGAAAATGAAATAGATTGAATCCCGCAGCTTGTAGATTGCATCTTTGCATCTTGAATTTACTCGAGTTAGCCTCTTGAGAATTTTGGGAAAATTCCAGAGAAGGTAATGTAAAATATTGTGTGTCCGTTTTCTTGATAAGGAATAAAAAAGGGTGTATCCTTCTGGTT